>NZ_JAIFYA010000001.1:600000-889860 GCF_019688735.1 Thermosulfurimonas sp. F29
CCTCGTCCAGCCCATAACGCAGAAGAAAAAGATGAGAAAGATCCTTTCGTCGCGTTTGCCGGGAAAATAATGGAGGACGGGAAAGACCGCGTAGGCGTCCCTGCCGTAAGCTCCCTTGAAGCGTTCGGTCACATAGCTGACCATCACGGTGCCGAGAAGGGCGAGAAGAGCCACGGCCAGTTCAAATCCCTCCGGACGCAACCGGAGAAGAAGGACCGAAAGAAAGACGAAATCCACATACCGATCGAGCACGGAGTCCAGAAGCCCGCCGAACCGGGAGCGTTTCAGCGCGGCCCGGGCGATCTCGCCGTCCACCCCGTCGAGCACGGAGTGGATCTGATACAGCACGGCCCCGAGGGAAGCGTTAAACCAGGCCAGAAGGGCGGCTAGAAGCCCGAGAAAAAAACTCAGTACCGTGGCCTGATTAGGAGAGAGTCTTTCACAAAGGTAGGGGGAAATGGCGGTGGAAAGACGGCGATTGAGGAGTCTCGAGATCCAGCCATCCCCGGCTCCCTTTACGCTCGCCCGCACCAGGGCCCTTCCGGCCCGGCCGAGGTCCTCCGGGGTGTCCACATCCGTCCAGAAAAGGCCGGAAACTTCGGTCACCGTAAGTTCCGCTTCCCGAACGATTTCTGAAAGGGTGACCTCACCCGGATTACGCCTCACCACCTCCCCGGCCACGGCAAAGATCTCCGGATCGAGAACGAAAAAACCCGTGTCAAATCCGTGGTAGTCCGAGAGGTCCTTTCCGATCTCCCGGACCCGCCCGGCGGCGACCCGAACCTTGGTGGCCTCCTCCGGATCGATGTAACGCCCCTGCCGATCCATTATCAGCCCTCGTCCGGCGAGGGCACGCTCCACGAAGTCCTCTTCGTAAAGGTGGTCGGACATGGTGAGCACGAAGGGCCCCCGGACCGCCTCCCGCGCACACCACAGGGAATAACCGTTGCCCCGTTCCGGATGGGGATTATCCACCAGGACCACCCGGTAGTCGGGATGCCGGGAGAGGAACTCCTCGAAAAGCCGCCGGTTTCGGGGATTTACTACCAGGACGAACTCGCGGATCCCCCGGTGGGAAAGGAGTATAAGATGGCGCAGGAGGAGCTCCCGACCGGCCACCCGGAGAAGCCCCTTGGGATAACCGGTGCGAGCGAGCCCCATGCGGCTTCCCAGCCCGGCCGCAAGGATTACCGCCTGCACCGCCCCTACCTCCTTTCCGTGGTACACTAAACACATGAGCATCGGCACGGTCTCTTTCAACCCCTGGATCGAGGGAGAGGTAAACTTTTTTCAGTTTACCGCCCTCACGGAGGAGGTTATCGCCGCCCTCCGAAGGGCCCGGGCCGTCTTTCTCCCCCAGACCGTGAGCCCGGAGCTCTACTTCTTCGTCCGCAGGCTCGGAAAACGCGTGTTTCCCAACTACGACCTGCGCTTCGCCTTCCCGGGAAAGATAGGACAGATCCTCCTTTTCCGGGTCCTGGGACTTCCCCATCCCCGTACGATTTGCGTGCCGAGGATCTGCGCCCTGGGTCCGCACCCCGGAACGGTGGAAGTCTCCCTCCCCCCCTACCCCTTCGTGGTCAAGGGCAACCACGGCCACGAGGGCCGGGAGGTCTTCCTGGTGCGGAACGCCGGGGAATGGGAGGAGGCCCTGAAGATCCTCCGCACCTTCGAGGCCTCGGGGCGTTACGGTTTCCTCGTCCAGGAGTACCTCCCCTGGGAATACGACCTGCGGGTGGTGGTGATCGGGAACCGAAGGCTTCCCTTCTGGCGAAAGGGCCGTTTCCTGAAGAACCTGGTTCAGGAAGGAGAGGTGGTGGCCTGCCCCGATCCCGGGCTCGAGGCCCGGGCCCTGGAAGTGGTGGCGGAGCTCTGCGAGAAGACCGGCTTCAACCTGATGGCCGTGGATTTCCTCTTCCGTCCGGAAAGGGGCGAGGTCCTTATCAACGAAATAAACTTCGTCTTCGGCCTGCGACTCCTCGGGGGCGAGGAACGCTTCCGGACCTACCTCCGGGAAGCGGGAGAGGCCTTCCTGAGGGCAAATTCGTAACCCCGCCGGAATACCCTCCGGTTGGGCTCGAGAAGGTGTTTTCTTTCCGGGGGGAGGAGGTGTTTCAGCCCCGAGAGCACCTTTTCCGGGGAGACGATTCCGGAAGCGGCCACCAGGGCCCCGAGAGCGGCCATGTTTCCCAGACCGGGACATCCCTCCTCCTCGGCCAGTTCGTCCGCGGGAACGAAGACGAACCGGCGCCCCGGCTGTCTCTCCGCCAGTTCCCAGGGAACCAGGCTGGCGTTTACCACGGCAAGCCCTCCGGGTTTGAGTCGCGGAACGAACTTTTCGAAGGAGGGCCGGTTCATGATGAGAAGGGCCGAGGGGCGGGTGACCACCGGGGAGGCGATCTCCCTGTCCGAAAGAACCACGGTGCAATTGCAGGTGCCCCCGCGCATCTCCGGACCGTAAACTGGAAGATAGGTCACCTCCAAGCCCGCCTCCATACCGGCCTGGGCCAGGAGGTTCCCGGCAAAGAGGATGCCCTGCCCCCCGAAACCGGCCAGAATCACTTCAAACTTCACGGGCCCGCGTCTTTTCCCGTTTCTCCAGCCAGTCGCTCACCTTGAGCATGACCAGGGCAAAGATAACGAAAACTACGCCCATCAATAGCAGGTTAAGGGTGAAAGGATCCATTTTTCTTCCTCCCTACCTTAATCAAAAAGAATCCACACAGGAGAAATATCAGGGCTAAACCAGAACTCACCCCAAAAGAATACCAGGAAAACCCTTTTTCCAAAAGCGGTCTCACTATCCCGGCCACCACCACGGCCAGGGCCAGGTGATAGAACCATTTCCCCAGTTCGACGAGCTCTTCCCTCACGATAGATCCCTGAATACCCCCAGGGGGAAGGTCTCGGCCAGTTCGTCCACCTTTTCGGCGGCCCGCACCGGATCCAGCTTCCAGTTCACCGGACAGGCGGAAAGAAACTCCACATAACCGAAACCCCGGTCCTCGATCTGGGCCAGAAAGGCCTTGCGCAGGGCCTCCCTGGCCTCGAGCACCCTTTTGGGCCGATTCACCGCCACCCGGGCGCAGAAGGCCACCCCGGGAAAGGCGGCCAGTATTTCGGCCACCTTCAGGGGATATCCGTAGATCCTGGGATCCCGGCCCTCGGGGGTGGTGGTGGTGCGCTGGCCGGGAAGGGTGGTGGGGGAGAGCTGGCCCCCGGTCATGCCGTAAACGGTGTTGTTGATCATGATGGCGGTGATGCGTTCCCCCCGGGCGGCGGCGTGCAGGCTTTCCGTAAGCCCGATGGCGGCGAAGTCGCCGTCGCCCTGGTAGGTGAAGACCACCAGTTCCGGCCGGGCCCGTTTGGCTCCGGTGGCGGCGGCGCAGGCCCGGCCGTGCGGGGCCTCGCAGATGTCCACATCGAAGTAGTGGTAGAGAAAACAGGCGCAACCGATGGAGGCCACCCCGTAGGCCCGCTCCCGCACGCCCAGTTCCTCAATGACCTCGGCCAGCAACCGGTGGGCGATGCCGTGATGACATCCGGGACAATAGTGAAAGGTCCGCTCGGTGAGGACCCGGGGAAAGGTAAAGGCCTTTACCTCTTTCGCACGAGGCACCGTTTGATCCTCCGATAAATGTCCTCCGGGGCCGGAAGGTCGCTGGGGGGAAGCGCAAGAGATTCCACCTCGGACCTCCCGCACACGGAAAGTTTTACATCCTCCACCATCTGGCCGCAGTTCAGTTCCACCACCAGAAAACGGACCCCGGCGCGGGAGAGCTTCCGGAAGGTCGTTTCCGGGAAGGGGAAGAGGGTGACGGGGCGCACGAAGGCCACCGGATAACCTTTTTCCCGGGCCACATCCACGGCCTCCTTCACGATCCGGGCCATGGACCCGAAGGCCACCACGAAAAGGTCCGCCTCCTCGGCGTAGAGGACCTCGGCCCGGACCTCCCGGCGCATGGCCCGATACTTGCGCTGGAGGAGTTCGTTCCGGGCCCGCAGTTCCCCCGGCCCCAGGAAAAGACTGCGCAGGGTGCGTCCCGGCCGACCCCGGGCTCCGGTAAGCGCCCAATCCTTGGGATACTCCCGCACCCTTATCTTTTTCGGACGCAGGGGTTCCTTCATCTGGCCCAGCAGGGCGTCGGTGAGGATCATGGCCGGCTGGCGATACTTTTCGGCCAGCTCGAAGGCCTTGGCCGTAAGCTCGTAGGCCTCCTGAATGCTGGACGGAGCCAGAACCAGGAAGTGATAATCGCCGTGACCGGCCCCGCGGGTGGCCTGAAAGTAATCGCCCTGAGAGGCCTCGATTCCCCCGAGGCCCGGACCGCCCCGGGAGACATTTACGATCACCGCGGGAAGCTCCAGGGCCGCAAGGTAAGAAAAAGTCTCGGCCATCAGGGAAATGCCCGGGCTTGAGGAGGAGGTCATGGCCCGCACCCCGGTGGAGGCGGCCCCGAGGAGCATGTTCACCGCCGCCAGTTCGCTTTCCGCCTGAAGAAACACCCCCCCGCGTTTGGGAAGCTCCCGGGCCATGAGCTCGGGGATCTCGTTCTGGGGGGTGATGGGATAACCGAAATAGCAGCGACACCCCGCCGCCAGCGCCCCTAGGGCAATGGCCTCGGAACCCTTGACCAGAATCGGTCTCACCCTCAGGCTACCTCCAGCACCACATCCGGACACATAAGATAGCACACCCCGCAACCGGTGCACTTCCCCGGGGCCGTAATTTCCACTATCCGGTAGCCCAGAAGGTTGCGTCGATTCCCCACGGAAAGGACCTTTTTGGGACAGAAGTGAACGCAGAGCCCGCAGCCCTTGCAGCGTTCCGGAAAGGACACCCGCACCCTCACCCGGGTCACTCAAACCTCCCCAGTCCCTCGAGGGCCTTGTCCATCTCCTCCGGGGTTTCGGCCTGAAGGATCCGGACCTCTTTCCCGGAAAGAATCCGTTTTATGAGCCCGGAAAGGACCCTCTTAGGGCCGGCTTCGAGGAAGTTCCGCACTCCCTGGTGATACATGAAAAGCACGCTTTCCACCCAGCGCACCGGGGAGAGCATCTGGCGACTCAGGGCCTCGCGGATCCTTTCCGGATCGGTCTCCGCCCGGGCGGTAACATTGAGCACCACCGGCACGGAGGCCCTGCGCATGGGCACCTTCCATAGAGCCTCGGTGAAACTTTCGGCCGCTTCCTTCATCAGGGGGGAATGAAAGGCTCCGGAAACGGCCAGGCGCACCACCCTTCTGGCCCCGGCGGCCCGGGCCCTTTCGGCGGCCTCCGAAGCCGCCTTCTCCTCCCCGCTGATCACGATCTGTTCCGGAGAATTGTGGTTGGCCAGATAGACCTGTCCCGGAACCTCCGCCAGGACCTCCTCCAGCCTTTCTCGGGCAAGCCCGATCACCGCGTACATGGCCCCCGGAGCTGTCTCCCCGGCCTGCGCCATGAGTTCTCCGCGGAGCTTCACCAACCTGAAGGTGTCTTCCAGAGAAATAACCCCCGCAGCACACAGGGCCGAAAACTCCCCCAGGCTGTGCCCGGCGACGAAGACCGGACTCACCCCCTTTTTCGCGAGAACCCTCCATACGGCCAGGTTTACCGCCGTGAGGGCCGGCTGAAGATTTTCCGTCCGGGTAAGCTCGTCCTCGGGCCCCTCAAAGCAAAGTCTACCCAGGGGAAGACCGGTCACCTCCTCGGCCAGGAGAAACACTTCCCGGGCCTCGGGGAACCCCTCCACCAGGGCCCGCCCCATTCCCACATACTGAGACCCCTGGCCGGGGAAAACCACCGCCAGCACCTATTCCTCCTCCTCACCGAAGTCGAATTCCTCCTCTTCCTCGAAGACCTCCTCGGCCTCCTCCTCAAGGTAGTCCTCGTACTCGTCGGCACTCATCAGTTCCTCGAGCTCGTCCGGGTCCTCCAGCTTGACCCGCAGAAGCCAGCCGTCCCCGTAGGCGTCCTCGCTCACCAGTTCCGGATCCTCCAGCACCTCCTCGTTTACCTCCAGCACCTCTCCGGTGACCGGCGCCACCAGCTCCTCCACACCCCGGGGGGTCTCCACGGTGCCGAAAACCTCTCCCTTCTCGAGTTCCTCTCCCTCCTCGGGAAGCTCAAGGTCTATGATCTCACCGAAACGCCGACAGGCAAAGTTCGAAAGCCCCACCACAACCCGCCCCCCTCGTTCTCTTTTAATCCACAGATGCTCCTCGGAATAAAGCCGGTCTTCGGGAATGCTCATTACTCCACCTCCGCCACGATTTAACTCCACCGATTAGCCGAAAACCCACCGTTTGACAAGGGGGAAAGGAAGAGGGTTGTCTCACCCTCAAAAAGGTTTATGGTTAACCATGAAAGAAAAAGATCGAGGGCGAAAAACAGAGATCGCAAGGAGGTAAGCCATGAGGAAGGGAATGGCTATAATGGTGGGATTGGTGGTGTGGTTGGCGGCCACGCTGGCCTGGGCGGTGCCCACCCGCATCGTGGTGGGGGTTAGGGCCCGGGACGCCAAGTTCATCGGCACCTCCATGGGTGGCGTCCTGGTGACCATTCAGGATACGGAAACGGGAGAGGTCCTGGCCCGGGGGATAGCCCGGGGAAGCACCGGGGATACCCGGCTTCTCATGAAGACCCCGAAGGGCCGCTACACGCAACTCCTCGTGGGGAACACCGCCCGATTCGAGGCCGTGCTGGATCTGGAAGAACCCCGGAGGGTACGGATCGTGGCCCGGGGGCCTCTCGGGCAGATTCAGGCCATGCAGGAGGTCTCGGTGACCACCTGGGTGGTGCCGGGCAAGGACATAAACGAACTGGTGCTGGAGATGCCGGGACTGGTGGTGCGGGCCCTTTCCCCGGTGCCGCATTCCATGATCAAGGGACCGGCCCGGGTGGAGGTACGGGCCTCGGTAACCCCCATGTGCGGCTGCCCCGTGGACCCGCGCTTCTTCTGGCCGCCCAAAAACTACGAGGTGGCGGTGATGGTCAGGAGAAACGGAAGGTTCCTCAAGACGGTGCCGCTCACCTTCACCGGGAAGACCAGTCTCTTTGCCACCACGCTGGATCTTCCCGAAAAGGGCGCCTACGAGTTAATCATTTACGCCTATGATAAGCTTACCGGAAACACCGGGGTGGATCGCACCACCGTGGTGATACGCTAATCCCTTAAGGAGGTGAGCAAAAATGAGAAACGGATGGTCTCCCTATCTCGGAGGGGCCCTTACCGGACTCCTCCTGGTGCTTTCGGTGCTGGTGACCTATCAGCTTTTCGGTCACCCCCGTTATCTCGGGACCTCCACGGCCTATGTGCGGGTCTCCGGAATGATCGAAAAGACGATCTCGCCGGAGGCTGTAACGCGGAACGAGTACTACCGTGAAGAGGGGACGGGGATCGACTGGAAGGTCATGCTGGTGCTGGGGGTGCCGCTGGGTGTCCTCATCGCGGCCCTCAGGAACGGCGAGTTCCGTCCCCGCTGGGTCCCCGGGGTGTGGCGGGAGCGTTTCGGGGATTCTCCGGTAGTGCGGGCCCTGGGGGCCTTCGTGGGGGGATTCCTCCTCATTTACGGCGCCAGACTGGCCGGAGGATGCCCCAGCGGGCACGGTCTTTCGGGAATGAGTCAGCTTGCGGCCAGTGCCTTCATCGTGGTGGCCGGGTTCTTCGCCGGAGGCATTCCCCTGGCCCTAATCCTTTACGGAAGAAGGAGGTAAGCCATGGAACTCTTGGTGGGACTCGTAACCGGCATAATCTGGGGATACATCTTTCAGCGGGCCCGGATCGTGCGTTTTGAAAAACACGCCGGGCTCCTCACCCTTACCGATCTTACGGTGCTCAAGTTTCTCCTTTCCGGAGTGGTGGTGGGGGCCATCGGGATCCAGCTTCTCACCACCCTGGGGCTGGCCCCCTATCACCTCAAGCCCACCCATGTGGCGGCCAACTTCGTGGGCGGGGTGATCTACGGCCTGGGCTGGGCCTTCCTGGGTTACTGCCCGGGGACCATGCCCGGCGCCGTGGGCGAAGGGTCCTTCGACGCCCTGTTCGGAATTCTGGGGGGACTTCTCGGGGCCATGGCCTACGCCCACACCTATCCCTTCTGGAAGAAGACCCTCCTCGGGATCGGCGCCTACGGAAAGGTCTCGCTCCCCATGCTGCTTCACCTTCCTCCGCTTCTGGTAGCGGTGGTGTTCGCAGGCCTCCTCTTGGCCTTCATCGTTTTTCTTGAGAAAATGGGCTGGTGATCCGGGTCAGGGTAAAGGGCCAGAGGAGACTAAGCCCGGGCTATCTGCTTCTGGATCTCGAAGCCCCGGAGGTGGCCGAGAGGGCCCGTCCGGGGCAATTCGTGCGGGTTAAGGCCTGGTGGGGACGGGATCCGCTGCTCCCCCGTCCCTTTTCGGTGCACGAGGTCCTCGGGGGACGGATCCGCCTTCTTTACGGGGTGCGGGGCCCGGGCACGGAGACCCTTTCGAGGCTTTCGCGGGGCGATGTACTCCTTCTGGACGGCCCCCTGGGACGCCCCTTTCCCCTGCCGGAGCGGGGACCGGTGTGGCTCGTGGCTGGGGGAATCGGGGTGGCTCCCTTTCTTTTCTACCTTTCGGAACTCAGAAACCGGGGACTTCCCACCCGGCTCTTTTACGGGGGACGGAGCCGTGGGGACCTCCTGCGGGTGGACCGGCTCCGGGAGCTTTCCGGGGCGCTGGTACTTACCACCGAAGACGGCTCCAGGGGACGGAAGGGGCTCGTCACCGACCCCCTTTCCAGGGCCCTCGGGAGGGAGAGACCGGCCCTAATGGTGGCCTGCGGCCCGCCGGGACTGCTCAAGGCGGTGGGGCGTCTTGCGGAGGCCCGGGGAATTCCGGCCTACCTCTCCCTGGAGGCTCTTATGGCCTGCGGGAGAGGGCTCTGCCTAGGCTGCGCGGTGGCCAGACGCGGTGGAGGCACGCTCAAGGTCTGCGTGGAGGGGCCGGCGGTGGATTCCCGGGAGGTGGATCTTGAGACCCTGGTCTGAAATCCCCCATCTTTCCCTCAGGAATCCCCTCTTTCTGGCCTCGGGCACCTGGGGCTTCGGGGAAACGCTTCCACCGCGGGTAATCTCCGCCGCCGGGGCCCTGGTGACCAAGGGCGTATCCCTGAACCCCCGAACGGGAAATCCTCCGCCCCGGCTCTCCGAGACCCCCTGCGGCCTCATCAACTCCATAGGGCTTGAAAATCCGGGACTTTCCACCTTTCGCGAGAGGATCCTACCGCGTCTTCTCTCCCACGGGCCACCGGTGGTGGTGAACATCCTGGGGGAATCCGAGGAGGAATTTCTGGATCTGGTGCGAGGCCTCGCGGAAAGCGGCGTGGCGGGTTTCGAGGTCAACATCTCCTGTCCCAATGTAAAGAAAGGGGGCATCGCCTTTGCCGGGGATCCGGAGGGGGTGTTTCGTCTGGTGCGGAGGCTGCGGGAGGAGTGGAAGGGATTTCTGGCGGTGAAACTTTCCCCGGTGGGACCGGTGCTGGAGGTGGCCCGGGCGGCGGAGGAGGCCGGAGCCAGCGCCCTCACCTGCGCCAACACCTATCCGGCCCTTTCGGTAGATCTCTCCCGGGGGCGGCCCCGTTTTCATCAGGGAGGACTTTCCGGTCCGGCCATAAAACCCCTCACCCTCCGCCTGGTCTACGAGCTTTCCCGAAAGGTAAAGGTTCCTCTCATCGCCTCCGGGGGGATAATCACCGGACGCGACGCCTACGAGTATTTCCTCTGCGGAGCCCGGGCCTTTCAGGTGGGCACGGCCACCCTGATCGATCCCGAGGCCCCCCTGCGCATCCTCTCGGAGCTTGACGCTTTCCTCAAATCCGACTTTAGCCACGGGTAAAAATGGGAATGCTTGAACTCCTGACCGGCAAGCGCCCCCGGGAGGACTCGAACCTCCGACTCCAGGATTAGGAAGTATCTCTGAACCTTTCAATCTTTATCAATCTCATTTTTTCTTTTGATTTTAGCAAATCTTTTTTGTTCAAACCCAACTTTGACACCCCGGGCAAAAAAATTCTCTTGTATCAACGGTTTTCGGGCACACTACCTCCACGTTCCACAACACCTTCTTCCTCTCCTGCCTCCAGCACCCTTCCCGGCACCCTCATACCCACCGCCCTGAACGCCTCATACGCCCTCCCCTCAAGCTCCGTCCTCACCAAATACTGAAGTGGACCCCATCTTTTGGACAGGTCAACCCCTAAATTGAGGTGATGCCTCATGCCGCAACTCTCTCCCGAACCCCTGGCAAATTGCCCCCAAAATAAACCTCATCCGGTGTCCTCCCTCCTAACCCAAAATGCGGCCTCTCCCCATTGTAGCTCCCAATCCACCTCCCTATCGCCTCCCGAGCTTCCTTCCCTCCCTCAAATTCCAGTAAATATACGCACTCGTACTTCAGCGACCTCCAAAAACGCTCCACCATTCGGTTGTCTTGCCATCGCCCACGACCGTCCATCGAAATCGCTACCCCTGCCTCCTCTAATACCTCCAAAAACTCCCTGCTCGTGTATTGACTCCCTTGATCCGTGTTGAATATCGCCGGCCTCCCGTACTTCTCCAACGCCTCCTCCAGTACCTGGCGGCAAAATCCAGCCTCCATCGTGTTCGATAACCCCCACGAAAGCACCTTCCGACTGTACCAGTCTAGCACTACCACCAGATAAAGATAGCCTCCCCTTACGGGAATGTATGTAATGTCCGAACACCATACCTCATTGGGCCTCTCCACCTTCCGATCCCTCAACAAATAAGGATAAGTCCGATGATCTTTCGCTTTTTCACTGGTCCTCCTGGGCCTGGGATAAAATACCTTGAGCCCCATAAGCCGCATCAGACGCTGCACCCTCTTGCGGTTCACCCTGTACCCTTCTTGCCTCAAAACCTCCGTCATCCTCCGGCTCCCATAGTAAGGCTTCTTAAGATAAATCTGGTCGATCCTCCGCATCAGCTCAAGGTTCTCCGGTCTCTCTCCTCGACCTCGATAGTAATAACCGGAACGACTGAAACCCAATAGCTCGCACTGCCGACTAACGCTTATCTCCTCTTCCTTAGAGATCGCCCCCTTCTTCTCCTCCAGGCTCAACTTCTCCTGGAGATTCCGGCTAAAAAATCGCGTTCCACCACCAGCTCCCCGATCTTGGCCTGTAGCCTTCGTATCTCTTCCTTATACCCCCTGGTATCCGAAGACTTGCCCCGGGCAAAAACTGATACCAGCCCCTCCTGGGCCTGCCTTTTCCATTTCGAGATCATATTGGGATGAAGATCAAATTGCGCAGCCAGCTCCGCAAGGGACTTCTCTTCCCTCAGAGCCTCAAGGGCTACCTTGGCCTTGAATTCCGGAGAATACCTCTTGGACTTTTTCCTGGACATTGGACCCCTCCTTTGTCTGATTTTTTCACCTTACCACACTGTCCAAATTTCGGGGTCCACTTCAAACATCCCAGGTGGTTCGAAAAATGGAGAGCAGGTCAGTTTTCCGAATCTTCCTGATGCTCGTGGGAGTGAGTAGCTTGATGAAAGCTGTACTGGCAGACGCCTCGTCTCTCAACTAAATCTTCTCCAGCACCCCTCTGAGAGTCTCCGGGTTCAGGTGCGCGTATTTCAAAGTGGTGCTGATTTGCCGGTGCCCTAGAAGAGCCTGTATCTGTTGAAGAGGAACTCCGCGCATAGCCAACCAGCTTGCGAAGGTGTGGCGGAGGTCGTGGATGCGGATGGTGGTGGGGAAACCGGCTTTCTTGAGGGCCTTCTTGAAAGCTGTCTGAAACCACTTCTTGCTGAGCGGGAAGACGCGTTCTTCCTGGGGGACGCCGGAACCGTTCCAGCGCGAGGCTCTCTCCCGAAGAACGCGCAGGGCTCGGGGGTGGAGGGGAAAGCCAAAGGTTCTTCCCGACTTGTTGCGGGAACCACGGAGGAAGAGAACGCCGCGGTCGAAGTCCACGTCGCGCCACCGGAGTTCCAAAGCTTCTCCGAGCCTGCGTCCGGAGTAGAGCAGAAACTCCACGAACTGGCGATAATCCGGGTTCTCCACATTTTTCAGGAGTCTTTCCGCCTCTTCCTCGGTGAGGTAAGTCCACCGGTCGTCGTTTTTTTCGGGGAGGTTCCCCAACCCGGCGAGCGGGTTCTGAAGGAGAAGTCCCCACCGTACGGCCATGGTAAGCATGTGTCTTAACAAGCTGGTTTCACGATTCACCGTGGACGGTCTCGCGCCCTCGGAGAGACGCTTCTGCCGATAAGTCTCCACCAGGGGAATGGTGATTTCGGAGAGTCTGCGCTTCCCGAAAGCGGGTTCCAGGTGCTTCTTCCAGCGCTGGACTTTGTGTTCCACGTCCCGGTTGTGAATGCGGCACCATGCGAGTATCTTACCCACAGCGACTCCAGGGTGAGGCCGTCGTCTTCCCCCAGGACTTTCCTGCGGGCGTGCGCTTTCCGGAACTCCAGCTCGGCAAGCTCTGCGGCTTTCCTGTCGGGACCAATGCGCTTCCGGACGCGTATTCCGTTGAAGTGAAGGTCTACCCACCAGACCACGGAAGCTCCCAGCTCTCGCCCGCACTTCCTGCACCTGCGGGCTTTAGCCGGGTTTCGGTATTTGCACTCCGGGCACTCTTTCTTGAGCGCCACCGGGACTCCTCTCCGCGTCCTTTTCTCCCTTTTGACTGCCAGGGCTGGACAGAAAAAGTCAAATCTGATTAGGATTGATTAAACCGAAAGGAAAAAGTCCGGAGTTTGGACACCTATATGGACACCAGGAAAGGAGAGGTTCTGAAAACCTTGACAGATGCGCCCCCGGGAGGACTCGAACCTCCGACTCCGGGATTAGGAATCCCGTGCTCTATCCGCCTGAGCTACGGGGGCAAAGTGCCGAAATTGAAAACCTTTTAAAAAATTCTATTTTGTTGTGTTGATTTTATCAAAACTGATTTCCGGCTTCAAGCCCTCGAATTGCCTCATTAAAAATCTACTCGAACCCCATATCGTTGCCTCATTTAAAAATCTGCTCGAAAACCTTTAACCTCCTCCCCAGATCATCTTCCAAGGGAGGAGAATTATGCCCAATAAGGAAGTTTGACCTTATGACCCGTAAGAAGCTTGTCCTCTCTTACGCCAAAAATACTAGACGAATTCATTCAATTGACTAACCACAACCGCTCTTATGCCTCCTGGCTACTGCGTCACGCCGGACGAAAAATCCACCTCAAAACCCCAAACGGTACTAAAGTCATCCTCGTGGCCGATCCCAACCGCAAAATCAAACGCAAACGAAAAAAGATCTACGACCAAGAGGTCCTAAAACCTCTCCGAAAGATCTGGGCCATCCTCGATTACCCTTCAAGCCTAAGACTTAAAGCCATTCTCCCTAAAATCATCCCTAAACTCGAAAAACACGGCGAAATCCAATTGACCACAACCGTAAGGAATAAGCTCCTGCGTATCTCAAAAGCTACCATAGACCGCCTGCTGGCCCCGGAAAGGAAACGCCTGGACCTTAAACCCAAAGCCAGGACCAAGCCCGGAACCCTCCTCAAAAAAGACATCCCTATCCGCACTCATGCCGACTGGAAAGAAAGTGAGCCGGGTTTCGTAGAGATGGATCTCGTAAGTCACGATGGAGGCCTGGCCAAAGGAGATCACGCCTGGTCTCTGATGGTGGTCGATTTTTGTACCCAATGGACCGAGACCGCTCCCCTTAAAAATCGGGCCCAAAAGTGGACTTTTGAGGCCTTGCAAAAGATCTCCCGAAGGATGCCCTTTCCGCTCAAAGGTATAGATTGCGACAATGATGGCGCTTTTATCAATCATCATCTTCTCAAGTGGTCTCAGGAAAAAGGGATCGTTTTCACGCGCTCAAGACCTTACCGAAAGAACGATAATTGTCGGGTGGGAGAAGCACCGGACGGTAGCCCGAAGATATTTTGGCTATTTTCGGTATGATACGGAGGAAGCCCTGGAGGTTCTTGAGGAGCTTAGCGAGGTCTTGAGTCTTTACATAAATTTCTTTCAGCCTTAGGTGAAGCTGATTGAGAAGAGGCGTATAGGGAGCAACGTTAAGAAGATTTACGAGGAGCCGAAGACGCCGTACGAGAGGGTACCGGAGCATCCGGCCATCCCGGAGGACACCAAAGAGGAGTTGAGGCAGAAATACGAGGAGCTGAACCCCGCAGAGCTTAGAAGGAAGATTCTTCGGCTACAACGGAGGCTATTTGGTCTAGCCACACCTGTCAAAGGAGTAACCTATGAATAGATTTTCTCATGAGGCAATTAGGCCCTGCATCTCCATCCGGGAAAAACCCTCCTCGGTCTTAAAACTTTACGAAATCGTATTATTTTTTGAAAAGTCCGGCCAGTGTTCCCCTTCATACAAGAGCAGGCTCGTTTCCCTCTTCATGAATTTCGGGATCTTTTGTTCGAGATTCAAAAACCGGATAGTGAAGGATGGTCTTTCAAGTATGGTGGAAGAGGTAAAAATAGCTGATTCGGCATAAAAGGCATCGGTAGCATATCTCCGGCGGAACATAAAGAGCGGTAACGCGGAAAATACACGAATGATAGACCGGCAAAAAACCAAAACTTATTTCGAAAAAATGTCTTCTTCACGAAACGATCAGGGGACAGGTCTTTCGATGATGACTCGAATCGTAAATCGGAGAAGCTTGTCGGGAGAGAGCCTGAGACGCCAGAGGATCTTGCCCTGGGGAGTGCGTTCATCCCAGGGTGGGTCCGCGGAGGCCTGAATCTTTATCTCCTCCCGACGGCTTACGGGGATTCGATCGTAAAGGACCGCCGGAATGGTCCGGGGATGAGCGCTCTTTACGGTAAGACGCCATTCCAGTGTCCGCCGGAGACGCCGCTTTACCACCCCCACCCTTTCTTTGTAGTCCCTGAGCACCTCCCTTTCCACCTTCACCCAGGGATCCTCGCCCAGGTAAAGGTTCACCTCGGCTCCGGGATTGAGGGCGGGAATATTCCGCGCGGGGAGTTCTCTTTTGCCCAGGAAGATGCGGGTTCGACCTCCGGGAAGGTAGGTGTCCGGTCGAAGGGAAAGACTCAGGAAGGCCCGAGGGAGGCGATAGGCCGGGATTTCCACCCGCAGCTTTGCCGGGAAACTCCTCTCTTCGAGAAGGAGGAAGCGAGGGACCCCGGGAGGAAGTTCGGCAAGACGGAGGTGATAGCTCTTGCCCCGAAAAGTGGGCTCCACCACGGTCTCCCGGACTTTCGGGAGTTTTATCGTGGCCCGCAGGACTTTCTTCAGCGGAGCGTCCACATACCAGGGCTGGAAGGGCGGGGGAGCCAGGATGGTGAACCTTCGAGGATAGGTCTCGTATACCACGGACAAGGGAGGCCACTTGCGCCCCAGGCGCTGGATCAGACGCAGGCCCAGTTCTACTCGAACCCGATCCTCCCCGGGGGTAACGAAAATTAGGCGTTCCTCCCGGAACTCCACCGCCGGGAGGGGATAACGCACCCGCACCACATACCCGGATTGAGGAGCGGGGCATTCCACATAGGGAGTGAAGAAGGAGACCCTCTTCAGGGCCAGACTTTCCCCGAGCACCGTCAGCCGGGCCCGTATCCCGGCCAGCTCCCCCTTCAGGGTGGCCCGGCGTTCCCCTATCCGGCGGAGACTTTCGGAGATCCGGGAAAGGGCACCCCAGGGATCCTTCCCCAGGTCCCCGGGACGGAGGGCCCGTAGCCAGCTTTCCTCAAACTTTAGGACTTCCAGTTCCCTCTCCAGGGCCTCTTCACGCTTCCGAAGGGTCTTCCGTTTCTCAGCGATCTCCCCCTCCGGCTCCCCCTCGCCGCGGAACTCCCAGGTGACCACGCATCCGGGAGGAGCCAGAAGGGTTTCCAGGTCCCCGGCCCGGTGGGAACCGGGAAAGGGGATACGGGGAGCCTCCCTAGCGGAGAACCGGATCTCCTCGGTCAGATAAGCTCCCTCCGGAGAGAGCGTCAGCACCAGAGGCTTTCTCTCCAGGGAGAACCCCGCGGAAGACAGCAGGACGAACCCGATAAGACTCAGCAAAAAACATCGCATAGTTTCCTTTTACGCGAGGGGGACTTAAAATTCAACCCGTGGCCCGTATAAGAAAGGAAGAGGCCCTGCGCTGGCTCGCGGAGAGACTGGGAAAACTCTCCCCCGGCGAGTGCCTGGACTTTCTGTGTAAGAAACGGAACCGCCTGGTGCGGGTGATCCGGGGCCTCGAGGGGTTCAGAGTGGAAGAGAGGGGCTTTTTTCGGGAGGACTTTCAGACCCGCGACGAGAGGGAGACCGTGAAGATCTGTGAGCGTCTTTTCGCCAGGGAGTTTCCCCGCAGCCACATGCTCTGGGCCCACCGCCGCCGTGCCTGAGGGGAGAGGGCTACCCCTCGGTTCCCCCCGAACCCGGAAGGACCTCCGGATTCAGGGCCTCGAGGTAGTCTCCTCCCATCCTCACCAGAAGGACGCCCCGCCTGCTGGCCGGGGCCACCAGATCCTGCGGAATACGCAGGGCCGCCAGGATGGGTACCAGGGGCTTCTCCCTCCACTCCGGCTCGTAATGGAAAAGATTTTCCAGCTTGGCCCGGAACTCATCAAAGTGTTCGGCCCTGAGCTGACTCTTCACCTCCGCCACAAAGAGGATCTCCCGCCCCCCTTCGTCCTCGGCAAGCACTATGGCGTCGTACTGGTTATAACGACCGTCCTTCCGGTATTCCACATCGAGCATCCGCTTTTTTACCTTAAAGCCCAGTCTTTCGGCCAGATAGGGAAGCCCCGGAGCGAAAATGTCCTCGGTAAGGGTCCCCAGACGATTGGCCAGATCTCCCCACTTCCTGTTCATCTCGTCCTTAAAGGCCCTCATCTCCTCCTTAAAAGCCCTCATCTCGTCCTTAAAGGCTCTCATCTCGTCCTTAAAGGAGCGGAACTCCTGAGAAAGGGTCTCCATGGACTTGCGCAGCTCCAGCACGGCTATGAGGTTGTCGGTGGAGATCTGCTTGAGGATCTCGAGCTCCCAGGAGACACCTTCTATCCTTTTTTCGTGTCTTTCCACCCTCTCCCTGAGGCGTTCTATCTCCTCGAGAAGCCGGGCTTCGTTCACGATCCTCCCTCCATCGTTGGGGACGAAGCCCCCAGACCCCCACGGTGTCTGTGGGGGCACCCTTGAGGTCTTACCAATTTTTTTCTATCATGAAAGTCCATCCGGGAAAAGGAGGCGTATTTTCGTGAAGATCAGGGTGTGGCGCAGGGACCCTCGGGCCCGGCTTCCGGAACGGGCCTCGGAGGGAGCGGTGGGGTTCGACCTCTTCGCCCTCGAGGACCAGGAGATCCCTCCCGGGGAGCCCACCTTCGTCCGCACCGGGCTCGTCATCCAGACCGAACCTCCCTACGCCCTATTCCTCTTTCCCCGCTCGAGCCTCTTTCGCCAAAAGGGCCTGATCTTTCCCCATTCGGCCGGGGTCATCGACTTCGATTACTGCGGGGAGGAGGACGAGCTCAAGATCCTGGTTTTGAATCTGAAAGAGCGCCCGGTACGGGTGGCCGCCGGCGAGAGGCTGGCCCAGATGGTTCTGCTTCCGGTGGCCACGGAGGTGGAGGTGGAGGTGGTTTCCTCACCCCTGGCAAGGAACTCCAGGGGCGGGTTCGGAAGCACCGGAGGCTATCGTTGAAGGACCTGCGGGACACTTACCGGAGACACCAGAGGGCCTTTCTTTATCGCCTTTTCGAAGAGCTCGGCGGGGAGGCCTTCCGGCAAACCCTGTTTCTGAGTTTCCTGGGAGCCCGGATCTGCTACGCCGACACCCCACCCCTTTCCCTCTTTGCCGAGGAGAGGTTTCGCGATCCCGAAAAACTCGGTGCCTTTCTGGTGCGCCTTAAGGCCGCGGGACACGGAAGCGTCTTCGCCCACTCTCCTCTGGTGGTAAAGCCGGAGGAGCCCTCCCCGGCCCTCCTTGCCTCCTTATACAAGGCCTGGTTTGACCCGGAGACCGGAAGCCTTCAGCTCAACCTCCGGCACTTTGCCGAGATCCTGGAGCCTTCGGACTTCGAGGCCCTGATCGCCCCCGGGGTGGCCGACCGCACCTTTCTGGATTTCGAGGCTGTTCTCTTTGAAGGCCCGGAGCTCTCTTTGAACTACTCTGGCCCCCTACGGGACCTCCTCCCCCGCTTCGAAGAGCCCCAGGAGGAGAGTCTCTGGGCTCGCTCCCGGGTTGCGGTCATCCGGGTCCCCGGGCAGGAGCCCTTCGGCTGGCTGGCGGTCATCGTGGAGGGATTCTCCCGGATATTCTCTCACCAGTTCGTGCGCCACACCTGGCTGAACTTCAACCAGCGTTCCCACCGCTACACCGCGGTGGATCAGTTCGTGCGCCCCCCCTCCTTTGAAGAGGTCCCGGAGGCCACCCGGCTCTACGGAGAGGAGGTGGAAAGGGGGCTTTCCGCCTATCGGAAACTGGTCAAGGCCGGGGTGCGCAAGGAGGACGCCCGCTTCCTCACCCCTCAGGGGGCCGCCACCACGGTCCTGGCCACCGGCCCCTGGTTCGTGTGGAAGGACTTCGTGGAAAAACGCGCCCACCCCAAAGCCCAGTGGGAAATACGAACCCTCGCCCGCGCCCTGAGCAAACTCCTCTAATTATTTGCGTCGTCTATTTCTTTACCCGGATTGCATCAATAAAAACTCTTTGACAGGGCCTATAAAACCCCTTAGTTATCTCGATAAATTTTGTCGGGGAGGGGGAGATGCCCGCGAGGAGGGACTTCCTTAAAATGATGGGCATGCTCGGGGTGATGGTCGGGTTTCCGGGGGTTGCGGAGGGATTTCGGCGGGCCGGGGGTGAATTCGCGGCCCGGCGCTGTATTGGTTGTCAGGCCTGCGTGGTGGCCTGTGCGGAGACCCGGGGGCTCCCCGCAGACCGGTTCCTGCACCGGATCGTTTTTGCGGAGAGGGGACATTTTCCGGAGGTGAAGGGGGGCTTCCGCCGGGAGGTTACGGGGTGCGATCTGTGTGCCGGGCGCGCCGAGGGCCCGGTCTGCGTGCGGGTATGTCCCACGGGAGCCCTCAGAATCCCCGGGGCCGTCAAAACACGCCCCCTCCCCGGAGAACGGGTGGTGCACACGGTATGCCTGGCCTGTAACGCCCGGTGCGGATTGCGGGTGCGGGTCCGGGGAGAACGCCCGGTTTTCTTCGAGGGCAATCCCTACCATCCCTACAACCGCGCCGGAGAACCCTTACCCTACGATACTCCGGTGGCGGAAAGTCTCGCGCAATCCGCGGCCACCTGCGGCAAACCCCAGTGCGATGGGGACTATCTGGAGAATCCCTACCGGGTGCTCGTGCCCCTGAAACGCAACGGCCCCCGGGGCTCGGGGCGGTTCGTGCCCATCCCCTGGAGTCAGCTTATCCGGGAAATCGCCGAGGGCGGAAAGCTCTTTGCCCATTTGGGGGACGAACGCCACTATCCGGGTCTCAGAGAGATCCTTTCCGACGAGCCTCTGGACCCCTCGGCGCCGGAGCTGAGTCCTAAACGCAACCAGCTGGTCTGGATCACCGGGCGGTCCCAGGCCGGGCGCAAGCACTTTATAAACCGGTTCGTGAGCCAGGCCGTGGGCTCGATAAATCACATCGGACACACCGACATCTGCGGCCTGGGGTTTCGGATGGGGAACTTCATCCTCACCGACGGCACCGAGGTGGAGCTCAAGGCCGACTTCAAACGGGCGCGCTACATCATAGCCTTCGGAGCCAACTTCTTTGCCGCGGGTCAGCCCGGACCGAGCACCGCCGGAGCCATTATGGCCCGTCGGGTGGCCGCCGGGGATCTCCGGGTGGTAGTGGTGGATCCCCGGGGCCACGAGGGGCTCTCCATTGCGCACGAGTGGCTGCCGGTGCGCCCCGGAGAGGACGGGGCGCTAGCCATGGGGATGCTCCGGGTGATGCTCGAGGAAGGACTCTACGACCGGGAGTTCCTGGAACGGCCCTCGGAGAGGGCCGCGCGGAAGGCCGGACGCAACCTCTACACCAACGCCACGCACCTCGTGGTGGTGGAGGAGGGACACGCCCTTTACGGCCGCATCCTGCGGGTCGGGGATCTTGCGCTCCCCGGTCCGGCGGAAGAACCGGTGGTCGTCGATCCGGAAACAGAAAGGCCCGTTCCGGCCTCGAAAGTCCTCCGGGCAAAGCTCCTCTGGGAGGGGCGGCTCGGGCTTTCCGATGGTTCTTCCGTGCGGGTCAAGACCGCCTTTTCTCTTTTCCGCGAGGCCGTGTTCGAGCACGCGCTTGATTTTTACGCCGAACGGGCCGGCGTTCCGGTGGAAAAGATCCGAAAGGTGGCCCGGGAATTCGCCGCGGCGGCCCCTTACGCCGCGGCCTACGCCTATCACGGAGGAGGCAACTATCCGGGCGGGGCCTACGCCAGCTTCGCCATAGCCCTCTTGAACCTTTTGGTGGGCAATGTGAATCGTCGCGGAGGCTACCTTCCCGCCGGAGGCGGAGCCGCGGACTGGCAGCGGGGCCCCTACGATCTAAGACACTTTCCCGGGGCCCTTCGCCCCCGCGGGGTAAAAATCTCCCGCGAAAAGGCCTCTTACGAAAACACCGCGGAGTTCCGCCGGCGCGGCTATCCGGCGAGGCTCCCCTGGTTCCCCTTCACCAGGGGAGGGCTTTCGGTCTCGGCCCTGGAGGGCATCGCCGCCGGTTATCCCTATCCCGTAAAGATCCTCTTCACCTACTTCTTCAATCCCCTTTACAGCATTCCGGGAGGGACGCGGTTTGCGGAGGCCCTTTCCGATCCGGAAAGGGTGCCCCTTCATGTCTCCGTGGATGTCACCGTGAACGAGACCAATGTTTACGCCGACTACATCGTGCCGGATGTGACCTATCTCGAGGGTCACTACGGATTTCTCACCCCCCACGCCCCGGGGGAGCGTTTCACCGCGGTGCGCACCCCGGTGGTGGAACCCCGCACCGGACGCACCCCGGACGGAAGACCCTTCTCGCTGGAGACCTTTCTCGTTGACCTGGCCGAGCATCTCGGGCTTCCCGGTTTCGGGAAAAACGCCATCCCCGGGAGGGACGGCCGGCTTCACCCCCTGCACCGGGCCGAGGACTTTTACCTGCGGGGAATCGCGAACCTTGCGGAAAACGCCGGCGTGCCCGAAGCCCCGGAGGAGGAAAGGCGTTTTGTAGAGGAGAACTATCCCGTGGCCCGCTACCGAAAGATTCTTGAGCCCGGACAGTGGCGCAGGTGCTGCACGGTGCTCGCCCGGGGCGGGGTCTTTCTCCGGGAGGAAAGGGCCTTCGATTCCCGGGGGAATCTCCGTTCCCGGCTTGAGGGGCGCTGTCTCTGCCTGTGGAACGAGAGGCTTGCGGCCTCCGGAGACGGGCTCTCCCCCCGCAGATTCCACGGCACCCTGCGCTATCCCTATCGCCGGTCGAAGGACAGGGGAGAGTTCCCCTTCTTCCTCATCACCCACAAAATGGCCCTTCACACCCAGTCGCGGACCATCTGTTACGAAAGGGCACTGGCCCTCTCCCCGGATCCGCCGCTTCTCATGAATCCCGGGGATGCCTCCGCCCTCGGCCTTCGGGAGGGAGATCGGGTGCGCGTGGTCTCAGGAGCCCGTCCCGAGGCAGTGGTGGCCCGGGTGTCCCTTTCGGAAAGGGTGCGACCGGGATGCGTGGTCCTTCCTCATCACTACGGACACTGGCAGCACGGGGCCGGAAGGCTCCTCGTCCCCGGGGCCGAAAGGGTCTTTCTGGGAGGCCGCAGGGTGAGCCGGGGCGAAGAGGTGATCGCCGACCCGCAAAGGGCCGCCGGGGTCTCTCCGAACCTCCTCTACGGGGTGCGGGTGGATCCCCTGGGAGGCATACCGGACTTCAGCGGCGAGCGGGTGCGGGTGGAAAAGCTTTCCTGAGGAGGAAGCCTCCATGCTCAGAAAGGCAGTGATCCCGGTTTTTATCCTTCTGTGGCTGGCCGGGACGGTCCGGGCCGCGCGGGAGGTCTCGGGAAAGGTGACCTGGCACCTCCTGCTACACCCTCCAGAGGGCATACACCGGATCCGACTCTGGCTCCCCTATCCTCCGAGTAACCGTTTCCAGCACATATCCGGGCTGGAGATTCGCGGCAACTACCGGTGCGAGGGGTTCTACACCGACCAACGGGGCAATCCCATTCTCTACTTCGAGTGGAATGATCCTCACCCCCCGGAAGCGGAGGTAACGGTGAGCTGGGCGGTGCGGCGCCGGGAGGTGGTGCGGCGGGACTTCTCCCGGCAAAGGCCCCTTCCTCCGGATCCGGCGGTGTTCCGGGAATATCTCTCCGGCAATCGTTACATCAATCTTAACGATCCCCGCCTCGCCGAAATCCTGGCCGGGGTCCTTCCGGGAAAAAGGACGGTGGTGGAGAAGGCCCGGGCCCTTTACCTCTGGGTGATCGCCCATCTGCGTCGGGATCCCCGGGTGAAGGGATGCGGCCCCGGGATCGTGTGCGATGTGCTCAGGAGGGGTTGCGGAAAGTGTGCGGACCTCAACTCGGTCTTCGTGGCCCTGTGTCGGGCCGCGGGAATTCCGGCCCGCGAGGTCTTCGGCCTGCGACTGGGGCGCGAGCCTCGAGAGACCCTCACCGGGGCCCAGCACTGCTGGACGGAGTTCTTCGTGCCGGGCTACGGCTGGGTGCCGGCGGATCCGGCGGATGTGCTCAAGGCCGCCCTGCAAAAGGACCTGGATCCCCTATCCCCTGAGCTGGCCCCTCTGCGGGAATATTACTTCGGGGCGGTGGACCCTTACCGGGTGGAGCTTTCCCGGGGGCGGGATCTGCTGCTTAACCCCCCTCAGAGCGGTCCTCCGGTGAACTACTTCGTCTATCCCTATCTGGAATACGACGGGAAACCGGTGGACCTTTTCACCTCCCCCACCGTGGACTTCGAGATCCGCTGGGAGACCCGGGATCCCGCCGGAAGCGTTGAGAGCCTTGCCGCCGGCGACTAAAATAGAGGGCGATGTCCGTTCCGGAGGTTTTCGGGGCGCTGGTTCTCGTGGCCCTGGGCGGTCTTTTCCTTTACGCCCTTTCCACGACCCTGGTCCTTCCGAAAACCCGGGGGGCCATGTTCGTGGGGACCTCCCCGCGGAGGATCCGGGCGGCTCTCGGGGTGCTTGTGCTTTGCCCCGGGGCCCGGGTGGTGGATCTGGGCTCGGGCGACGGGCGCATCCTTCGGGCCCTGTGGCGACGCTACCGCGTCCGGGCCGTGGGCTACGAGATCAATCCCCTGGCCTACATCCTCTCCCGGGTGTGGAACCTCATGGCCCGGGTGCCGGCAGAGGTCCGCTTCCGGGACTTCATGCGGGCCGACCTTTCCGAATACGAGGTCATTTTCTGCTACCTCTTTCCGGATGTGATGCCGCAACTGGCCGAGAAACTGCGCCGGGAGGCCTTACCGGGGACCCTGGTGGTGAGCTTCAACTTTCCCCTTCCGGGCTTGAGGCCCTTTCGCGTCCTGAACGAGGGGGAACCCATTTACTTTTATCGCTTAGGAAACGAGGAAGGGGAGGACGGTCATAAGCCGGGTTCTGTAACCCCGGGGAGACCCCGGGGCGGCGGCCATTCCTCTGGGCGGCCGGTTACCCGGCCGCTCTAGCGGCCTACCCGGGGGCATCGGGCGGGCCACCCTCAGGCGCCCCCCTATGCGGCCTTTCTCCGGGCGGGGTTTGCCGTGCCCTCCCCCCTCTCGGGGGGAGGCGGTGGGCTCTTACCCCACCTTTTCACCCTTACCCCGGACCCGCGGCCCGGGGCGGTCTGTTTTCTGTGGCACTTTCCAGGGGTTACCCCCTCCGGGTGTTACCCGGCGCCCTGCCCTGCGGAGCCCGGACTTTCCTCCGGAGGCCCCGAAGACCTCCGGCGGCCGCCGACCGTCCTCCCCTGAATAAAGTTAAGACCCTCCCTCCTCGGCTTCAAGCCGGGCCGCGCAATAGTCCCGAATAAGCTCCTCAATCAGTTCCCGCACCGAGACGATCCGGTCCACTCGCCAGGCGTTGGCCCCGGCGAAGACGAAACCGGCCTCGAGGTTTCCCCGCTGGGCGTTGATGAGGGCCGCAGCTATGCAGTAGGGACTTTTCCGGTAGTCGCAGGTGCGCAGACAGTGGTAAATGCACCTGTAGGGTCTCTTTTCCCCGGCCTCCACCCTCTTCAGAAAGGTTCCCTTTAGGGCCCGGCCCGGGAGACCCACCGGGCTCTTGATGATGGTGAGATCCTCCTTTCGGGCCCTGACGAAGGCCTCCTTGAAGGCCGGGGAGGCGTTGCACTCGTGGGTGGCCACAAATCGGGTGCCCATCTGGACCCCGGCGGCCCCGATCTCGTGAAGATACCGGTAGATGTCCCGGCCCGTGTAGATGCCCCCGGCGGCAATCACCGGGATGGCCCTTCCGGCTTTGTCCTCGAAGGGTTTCATGGCCTCGATGACCCGGGGCACCAGGACCTCTAGCCGCGATTCCTCGGCCTCGAGCTTCTCCGGGGAAAACCCCAGGTGTCCCCCGGCCATGGGCCCCTCCACCACCACGGCATCGGGCACATAACCGTATTTGCTCCACCAGCGCTGGGCCACCAGTTTGGCCGCCCGGGCCGAGGACACGATGGGAGCCAGCCTGGTGGAGGAACCTTCGGGGCGCAATTCGGGAAGGTTCAGGGGCAGACCGGCCCCGGCGAAGATGATGTCCGCTCCGGCCTCGCAGGCCGCCCGGCACAAAGGCTCGAAGTCCGTGAGCGCCACCATGATGTTCACCCCGATGATCCCCCCCGGGGCCTTTTCCCGGGCCAGACGGATCTGCCTCTTGAGCCCCCGGATGTTGGCCTCGGTGGGGTTCCGAAAGAACTCCGCCTCCCCCTCGTAAAACCCCACCAGGGCCGCAGAGATGACCCCCACGGCCCCCTCGCGGGCCACCGCCGAGGCCAGACCCGCAAGGGAAATACCCACCCCCATGCCTCCCTGCACGATGGGCACCCGGGCGGTGAGATCCCCTATTCTAAGGGGAGGAACCTCACAGGGAAAGTCGCGTTCCATGGTTCTTCTCGATCCTCCTTGGTCTCAGGGTTTGCCTCTTCCGGGTTCAAACCGGGGGACCCTCTCCAGGGCCTCCCGGATCTTTTCCTCCGGATACTCGTAATCCTCGAGCCGTCCCTCGAGGTAGGCCTGATAGGCCGCGAGGTCGAAGTGCCCATGACCGCTGAAGTTGAAGACGATGACCTTTTCTTCCCCGGTTTCCCGGCACCGGAGAGCCTCGTCTATAGCGGCTCTAATGGCGTGACCGGTCTCGGGAGCGGGAACGATCCCCTCGGTGCGGGCGAAAAGCACCGCGGCCTCGAAACAGGCCGTCTGGGGATAGGCCCGGGCCCGAACCAGCCCCTCCTTCACCAGCTGACACACCAGCGGGGCGTCTCCGTGGTAACGCAGCCCCCCGGCGTGTATCCCCGGGGGCTCGAAGGTGTGGCCCAGGGTGTGCATGAGGAGAAGAGGGGTGAGACCGGCGGTGTCGCCGTAATCGTAGGTGTAAACGCCCTTGGTAAGGGTGGGGCAACTGGCCGGTTCCACGGCCAGTACCTCCGCCGAAAGCCGTCCCTCCAGGATCTCCCCGATGAAGGGGAAGGTGAATCCGCCGAAGTTGCTGCCTCCACCCACGCAGGCGATGAGTACATCGGGCTTTTCTCCCAGGATTTCCAGCTGTTTTCGGGTCTCGAGGCCTATGACCGTCTGGTGCAGCAGCACATGGTTGAGGACGCTTCCCAGGGCGTAATTGGTGTCCCGATGGGTGGCGGCATCCTCCACGGCCTCGGAGATGGCGATCCCGAGACTTCCGGGGGTGTTCGGATTTTCAGAGAGGATGCGTCGGCCGGCCTCGGTGCGCTCCGTGGGCGAGGGGTGCACCTCCGCACCCCAGAGGTGCATGAGGGTGCGCCGGTAGGGTTTCTGCTCGTAGCTTACCCGGACCATGTAAACCGTGCACTCGAGACCGAAGAGCCTACAGGCAAAGGCCAGGGCGCTTCCCCACTGCCCGGCACCGGTCTCGGTGGCCAGCCGGCGAATGCCCTCCCTCCGGTTGTAATAGGCCTGGGCCACGGCGGTGTTGGGTTTGTGGCTGCCGGGAGGGCTTACGCTTTCGTCCTTATAATAAATCCGGGCCGGGGTCTTCAGGGCCTTTTCCAGGTTGCGGGCCCGGCGCAGCGGCGTGGGCCGCCAGAGACGGTAGACCTTCCTTACTTCCTCGGGGATCTCGATCCAGGGCTCGGTGCTCATCTCCTGTTCGATGAGGGCCCGGGGAAAGATCCTCTCCAGGTCCTCCGGGCGCACGGGCTCCCCGGTACGGGGATCAAGCGGTGGCGCCGGCGGGGAAGGAAGGCGCGGAATAATGTTAAACCAGGCCTCGGGAAGGTCCCTTTCGGAAAGGATTACTCTGGTCTCCGAAGACAAAACTTCCTCCGGACGAAGGCTTCTAGAACTTTAACAGAAGCCCTCTCCAATGCAACCACCCGAACCATTCACGCTTTACGGCGTCAACGATGTGTTTATTTCGGCTCGCTTTTCTGATGGGGTTGCGGGGAGAAAAAAGATGCGCATTTTTAAAAAGAAACAATATGAAGGAGTCCCCTGATGGAGCTAAAAAAGCTGGTTCAACGGGACGAGTGCGAGTGGGAGATCCCCCCGCGGGGGGAGATGCGGGTTCCGGGTCGCATCTACGCCAGCCGGGAGCTCCTGGAGGAGATGGACGAAAAGGTCTACGAGCAGGTGAGCAATGTGGCCTGTCTTCCGGGGATCGTTAAGGCCTCCATAGCCATGCCCGATGCGCACTGGGGTTACGGGTTCCCCATCGGCGGAGTGGCGGCCTTTGATCCCGAAGAAGGCGGCATCATCTCCGTGGGAGGCGTGGGCTACGACATCTCCTGCGGGGTGCGGACGCTTCGGACCGGTCTCAAGCGGGAGGAGGTGCTGCCGGTGCTGGAGCGTCTGGTGGACGAGCTCTTCGAGACCGTTCCCTCCGGGGTGGGATCGGAGGGAGAGATCCGGCTTTCGCCCTCCAAGCTCGACGAGGTGCTGGTGGGGGGAGCCCGCTGGGCGGTGGAAAAGGGATACGGCGAGCCCGAGGACCTGGAATACATAGAGGAGAAGGGGTGTATGCCCGGCGGGGATCCGGCCTGCGTTTCCCCGGAGGCCAAAAAGAGGCAGCACCGCCAGGTGGGTACCCTGGGTTCGGGCAACCACTATCTCGAGATTCAGTATGTGGCCGAGGTGTACGATCGTGCGGCGGCGGAGACCTTCGGGCTTGAGGAGGACGATGTGGTGATCACCATCCACTGCGGCTCCAGGGCCCTGGGGCACCAGATCGCCACGGATTACCTCCCGGTGCTGGCCAAGGCCGCCCGCAAGTACGGCATCCCCATCCGGGAAAAGGAGCTGGTGTGTGCTCCCATCGAGTCTCCGGAGGGGCAGCGCTACTTCAGGGCCATGATCTGCGGGGTGAACTGCGCGCTGGCCAATCGTCAGGTGATCACCCACCTGGTGCGGGAGGTGGTGAACGGGTTCTTCAAGCACGCCCGGGTCACCCTGCTCTACGATGTGAGCCACAACACCTGCAAGGTGGAGTGGCACGAGGTGGACGGAAAGCGCCGGAGACTCTTCGTGCATCGCAAGGGGGCCACGCGGGCCTGGGGACCCGGACGGGCCGAGCTTCCGGAACGCTACCGGGCCGTGGGTCAGCCGGTGATCATCGGGGGCTCCATGGGCACGGCCTCCTACATCCTGGTGGGCACCGAGGAGGGAGAAAGGAAGGCCTTCGGCAGCGCCTGCCACGGGGCCGGCCGCAGCATGAGCCGTCACCAGGCCCTGAAACGCTTTCGCGGAGAGAGGGTGATCGAGGAACTGCGCAAACGGGGGATCATCGTGCGGGCCAAGAGCCGCCGCGGGGCCGCGGAGGAGGCCCCCGAGGCCTACAAGGATGTGACCCGGGTGATCGAGGCCACCTGCCGGGCCGGTCTCACCCGTAAGGTGGTAAAACTCCTCCCCTTGGGTTGCATCAAGGGATAAGCTCCCCTTGTATTATTCTTCTTACCGTCGTATTTTAGATATATGAAGCGATTTATATCCTTTTTGCTCCTCTCCGCCATCTATTCTTTTTTCCTCCAGCCCCTGGCCTGGAGCACACCTGGTACGATTACTCTCGCGGTACTGGCCAAGCGGGGGCGCGAGGCCACGGTGAAGCGCTGGCAACCGCTGGTGGACTACCTGAACCGGCTTACCCCCTATACCATTCAACTGGAACCCCTACCTTTTGAGGCACTGGAGAGAGCCGTACGCAGCGGAACGGTGGATCTGGTGCTGGCCAATCCGGCCATGTTCGTGAAGTTCGAGATTTGTTGCGGGCTGGCCCCTATAGTGACCATGAAAAACCTCAAGTTCGGAAGGGCCTATACCCGCTTCGGCGGAGTCATTTTTACCCGGGCCGACCGAAGGGATCTCCGCCGCCTGAGGGACCTGAAGCGGGGGAAGATTCTGGTGGGGGCGGTGGATCCGGACTCCTTCGGCGGCTGGCTCATGCAGTGGCGGGAGTTCCGGCGGGCCGGGCTCAAACGGGGGAGAGACTTCCGGGTCCGCTTCTACGGCACCCACGATGCGGTGGTCTACGCGGTGCTGAGGGGGGAGGTGGATGTGGGGTGCGTGCGCACGGACACCCTGGAGACCATGGCCGCCGAGGGAAAGATTCGCCTCCGGGACTTCCGGATCCTGCACCCCCGCCATCACCCGGGTTTTGACCTCCTGGTAAGCACGGACCTTTACCCGGAATGGCCCCTGGCCCGCACGCCCCGGCTTTCGGACGAAGTGGCCGAAATGCTGGCCTCGGTCCTGCTGGCCCTGCCCTCCTCCTCGGAGGTGGCCCGCAGGTCCGGGGCGGCCTGGACCATCCCCCACAATTACCAGCCGGTGCACGAATGCCTGCGGGAACTGGGCGTGGGCCCCTATGCCGAACTACGGGCCCGGCTGCTTGAACAGGCCCGCAAAAAATACCTGAGAATCGTGGTCTTCCTGTCTGTTCTCTCTATAATCGGCGCCTCTATCACCCTCTATATCCTCTCGCTTCATCGCCGACTCACCCGGGCTTACCGGGATCTCAGACAATATCGTGATCACCTGGAAGAGCTGGTTCGGGAGCGGACCGTTCACCTGGAAAGACTGGCCCAGAAGCTCCGAGAAGAAAGAGAACGGCTGGAGGTAATTCTGGTGTCTCTGGCCGACGCGGTGATCGTTACCGATACCAAGGGGAAAATCCTCCTCCTGAATCCCGCGGCAGAAAAGCTTCTGGAAATTTCGGCCGAGGAGGCGTTAGGAAGAGATTTTTGCAAACTGGCCCCTCTCGAAATGCTGGACAAAGACAAAAAATGCGGAGAATATCTCCGTACCCTATCGGATACCAACCGGGTGGAGTTTCGAGAAGCCCTTCTAAAGCTACCCTCCGGAAAGAAGGTCCTGGTAGAAGGCACGGCTACGCCCATATTGGAAGACTCCAGAGAGGTTCAGGGAAGCGTGATCGTGCTTAGGGATATAACCCTGCGCAAGAAACTGGAGGAGGAGGCCCGCAAGACCACCAAGCTCGAGGCCCTGAGTCTGGTGGCCTCCGGTCTGGCTCACGACTTTAACAACCTGCTGGCCACCATCATGGGGTATCTGGAGGTCCTGCGCCTCAGGGGTGGTGAGGAGCTGGCCCCGCTGGTGGAAAAGGCGGAACGGGCCTGTCTCACCGCCCGCACGCTTACCCGGGAGCTTCTCACCTACACCGCAGGCGGCGGCCCGGTAAAACGCATGGCCTCCATAGAGGAGGTCCTGCGCGAGGCGGTGGAATTCGCCATGGCCGGATCCGGGATCCGGGTGGAGATGGAGCAGGAAACCCTCTGGCCGGTGGAGATGGATCCGGATCAGATCGCCGTCTGTCTTCACAACATCCTGCTCAACGCTCGGCAGGCCATGGGGGATCGGGGCACCGTGTTCGTGCGGGCCACAAACCGCCACCTTCCCCGGGAAAACCCCGCGGGACTTCCCCCCGGCCCGTATGTGGAGATAGAAATCGAGGACACCGGCCCGGGAATCCCGCCGGAGGTCCTCACCCGTCTCTTCGAGCCCTTTTTCACCACCCGGGAGGGCGGATCGGGTCTGGGGCTCTTCACCTGTCGGCGGATCGTAGAGGCCCACGGAGGGAGGATCGTGGCGGAATCCCCTCCGGGCCGTGGGGCCGTGTTTCGCCTGTACCTCCCGGCTCACCCGGAGGTCGAACGCCCGCGGGATACGGAAAAGGAAACGCGGATCGAGCCGAGGGTGTCGGCCCGAATCCTGGTCATGGACGACGAGGAGGGGGTGCGTGAAACCCTGGCCGAGATCCTGCGACTGAACGGTTTTGAGGTGGAAACGGCTCGGGACGGGAACGAGGCGCTGGAGAAGTTCCGGAAGGCCCTCTCCGAGGGACGCCCCTTCGGGCTGGTGATCCTGGACCTCACCGTGCCCGGGGGACTGGGAGGGCGAGAGATCCTTCCCCGGCTAAAGGAACTGGATCCGGAGGTTAGGACCGTGGTGGCGAGCGGTTACTCCCAGGATCCGGTGATGGAAAACTTCCGGGAGCACGGCTTCGACGGAGCGCTCCTCAAGCCCTTTACCGCCAGAGACCTCATCGAGACCATCTCCCGGATTCTCGCTCCCGGGAGAGAATGAGCTCCGCGGCCTCCCGCAGGTCCCGGGCCACGAGGTCGGGCTCGATGCCCTTGCCCGGAAGCACATACTCCAGTTCTCCCCGGCCGTATCCGGTGAGCACCAGCACCCCGCAGGCTCCGAGGCGCCGGGCCAGCGCGAGATCCACCCAGCGATCCCCCACCACATAGGCCCGGGAGAGGTCCAGATTGAGTTCCTCGGCGGCCTGTCGGGCCAGCCCGGTTTCCGGCTTCCGGCAGGCGCATCCTGCCTCGGGGTGATGCAGACACACATAGACCCCGTCCACCCGGGCCCCGCGGGCGGCGAGCCTCCGCAGGAGCTCCCGGTTGACCTCGTGCACCAGCGTCTCGGGAAAGTATCCCCGGGCCGGTCCGCTCTGATTGGTCACGATCACCACGGCAAACCCCGCCTCCTTAAGACGCCTTATCCCCTCGGCGGCCCCGGGAAGGAGACGCAGACGGGAGAGGTGGTTGAGATACCCCACCTCCTCGTTCACCGTGCCGTCCCGATCCAGGAAGACCACCGGCCTTCTCATCCCCCCCTTTCCTCCCGTTTTATTCTTCCGGCCTCGCTCGACCCGAAAAGCTTTCCCTTCATGGAGTCCCACAGCACCCGCACGGCCGGATTATCCGGAAGCTTCTTATAGTCCCACAGAAGAATCTCAGGGGGTCTCTTCATCGGGCCTTTTTCCTTCTTTGGTGAAGCGTTTAAGTTCCTCGGCCCAGGCCGTCTCATAGGCTTCCGCCAGTCTCTCCACCCATACGCTTAACTGTAAACGATCTCCTCCACGGCTTGAAGGACCTCCTCCACCGATACGGTGGTGAGGCAGGGGTAGCCCCGGCTGCAGGTCCTCCGCAGACAGGGGCTGCAGGGGAGCCCTTTCCAGACCACCCGGGCCCGGGGATTGAGGGGGCCGGTGGCCCGGGGATCGGTGGAACCGAAGATGGCCACCTGGGGGCGTCCCAGGGCCGCGGCCACATGCATGAGTCCGGAGTCGTTGGAGACGAAGACCGTGGCCCTTTCGATGACCGCGGCGGCGGTGGCCACATCGGTCCTTCCGCAGAGGTTGTGCACCCGGGAAAGGCCGGCGGAAATCCCTTCGGCGGCGTCCCGTTCGTTTACTCCCCCCACCAGGGCCACGGACCAGCCCCGGCGGACGAGCTCTTCGGCCAGTTTCCGGAACCTATCGGGGGGCCAGCGTTTGGCCGGTCCGTAGGCCGCGCCGGGGGCCAGCACCGCAAGGGGCCCGGGAAGCCCGGAGAGGAGCTCCCCGGCCCGCCGCCGGGCCGCCTCCGGCACCGAAAGGGTAAGGCTCCGCTCCGGCACGGAAAAGCCCAGGGCCTCGAGCAAATACACATAGTAGTCCCGCTGATGGAGGGATTCGGCCGGGGGGTTTACGGCCCGCGTAAGAAGTAACCGGCGACCGTCCGTGGAAAACCCCATGCGTTCCGGTATCCCGGCCAGAAAGACCAGGAGGGCGGAGGACAGGGAATTGGGAAGGAGAAGCGCCTCCCTGAAGCCCCGACCTCGCAGGGAACGCGCAGTTCGGAGCAGGCCGAGAGACCCTTCGGAAAGAGCGGAAAAACCCCGCACCCCCGGAAAGCAAGCAAAAAGCGGTTCAAGAAAACCCCTTCCCAGAAGCCAGACCGTGGTCCTGCGGGAGAGGGCCCGCACCACCGGCGTGGCCATCACCGCATCCCCCAGCCAGTTGGGCAACCGCACCAGTAACATCTCCCACAAAATACCACAACCCGGAACCCCGGAAAGAGAATCCCTACCTTGACAGTAGGAATTAACGGGATTATTTTACTACCAAAACAGTAGGATTTCGGAGGGGCGGTCATGAGGTTCGTGGAGGACATAAAGGCTGATCTGAGCGTGGATCTGGTCTATCGCATGTGCCCCATGCACCTTCTCGAGCCGGAGGAGTTCCTCCGGAAGCTCCGGGTGGGGCAGATCCTGGAGATTCTCACGGACTACGACGGCGCCCTGGAGGACATCCCGGCCTGGTGCGCCCGCAGGGGACAGGAATTTCTGGGCGTGAAAGAAGACGACGGCTTTTTCCGTCTTTACATCAAAAAAATCCGAGAGGTGTGACATGGGAAAGAAGATCATTTACCTGGATCACGCCGCGGCCTCTCCGGTGCTACCGGAGGTATGGGAGGCCATAAGGCCGTATTTTTCCGAAAGGTTCTGGAATCCCTCGGCGGTTTACGATCTGGGCACGGAGATCCGGGAAAAGGTCGAGGAAGCCCGTCGCCGGGTGGCCGGACTCATCGGGGCGGAGCCGGAGGAAATTATCTTCACCTCCTGCGGTGCGGAGGCCAACAACATGGCCATCAAAGGTCTGGCCCTGGCCCACGAGAAAAAGGGAAAACGCATCCTGGTGTCCGCCATCGAACATCACTCGGTATTGAACAGCGCCCGTTTCCTCGAACGGCTCGGTTTTGAGATGGCCCTCATCCCGGTGGACTCCCGCGGTCGGGTCACCCCCGAGGCCCTGCAGAAAATGCTCACCCCGGACACCGTCCTGGTGTCCATCGGTCACGCCAATAACGAAATAGGAACCGTACAGGACCTGAAACCCCTGGTGGAACTGACCCATCAGAACGGCACCTTTTTCCACACCGACGCTGTGGCTTCGGTGGGACAGATCCCGGTGGAGGTAAGGGAACTGGGGGTGGACCTCCTGTCCCTTTCCGGAATCAGCCTTGGAGCCCCCAAGGGAGTGGGAGCCCTTTATGTGCGCAAGGGCGTACGGATCATGCCCCTCATTCACGGAGGTATCCAGGAACGGGGATGGAGAGCCGGAACGGAGAATGTCCCGGCCATTATAGGCCTGGGGGTAGCGGCGGAGATCCAGAAAAACCGCCTCCCGCAAAAAATGAAACGCCTTCGAAAACTCCGGGATCGGCTGGTGGAGGGGATCCTGGAACGGATCCCGAAAACCCATTATACCGGAGACCCTCAAAACAGACTCCCCGGCCACGCCAGCTTCTGCTTCGAGGGCCTGGAGGGTGAGGCCCTGGTCTTCATGCTTGCGGCCCACGGAATATACGGAAACACCGGTTCCGCCTGTGCCTCCAAGGCCCTCAAGACCTCCCCCGTCCTTAAGGCCCTGGGGCTTCCCGAGGTGGTGGCCCAGGGATCTCTGGTCCTCACCCTGGAGGAGGAAAATACCGACGAAGAGGTGGACCGGGTCCTGGAGGTCCTGCCGCAGGTGGTAGCCCGCCTGCGGGCCATGAGTCCCATCTGGGAGGACTGAACGATGCGTCTTTCCACACGCAGTCGGTATGCCACGCGCATCCTCCTCGAACTGGCCAAACATTACCCCCGGGGGCCTCTCCAGCTAAAGGAGATCGCCCGCCGCCAGGAACTGTCCCCTAAATATGTGGAACAGATTCTCCTGCGACTAAAGAAGGCCGGGCTGGTTCAGGGAGAAAGAGGGGCCCGGGGAGGATATCGCCTGGGGCGTCCGCCGGAGGAAATATCCCTCTTCGACATCCTCTCCGCCACCGGCGAACGATCCCTTACACCCTGCACCGAAGACCCTCCCCGGTGCTACCGGTTTCCCTATTGTGAGGCCAAGGAGGTCTGGCGGAACCTCAATCAGCTTCTGATCCGCCGGCTGAAAGACCTTTCCCTGTCCGAAATTCTCGAAAAAGGAGGTTCGCATGTTTACGGAAAAATACACCGATAAGGTCATGGAACACTTCGCCCATCCCCGAAATGTAGGCACCATCGAGGACGCCGACGGGGTGGGAGAGGTGGGGAACCCGGCCTGCGGCGACATGATGACCTTTTACATACGGGTTCAGGATGGTCGAATCGCGGAAATTAAGTACAAGACCTTCGGCTGTGTGGCCGCCATTGCGGTGGCCAGTGTGGTGAGTGAACTGGCCAAGGGAAAGACCCTGGAGGAGGCCAAGGCCCTCAGAAACGAGGACATCGCCCGGGAGCTGGGCGGGCTACCCAAACAGAAATGGCACTGTTCCGTGCTGGGATTAAAGGCCCTTCGGGAGGCCATAGAGGATTACGAGGCCCGGGTTAGCGGAAAACCCCGACAAAAAACCACCAGACCCAAACGGAAGCAGACCTGCCCCTCCTGCGGCGTGGAAAATCCCCTTACGGCCCGTTTTTGCATGAATTGCGGGACCGCACTGGAGGGTTCCTGCGGATCCTAAAAAGCGGTCCGGAAGATCCTCTTCAAAACCAGGGTGGCGTAGGAACCCTTGGGGAGGAAAAAGCGCAGCCGCACCACTCCTTTCTCCACGATTTCGCAGGAGAGATCCCGGGGGAAGACCACGGCCTCCCGGGGGTAGGTCTTAAAGATGAGCCCCTTGACCAGGCTGCGGAGGCGAGAGAGTCCCTGGATCCCCTCCCTCCGGAGCACGGCCTCGTAGAGCTCCGAAAGTTCCGGAGAGAGCCTGAGCCGGGGACTGGGGAGCGGAAGGTGTAGTTGCGAAAGCTCCCCGAGGGTCTCCGGCGGGAGTTCCCCGTAAAAGTAGAGCTCTCCCAGGAGATAGGGGATGCGGAAGTGGACCAGCGCCCGCCTTTCCAGGTAGAGCTTGAGGACCTCGTTCCAGAGGTAGGCCTGATAGGCGTGCGCCAGCATCAGAAGATATTCTCCGTCCACCAGGGCGAAGGCCCGCTTGAAGGTGCGCCGGCTCGGTTGACGGGTGGCCAGGAATTCCACCAGGCGCCGCTCCCAGGGACTGGGGGCCAGTTCCGCGCAGGGAGCCACCCGGGGCCAGTGCCTGCGCAGGCATTCCCGAAAGGTCTGGGTGCGGGTGTACTCGTACTGGGAACCCTCCACCAGGAGGAGGTAAAGGGCCCTCTCGAAATTTCCCAGCACCGCCTCCCGGGCGGCAAAACCCTTCCGGTGGCGCACGGAACCGAAGCGCTGCTCGTCAAAGTAGTTGGGCACCCCGAACCGCCGCACCCTTTCCGCCTCCCGCAAAATCTCGTCCTCAGGCAGGTCCACCTCCCGCACGGTGATCTCGAAGAGGTTGCCCCTGAGACGGGCCTTGGACATGGGAGAGGAGACCTGCCCCAGGTACTCCAGGTGCCAGTCTTTCCCCCGGAGGTCCCGCCGGGGCCCCCGGGGAACGGTCACGAATTGATGGGAGACGGCGTGCCGGTCCTTGAGTCCTCCGTAACCGATCAGGTCCTGACGAAGACGAAGCCTCCGGGCGATCTCCCCCAGGACATCCCAGGTGGTAAGGCCCCTCTTGCGCAGGCGATAGAGGGCGTACTCCCCCCTCCCCTCCGGATGGATGTCCGCCACCTCGTAGACCACGAAATCTTCCGGACGGGCCTTTATCTTCACGCTTTCCCTTCCGTCTCTTTCAAGTTATAAAATTTTCCGGAGCCCTCCATGAGCGACGACAGGGAAATCCTCAAAAAACGCCTCTCCGAGTGCGAGGAGGAGCTGGCCCGCACCCGGGAACTTCTCCTTATAGACCCGGTTACCGGTTTTTTCAACGAAAGGGGATTCCTGCGGGCTCTAAGCGCGGAGATCTCCCGGTGTCTCCGCGAGGGGAGCTTTCTGGCCCTCACCCTGGCGGAGATTCAGAACCTGGAGTCCGTGGAGAATCTTTACGGACTCTACGGCGTTCAGAAGGTCCTCACCTTCGTGGCCGAACACCTGAAACGCCACCTCCGTGACTACGACCTGCTGGGGATCACCCCGCGCAACCACCTGTGGATCGTGTCTTCCATCCGGAAGTCCGGGGAAGGGGCCCGGCTGGCCCAGCGCATCTATCGCCTGCTCAACGAGATCTCCTACGACGACGGGGAGCTGGTCTTCCCGGTTCGCAGCGCGGTGATAACCCGCATCGTTTGCGGAGGGGCCACCCCGGGGGAACTCCTTAACCAGTCCCTGAAGCTCCTGCCCGATGCCCGCCTGGCCCGCGAACCGCTGATCCTCCTCGGCGGTGAAACCCCCCGTCAGAAGACCCTGGAACGGGAGGTCTTCCGCACCATAGCCCGGGGCGAACTGGCCATAGCCCTCCAGCCGGTCATCAACATTCAGACCCGCAAGACCGTGTTCTACGAGGTCCTGGCCCGCTTCGTGTCCGAGGAGGATACCTTCTCCGCCGGCACCTTCATGCCCTCGGTGGAACACCTCGGTCTTTTCGAGGAGATGGATCGTCAGATCCTCTACAAGGCCATGGTCCTTCTCAAGGAATCGCCGGAGATCGGTCGAGTGGCGGTGAACATATCCCAGGAATACGCCCTGAGGGACCTGGCCAACGAGGTTCTGGAATGGACCCGTTCCCTAGAGATCTATCCCCAGGACCTCATCCTGGAGATCAACGAAAGGAAGAGCCACTTCTCTCCCCTGGCCCTCTCCTCGAAACTCAACTTCCTCAAGGCCGAGGGTTTCACCCTGAGTCTCGACGACTTCGGGGTGGAGAGCGCCAACCTCTTTCTCCTCCGGGACATTCCTTGGGATCTGGTCAAGGTGGACGGCCGCTTCGTGAGGGGGCTCCTCACCAACGACTTCGACCGCAAGGTCCTGCGCTTTCTTTCCGATTGTGCCGCGCTGCTGGGGTTCAGGCTGGTGGCCGAACAGGTGGAGGAGGAGAGGATCCTCAAGGAGGTGGCCCGATTCGGAGTCCTTTACGCCCAGGGGTTCTACTGCGGGGAACCGGAACTCATCCCCGAGACCCGCCTCATCAAACCCCCGCGCAGGGATTGATCACCGCCGGAGGAGATTCAGGATCAGGGTAAGAAGCACGCTCAGGAGGAGACAGGTGGCCAGGGGAAAGTAAAAGGTGAAGTTGCCCCGGCGGATGAGTATGTCGCCGGGCAGACGGGGAAGGAAGGAAATCTTGGGAAGGACCCAGACGATCAACCCCGCCAGAACCAGAAAAAGACCGAAGAGGACGAGCATCTTCCCGAGGTCCGCAAAAGGGTTCATGAGGACCCCCTCCTTCGGCGACGGAGTTTTTTGTCGTAGCGTTCCTCTTCGCTAAAGATACATCCGCAGTAGGCCTGACGGTAGATCCCCAGCTCCAGGGCCTCCTTCTGGCCCCTGCGGTAGCCCTCCCGAAAGTCCCGGTAAAGAAAAGCAATCCCGAAGCGCCGGGCGAGTTCCTCGCCCATGTCCCGCAGGAGCTCGTGTTTCTGGAAGGGACTGTAGAGGAGCGTGGTGGAGAAAGCGGGATAGCCGAGGCTTCTGGCCAACCGGGCCGTCTCGCGCAGGCGAAGGTAATAACAGACCTCACAGCGGTCCTCCTCCCGGAAGACCACCTCCCGCAGAAATTCCCGCAGTCCGTAATCCCGGTGCCAGATCACCTCCAGATCGCGCTTTTCCGCCACCTCTCTCAGGGCGGCCATCCGCCTGCGAAACTCTCGGTAGGGATGGATGTTGGGATTGTAAAAGAAACCCACCGGTTCCACCCCCTCCCCTCTCAGGACCCGGAGGGGATAAAGGGTGCAGGGTCCGCAGCAGGTGTGAAGCAACACCTTCCTTTCCATCCCTTTCAAAAGTGTAATCCCTTGGACGGTTTGATCCAGATCAAGGTATGCTGGAGAAAAGGGTCCTAAATTAAAGGCACGAGGAGGTAAGGGATGCGCTGTCCGGGACAGGATACGAGATACTGGGGCGAGGACGCCATCTTTGAGGAGCCCTGTCCCTTCTGCGGAAGGGAACTGGAGTTCTTCAAGGACGACACCGTGCGGAGGTGCCCCGGATGCGGCCGTCAGGTGCCCAATCCCCGTATGGACTTCGGGTGTGCGGCCTACTGCAAGTACGCGGAACAGTGTCTGGGAAACCTCCCGCCGGAATTGCTCGCCCAGAGGGGAGAACTCCTGCGCGAACGGGTGGGACTGGTGGTGAAGCGGACGCTGGGAAGGGACTTCGCCCGGCTGGAAAGGACCCTGGAGCTGGTGCAAAAGGTGGAGGCCCTGATACGGGTTCACAGGGATTCTCCCGGGGCCTCCCTTATCGCCGCCTACCTCTTTTACCTCTCTCCCGAGGAAAGGAAGCGGGTGGCGGAGGAAGCCCGGCTCCCGGAGGTGCTGCTGGAGGAGGTTCGGGAAATCCTTTCCGGGATTTCCGGAGAACCCCTTCCGGAAAAATTCCTGAAAAGGGAGGAAGACCATGGCCAGGACTCTGCGTAAGATCATCGAGATCGACGAGGAACTGTGCGACGGTTGCGGTCAGTGCGTGACCGCCTGCGAGGAGGGGGCCATTCAGATCGTAAACGGAAAGGCCCGCCTGGTGGCGGAGAAGCTCTGTGACGGTCTGGGGGCCTGCATAGGAGAGTGTCCGCGGGGAGCGCTTCGCATCGTGGAACGCGAGGCCGAGCCCTTCGATCACCACGCCGTGGAGGAGCACCTGAAACGCCTCCGTGCCGAGGAAAAACCCCTGAAGCTTGCCTGCGGCTGTCCCGGTAGTCAGGTGCGGGAATTCGCCCCGGTGAAGGCCCCCGCGGCCCCGGGACACATTCCCTCGGCCTTAACCCAGTGGCCGGTCCAGATCCGCCTGGTGCCTCCCTCGGCTCCTTTTCTCAAGGGGGCCGACCTTCTCGTCGCCGCCGACTGCGTCCCGGTGGCCTATCCGGAGCTCCACACCCGGCTCCTTCCGGGAAAAAAGATCCTGATCGGCTGTCCCAAGTTCGATCCCGCGGAGGAGTATGTGGCCCGCCTCAGTGAGGTCCTGCGCCAGGCGAGACCCGGAAGCGTAACGCTCGCCATCATGGAGGTGCCCTGTTGCCGGGGTCTGGCCCTCATCCTGGAGGAGGCCCGGCGCCGGGCCGAAACGAATATCCCCATACGGGTCGTGGTTATAAGCGCCCGGGGCGAAGTCGTCCGCGAGGAGGAACTTTAGGTGGGTTTCTTCTCGGTCTTTAAAAACCAGAAGAGAAAAACTGCCAGTATTAGGGAAGACATAACGAATAACCAGAATAGAGAGTCCATTTTACAGCCTCCTGAGGAGAAGAGTACCGGTAATTACGCTCAAGGTTACAAAACATAAACCACCGATGAGCGTCTTAAAAGGACCTCCTTTAATCAAAGCACCGACCACTAATCCTCCGAAGCTAATTTTGGCGATATCAAAACAAAACTCGGAAAGCTTTTTCTTCTGTTCGGCGTTAAGCATTTATTCCATTCTATCGAGGAGGAAAATCCCATGCAATGGACTCCCGGGGCGGAGGCTCTCCTAAAAAGGGTGCCCTTTTTCGTGAGAAAACGGGTAAGGAAGGAGGTGGAGGCCTGGATCTCCGCGCAGGGAAAGGACCTGGTCACCGAGGAGGATTTTCTGCGGGCCAGGGAGACCCTGAGAGGTAAGGCCGCGGAGGCCCGGGAGGGCTGGTCGGTGGAGGCCTGCTTCGGGGGGTCGGGTTGCGAAAACGCCCTTACCGACTCCCGGGACCTCCTCAATAAGGTGGAAGAAATTCTGAGGGAGGCCGACCTTACCTCCTTTCTAAGGGAGAGGGTGGGGGGTCCGCTGAAACACCATCACCAGTTTCGGGTGGCCTTTTCGGAATGCCCCAACGCCTGTTCCCGGATCCACATCGCCGATTTCGCCGTCCACGGTCGGATCCTTCTCGAAATAGAACCCGGTCTTTGCAGTTTCTGCGAATCTTGCCTCGAGGTGTGCGAGGAGGAGGCGGTGCGTCTCACCGAAGCCGGTCCCCTGGTGGACGAGGAGAGGTGCGTGGCCTGCGGAGCCTGCACCCGGATCTGTCCCACCGGGGCTCTCCGGGAAGCGCAACGCGGATATCGGGTGCTGGTGGGTGGGAAGCTGGGTCGTCGCCCCCGTCTGGCCACCGAACTGGTCCCCTTCACCGACGCCGAGGGAGTGCTTCGGGCCCTGAAAAGCGTGCTCGCGCTCTACCGGGCCGAAAACCGTCGCGGCGAACGCCTGGGGGCCATCATCGAGCGGATGGGCTGGGAGGAGTTTCGGAAAAGAGCCCTTTTAGAAAAATAATCACCTCCTCCGGGAGCTTCTTCACCCACATCATGTGGAGGTAAGTTCGCTCTCCCTCTACCCGCACCCCGCGGTTGAGCCCCACCAGCCCCAGACTCAGAGCCATTCCCTTATCCCCCTCCGTAAGACCGGTACGGAAGTAAAGGGGAAAGGTCTCCCTGGGAAAAGTAAGAATCTTACGGATAAAAACGCAGGCCCCGCTGCGGGAGATATCCTTCAGAAAGAAGATCTTTCCCGGGGAGGCCATTATCCTTTCGAACTCCTCGGCCACATTTTCGCTCTCATCGATGATGAGGTCATAAACATAGAACTTCCCGATGTGTCCCAGGGCCTCCCTCGAGACATTGGTATCCCGCAAAAGGAAAAACTTTCCGGAAAGCAGGGCCTCGAAGAGTTCCAGCGGAAGCGGAGAAAGAAAAACCACCCTCTCACCGGGAATCTCCAGACGGGGATCCACCCGGGGATTAACGAATTCAAGGTAAACCAGAGACTCCCCTATCTTTCTGATGACACCCTGAAGCACATACCGCACCCGATCCGTGGCGATCACCACGAGAAGATTTTCCTTCTCCTGAAGGGATGGAGGTGTAGAAAGGAACTCCAGCAGGGCGGACTCGGGAGAGGCCTTCTTCACCCGGGCCGGGTGGATCTTTCCGTCGTGGAAGACCAGAACGGGCCTTTTTCCGGCCAGGACCTCCTTCTTTAGATCCCGGGGCAACCTCTCCAGGGAATTGATCTGAACATTTCTCTTATAAAGGGTCTCACGGAGGTAGGCCGGAATGACGATCTTCTCGGGCATGGATCTCTCCTTTGAGTATTCTGGCGAAAAGGGGCATGTCCAGCCCGAAGCGGTGCAGGAGCTCCTCGTCTAGGAGAGCGCTACGGGGGTCTCCCGCCTCGGTGGCCCGCCCCCGGTAAAGAAAGATCACGCGATCCGCGACCTCGTAAGCCAGCTCCAGGTCGTGGGTGGCTATGAGTTTGGTCTCCGGAAGCTCCCTCATTAGCCCCACGAAGCGCCGGCGGGCCCGGGGATCGAGATTGCTGGTGGGTTCGTCGAGGAGAAGCACCCTCGGACGCATGGAAAGGACCGTGGCCAGAGCCACCCGTCGTTTTTCCCCGAAGCTCAGGTGGTGCGGACTTCGTTCCTCGAATCCGGAAAGACCCACCCGGGCCAGGGCCTCCCGCACCCGTTCGGCCACCTCTTCCTCGGAAAGGCCCATCTGCCGCGGTCCGAAGGCCACATCCTCAAACACAGTAAGGGAAAAGAGCTGATGGTCCGGATCCTGGAAGAGAAAACCTATCTCCAGGCGCCGGGGATCCCGGAGACCGGAAAGAGGCCGCCCCCGATAGAGGACCTCCCCGGAAGAGGGTTCCAGGAGCCCGGCCATAACGAGAAGCAGGGTGGACTTTCCCGCACCGTTCGGTCCCAGAAGGACCACCGTCTCCCCCTCCTGAACCTCAAGATCCACCCCGCCGAGGGCCTCCCGGCCCCCGGGATAGCTGTAACGCACCCCCCGCACCACGAAGACGGAGGACATGTTCAGATCCTTTCCAGCCTGGCGAATTTGAGGTGGAGGGTCTTTTCACCGTGGCCCGTAAAGTAAACCCTGACCTTCTCGCCCCCCAGCACATCCCGCACCTCGCCCTCCCCGAAGCGGGGATGCCAGACCACATCTCCAGGCCGAAACCCGTCCCCCGCGGGCTCTTCCTCCGCCGGGGGTTCGGCTTCCTCGCGCCAGGGTTCGTAAAGATCCGGAGGAATCTCCTCCAGAAAACGCGAGGGTTTCAGGATAACTCTTCCCTCCCCGGGCACATAACCGGTGACCGGATGACACAGGAAGAGATTTTCCCGGGCCCGGGTGACCGCCACATAAAAAAGCCTCCTTTCCTCCTCGAGGTCCTCCTCGCGGGCGGCGTAAGCCGAGGGAAAACGACCCTCCGAAAGGGAAATCACGAAGACGGTGTGCCACTCCAGCCCCTTGGCGGAGTGAACGGTGGAAAGGATCAGGTGATCCTCGTCCTCGGTCTCGGGTTCCAGCCCCGCCACCGAGGACTCCGGAGGCTCCAGGGCGAGATCGGCCAGAAACTCGGAAAGATCCCCGTACTTGTGGGCCAGGGTGAGGAGGCTTTCGAGGTCCCGTTCCCTCTTCGGGTAGTCGTCGTGATAGATCCTTTCGAGAAGGGGTTGATAGTACTCGATGAGACGGGCCAGTCTCTCCTCCACCGAGGACCCTCGTCTAAGGTCGAGTAAGGTCTCGGCCAGACGCGTAAGCCCCCTTTCGAAGGAGGGTCGGGCCGGAAAGCGCCGAAGAACCTCCACCGGATCGGGGGCCTGGCGTAGATAGGCGATGATCTTCTCGGCGGTCCGGGGTCCCACCCCTTCCAGGAGAAGAAGCACCCTGTGCCAGGAGAGAAAATCGCGGGGATTGAGGATGATCCGGAGGTGCGCCACCACATCCTTTATGTGCGCGGCCTCGATGAGCTTGAGCCCCCCGTACTTTACGAAGGGCAAATCCCTCTTGGCCAGCTCAAGCTCCAGGTCAAAGGAGTGAAAGGCCGCCCGAAAAAGCACCGCTATCTCCGAAAGGGGTATCCCCTCCTCCCGGAGCTCCAGGATCCTCTCGGCGATGAAACGGCTCTGATCCGCCTCGTCCCGGGCTCGATAGAGCACCGGTTTGCGCCCCCCCTCCCGCCTGGTGAAAAGACACTTGGTATACTTTTCCCGGGCCCGGGCGATCACCGCATTGGCCAGATCCAGGATGGGCTGGGTGCTGCGGTAATTCTCCTCCAGTTTAATGATCCTGGTTCCGGGAAAGAGTTTCGGAAAGTCCAGAATGTTTCTAAAGTTGGCCCCGCGAAAGGCGTAAATGCTCTGAGAGTCGTCCCCCACCACCATCACATTTCCGTGGCCCTCGGCCATGAGACGCACGATCTCGGCCTGAAGACGGTTGGTGTCCTGATACTCGTCCACCATGATGAACTCGAACCGCCGGGAAACCTCCTCCCGCACCCCGCGGTGCTCGAGAAGCACCCGGTACCAGTTGAGCAGAAGATCGTCGTAGTCCATGAGCTGGTGTTCCCGCTTGTAGCGCTGGTACTCCGCAAAGAGACGCTCTATCTCGGGAAGGTGGTCCAGAAAGTGGGGATATTCCCTCTCCAGGATCTCCTTAAGGCTCCGTCCCTGATTGATGGACTTGCTGAAAAGGGAAAGCAGGGTGTCCTTTTTGGGGAAACGCCGCCCTTTTTCGGAAAGACCCAGAGCCGAACGGAGGAGGTTTACGGCGTCCTCGGCATCCCCCCGGTCGAGCACGGTAAAGTTGGGACCGTAACCCAGGAGGTATCCGTATTCCCTGAGCATCTGGTGGGAAAGCGAGTGAAAGGTCCCCCCGGAGACGCGTTCACAGGAGGCGTCGAGGACCAGAGCCGCCCGCCGGAGCATCTCCCGGGCGGCCTTGCGGGTGAAGGTGAGAAGGAGGATCCTTTCCGGAGGCACGCCCTCCTCCACCAGCCGGGCCACGCGGAAGACCAGGGTCCGGGTCTTACCGGAACCGGCCCCGGCGATGACCAGAACCGGCCCGAAAATGGTTCGCACCGCCTCAAGCTGGGCCGGATTTAGCTCCCTCGCGTAGTCCACTCGCCTTCCCATCATAGGTCCCCTGTAGTATAATCCGCCCCGGAGATCTTTTAAATTCCCCGGAGAAAACCTGTGGAAAAGTCGGTGGAAAGAAGGGGCCTCGAATTTGAACCAAACTTTCAACACGATTTTCTACCGCCTGGATGCGCAACTTTCGGCGATTTTAAAACGGGTTATCCCTTTCACGGGTACAATTCACCCGTAACAATAAAAATCTTTTAAGAAGGGGAAATACCATGAAAGCGATACTGGAACGGGAAAAGTTCCTCAGGGTTCTGAGTCGGGTGCAGGCCGTGGCGGATCGCAAGTCCTCCATGGCCATTCTTTCCACGGTTCTGATTGAGTCCCGGGAGGGAGGGCTAACGCTTTCGGCCACGGATCTCGAGATCGGCTATCGGGGAATGGTTTCGGCGGAGGTAGAGGGCGAGGGGGCCTTCTGTCTTCCGGCCCGCAAGCTCTACGAGATAGTCAAGAGCTTTCCCTCCGAGACCCTCGTTCTGGAGAGGGAGGGTGAGGGAGCGCGGATCAGGGATCTGGACGGGGATCTGGACTTTCACCTTTCCGTACTTCCGGCCGAGGACTTCCCCACCCTCCCGGAGCTCTCCGGAGAGACGGTGGTGGAGATCCCCGGCGAGACCCTGGAGACCATGATCGAAAAGACCCTCTACGCCGCGGCCACGGACGAGGCCCGCTATGCCCTCTCCGGGATCCTGATCACCCGGGAGGAGGACAGGCTCCGTCTGGTGGCCACGGACGGTCATCGTCTCTCCATGATCGATCACGAACTGCCGGGGGTGGAGAACCTGCCCCTTGAGGAGGGGGTGATCGTACCCCGCAAGGCCGCCCAGGAGGTCAAACGGATTGCCGGCGAGGAGGTGGTGGTGCGCGTGGGAATTCAGGATAGTCACTTCGTCCTTTCCTCATCGGAGGGCACCCTTCTGGCCAGGCTTATCGAGGGCCAGTTCCCGGACTATCGGGCGGTGATTCCCCGGGAGCCCGGCCGCAGGGTGCTGGCCCATCGGGAACGCCTATCCGAGGCCCTGAAGAGGGTCACCCTTCTTTCCACCGACAAGTACCGGGTGGTACGGTTTGAGTTTTCCCCCGGTGAGGTGGTGCTTACCGGAAGCGGAGGAGAACTGGGGGAGGCCCGGGAGAGGCTCGCACTGGCCTACGAGGGTGATCCCTTTAGCATAAACTTCAACGCCCGGTATCTGCTGGATGTCTTTCAGGTGATGGATTCCGAGGAGGTGGAGATGGACATCGGCTCCGAGAGGACCCCCTGTCGCATCACCGGTCCGGAGGACCCGGGCTTTTTGGCCCTGGTGATGCCCATGGCGGTGTAGCCGGAGGCCTGGGGGTATGGAGAGGAATCTCGCTACGGACTACGGTGCCGAGGCCATACGGGTTCTTTCCGGGCTGGAGGGGGTCCGGGTCCGTCCGGCCATGTACATCGGATCCACCGGGCCGGAGGGGTTTCATCACCTCCTCTGGGAGGTCCTGGACAACTCCGTGGACGAGGCCCTGGCCGGTTACTGTAACGAGATCCGGGTGATCCTCCACGCCGATGGTTCGGCCACCGTGGAGGACAACGGCCGGGGTATCCCGGTGGACATCCATCCCCAGGAGGGGGTTTCGGCCCTGGAAGTGGTCATGACCAGGTTGCACGCCGGGGGAAAGTTCGAAAAGGCCGCTTACAAGGTCTCCGGGGGTCTTCACGGGGTGGGGGTTTCGGTGGTGAACGCCCTTTCGGAATGGCTGGTGGCCGAGGTTCACCGGGAAGGTTTCGTCTATCGCCAGAGTTATAGCCGGGGAGTGCCGGAGGGACCGGTGCAAAGGGTGGGCCGGACCTCCCGGACCGGCACCCGGGTGACCTTTAAGCCGGATCCGGAGATCTTCGGGGAACAGGAATTCGACTACGAGGTGGTGAGGCATCGTCTTCGGGAACTGGCCTTTCTCAATCCGGCGGTTCGTTTTTTTCTCTCCGACGAACGCACCGGGGCCGAGGAAAAGTTTCACTTCAAGGGCGGGATTGTCGAGTTCGTAAGGTATCTGAACCGCAAGCGTGAGCCGGTACACCGCAAAATCGCCTATGTTTCCGGGGAAAAGGACCTGGTTCAGGTGGAGGTGGCCCTCCAGTATCACACCGGCTACACCGAGACCGTTTACGCTTATGTGAACAACATTCACACCCGGGAGGGGGGCACTCATGTGGTGGGGTTTCGCACCGCCCTCACCCGGGCTGTAAACCGCTATCTTTCCACGGCAGAAGGCCTTCCCAGGAACATGCGGGTGAAGGTGGAGGGCGAGGATGTCCGGGAGGGTCTCTGCGCGGTAATCTCGCTGCGCATGCCGGACCCTCAGTTTGAGGGTCAGACCAAGATGAAGCTGGGAAACAGCGAGATAAAACCCCTGGTGGAGTCCATCGTCTTTGAAGGGGTGATGCGGTTTTTTGAGGAAAACCCCCCGGAGGCCCGTCGGATCATGGCCCGGGTGGTTCAGGCCGCCAGGGCCCGGGAGGCCGCCCGCAAGGCCCGGGAGATCGCCCGCAAGAAGGGCGAGGCCCTGGAGGTGATCACCGCGGGAAAACTGGCCGAGTGCCAGGAAAAAGATCCGGAAAAGAGGGAACTTTTCATCGTGGAGGGGGACTCCGCCGGGGGGTCGGCCAAGCAGGCCCGGGATCGGCGTTTTCAGGCCATCCTGCCCCTTCGCGGAAAGATCCTCAATGTGGAAAAGGCGCGGATCGACCGGGTCCTTTCCTCGGAGGAGATAAAACAGCTGGTGGCCTCGCTCGGGGCCGGGATCGGCCCGGATTTCGATCCGGAGAAGAGTCGCTTTCGCCGGATCATCATCATGACCGATGCGGATGTGGACGGAGCCCACATCCGGACCCTTCTTCTCACCTTCTTCTACCGTCAGATGACCGAAATCATCGAGAGGGGCTGGCTATACATCGCTCAGCCTCCTCTCTACCGGGTAAGCGAGGGGAAAAAGGATCTGTACTTAAAGGACGAGGCCGCCCTCGACGCCTACCTCTTTCAGAGGGCTTTGAAGAGCGTGACCCTGAGTCTCGGGGGGGACACCCTCTCGCCGGAGGAGACCAGACGGGTGCTCGAGGACATGGCCGGGCTTGAGCGGGCCCTTTCCGAGCTTCTTCGCCGGGGAATTCCCCCGGAAGGGGTGCTTCTCATGATCTCTTCGGGATTCACCAGGGCCGATCACTTCGACTCGGAGGAGAGGGTGGCAGCCCTGGCGGAGGAGTTCCGTAAGAGGGGCTACGCGGTGGGACGGATCAAGGCCAGCTCCGAGCGGGCCAGTGCCTACGAATTCCAGGTCACCTCCAGAAAGGAGGGATATCTCTCTTACACGGTGGGGCCCTCCATTCCCGTGCGCCGGGAATTCCGGGAGGTTCTGCGCTACTACCGTCGCCTGGAACCCCACCTGGGAACCCCCGTGCGGGTGACGGTGGGGGAAGAGGTTCGGGACTACGGTGATCTCCTTTCCGGTCTTTCCGAGATCCTTTCCCGGGTGCGGGAAGCGGGTCGGAAGGGCCTTTACATCCAGCGCTACAAGGGTCTGGGAGAGATGAACCCCACCCAGCTCTGGGAGACCACCATGGATCCGGAGCGCAGGGTTTTACTCAAGGTGGAGGTGCAGGATGCCGCCGAGGCCGACGAACTCTTTACCACTCTCATGGGGGACAAGGTGGAGCCCCGTCGGGAGTTCATTCAGACCCACGCCCTGGAATACCGGGAGCTCGATGTTTAAGAAGACTATATTATTCGTACTCGTGGTTGGCTTGTTTTTAGACGCGGCTGCGGCTTTTTCCTATGTGGGTTCGGAGGTCTGTAAAAACTGTCATCCCAAAATCTATCGAGGATGGCGTTCCACACTTCATCCCTATATGCTTCAGAAAGCCACCCCGAGTACGATGAGAGCTCCCTGGTTTGAAACTACTTTACGATTCGGTAAGAAAAAATTTCATCTATTTCAAAAAAATAAGGAATTCTGGATGGAAATAGAGCAAAAGGGCGGTAAAAAAGAGGTCTATAGGGTGGACTATGTAATGGGAGGAAACTGGAAGCAGCTATTTTTGACCACCCTTCCCGACGGAGAGATAAAAATTCTCCCTCTCAGCTGGCTGGTTGAGGGTCAAAAATGGAACCTTAATCATTACTGGCCTTCGGTAATTTATCAGGAGAAATGTATGGGCTGTCATGTAACCGGTCTTAAAATTAGACGGAGGGGAAAGAAATGGATAACCTCTTTCGAGGAATTGGGCGTGGGCTGTGAGGCCTGCCATGGCCCGGGGGACAAGCATATAGAGGCTCCGCCGGAGAAAAAGTTCCAGACCATCATCAATCCTGCCCGCATACCGAACGCTCGTATTGCTTCCATGGTCTGTGGAGCGTGTCATAGCCGGGGTGAGACCCCGGATGGACGGTATCGTTATCCCTTACATTATCTTCCCGGACAATCTTTTGACTTTATTTTTGTACTCAAGCCCATTGTTTATCCGGATGGAAGTCCCAAGGCAAATTACCAGCAATATACGGATTGGTTGAAGAGCGGGCATTATCGAGCGGGGGTAATGTGCTGGGATTGTCATGAGGTTCACAGTAAGGGAAGGGCTAATCGCTTTCAGACAAAACTTCCGGGGAGCCGTCTCTGTCGAGAGTGCCATCTGGTGGTGAATAAAGGGGTGCACGGCATCCACAGCGTAAACAACTGTGTAGGGTGTCATATGCCTCTGGTGGCCAGACGGGGTCTCGTGAGGGATATTCACAGTCATCAATTCAGGGTGGTTCCTCCTTCCTGGACTTTAAAGATAGGCAGTTTTGAAAAACAGCCCAATTCCTGTAATGCATGTCACTATCACCGAAACGATTCCCCGGAACGACTGCAAAAGATCCTGGATTATGCCCGTGAAGGACTTAACTATTAATGAGGGAGGTGGATTGATGGAGTGCAAGAGGGAGACCAATCTCAAGCGTTGCAACTGCACCTACGAGCCCTGTCCCAAGAAGGGCATCTGTTGCGAGTGTCTCAAGTATCACCTTTCCATGCGCCAGCTTCCGGCCTGCTGTTTTCCCCCCGAGGCCGAGCGGACCTATGATCGGAGTTTCGAGCACTTCGCCCGTCTGGTCTCGGAGGGGCGGGTCTAGATGGTGCGGGATTCGGTGGAGCTTGCGCGCTGGCTGGCCCGCCTGATCGTGGAGAAGAAGGGCGAGGATCTGGTGATCCTGGATGTGCGGGGAAGGGCTCCCTACACGGACTTCATCCTGATCGCGAGCGCCCGTTCGGCCCGCCATGTGCAGGGTCTTGCCGAATACCTCGAAGCCGAGACCGCCCGGTACGGAGTTTATCCCATGGGCGTGGAGGGACTAACCCAGGGGCACTGGGTGGTTCTCGATTACGGAGACGCGGTGGTGCACCTCTTTTACGAACCGGTGCGAGAGGTTTACGACCTGGAGGGGCTCTGGGCCGAGGTACCCAGACTGGCCCCGGAGGAGACGAGGGAGGAAAGCGGTGGCGGAGATTAGACCCCTTCTTTTGGTCATCATGGACGGCTGGGGTTTTCGGGAGGAGGAGCGGTACAACGCCGTGAAACTGGCCGGGACCCCGAATCTGGACGCCCTGCGCGAGGCCTATCCCTTCACGCTGCTTGAGGCCTCGGGGGAGGCCGTGGGGCTTCCGGCCGGTCAGATGGGCAATTCCGAGGTAGGACACCTCAACATCGGGGCCGGCCGCATCGTCTATCAGGATCTGACCCGCATAAACCTGGCCATCCGCGAGGGGTCCTTTTTCCGCAATCCCGAACTCCTGCGGGTGGCCGAACGGGTGCGGGAGACCGGGGGTAAGATCCATCTCCTGGGACTGGTTTCCGACGGAGGGGTGCACAGCTCCATCGAACACCTTTACGCCCTCCTCGAACTTTACGCCCGGGAGGGGCTTAACGACCGGGTCTTCGTGCACGCCTTTACCGACGGGCGGGATACCGCTCCGGATGTGGCCGATCGGTTCCTGGAGGCCCTTCTAGGAAAGATGGCGGAGCTTTCCTGCGGCAGGGTGGCCACGGTTTCCGGACGCTACTACGCCATGGACCGGGACCGGCGCTGGGAGCGTACCCGCCTGGCCTACGAGGCCCTGGTTCTGGGAAGGGGTCTAACGGCCCCAGATCCCCTCACCGCGGTGCGCGAAGCCTTCGCCCGGGGGGAGACGGACGAGTTCATCAAACCCACGGTGATCCTAGAGGGGGATCGTCCCGTGGCCACCATCGACGACGGGGACGCGGTGGTCTTTTTTAACTTCCGGGCCGATCGGGCCCGTCAGCTCACCCGGGCCCTCACCGATCCGGACTTTTCCGGGTTCCAGCGGGAGAAGTTTCCCTCTCTGGCCTACTTCGTGTGTTTCACCCTTTACGACGAAACCTTTGACCTTCCCGTGGCCTTTCCCCCGGAAAAACTTCACCGTATCTGGGGGGAGGAAGTGAGCCGGGCCGGATTGACTCAGCTTCGCATCGCGGAGACCGAGAAGTACGCCCATGTTACCTATTTTTTTAACGGCGGGGAGGAAAGGACCTTCCCCGGAGAGGAGAGAAAACTGATCCCCTCCCCCCGGGAGGTGCCCACCTATGACCTCAAGCCGGAGATGAGCGCTTACGGCATTACCGAGGAATTAATCCGTCGTCTCCGGGAAAAGCGCTACGGACTGGTGGTGCTCAACTTCGCCAACGGCGACATGGTGGGACACACCGGGGTGCTCGAGGCGGCGATCAAGGCCGTGAGGGTGGTGGACGAGTGCGTGGGACGGGTGGTGAGGGCCTTTCGCGAGACCCACGGTGGACCCGTAATCGTCACCGCGGATCACGGAAACTGCGAACTAATGGCCGACGAGAATGGTCATCCTCATACCGCCCACACGGGAAATCCCGTGCCCCTCTATCTGGTGGACGATCGTTTCCGGGGTAGAAGGCTTCGTCGGGGAATTCTGGCCGACATAGCTCCCACCGCCCTTCACCTCATGGGGATTCCCGTCCCGGAGGAAATGACCGGAAGGGTCCTTTTTTAGGAATTTTCCGGCTCTCCGAAAAGGACGAGCAAGCGATCCAGCAGGGTCTTTATCTCTTCCTCCCGCCGAAGGATTTCTTCCATCTTTCTTTCACACCATTCGAGCTCCTCCAGGGAGAGCTGGTGCCAGGTGAGTTTCTTAAAGAAGGAGGAGAAGAGCCGCCTCTGTCGTAATCTATTCTGAAGTTCCCGGGAGATTTCCACGGAGACCCTGGGTCTTTCCAGAAGGTCCAGCAGAAACTGAAGGTCCTCTTCCTGTTTTCGGGAGAAGGCCTCAAGCCAGTCCTTTAAAGTGCACAGCCGAGCCACGACTTTATTATAACCCGTTTTTCCCCGAGTGGCTCAGGTCTTCTCGTTTTCACTCTGGCGGTAAAAGTTGAGAAAGGCCTGGGCCGGGGGGGAGAGGGTGCGCCGGGCCGGATAGACCAGAAAGAAGTGGCGCCGGATCTCCAGCCCCTTTACGGGAAGGATCTGAATTTCCTTTCGGGAGACCTCCTCCTCCACGGCCCTTTTCGAGACGAAGGCCACCCCCAGCCCGGCTCTGACCGCCTGTTTGACCGCCTCGGTGGAGCCCATTTCCGCCACCAGCGTGAGCTTTTGAAGAGAGATTCCGCACTCTTCCAGTGCCTTGAGGGCCGTGCGCCAGGTCCCCGAGCCGGGCTCCCGGGCGATGAGGGGGAGCTCGACGATCTTTTCCGGGGTCAAACGCGGGAACTTTTCCCGGGCCGGAGCGATGAGGACGATCTCGTCCTCGCAACAGGCCTCAAAGGACAACTCCGGATCCTCCTCCCGGGCCCCCACCATGCCCAGCTCGAGTTCCCCTTCCCTTACCTTCTTGATGATCTCCTCGGTGTCCCCCACCTTGAGAAAAACCGAGATGCCGGGATAGGCGGTGCGGAATTCGGCGATGAGCCGGGGCAGGATGTACTGCCCCGGGATGGTGCTCCCTCCCAGGTCCAGCTTTCCCGTTTTTTCTCCGCGGAAGTAAGCCATCTCCCGTTCCAGTTCCCGATAAAGGATAAGGAGTTTTTTGGCATATTCATAAAGCATTTTTCCGGCCCGGGTGGGCACCACGGAGCGGGTGTGCCGGTCAAATAGGCGCAGGCCGAAGTAGTCCTCCAGAGCCTTTATGTGGCCGGATACGGTGGGCTGGGTGAGGTGGATTTTTTCCGCCGCCTTGGAGAAGCTTCCGGTGTCCACCACCGCAACCAGGGCCTCGAGTTTTCGGAGATCCACCACCGCTCGCCTCCTTGGCAAAATTTGGATAAAATTTAATCAAACTATCGGCTTTTGTCTATCATTCATGTCTATGAATCGGCGCCGGACCAGGGAAATAAGGGTGGGCTGGGTGCGCATCGGGGGTGACAATCCGGTGGTGGTGCAGAGCATGACCAACACGGACACCCGGGATGTGGAGGCCACGGTGGCCCAGATCCGGGAACTGGAGGAGGAGGGGTGCGAGGTGATAAGGGTGGCGGTGCCGGACGAGGCCGCGGCCGAGGCGGTGGCCAGGATCGTCTCCCGCATCAACATTCCCCTCATCGCGGACATACACTTTGACTGGAGGCTGGCGGTCTCGGCCCTTCGGGCCGGGGCACACGGAGTTCGCATAAATCCGGGAAACATAAAGGGGCGCGAGAATGTGCGCCGGATTATCGAGGAGGCCCGGGCCCGCGGGGCCTGCGTTCGCATAGGGGTGAATGCGGGGTCCCTGGAGAGGGATCTCCTGCGCAAGTACGGATGGCCCCGTCCGGAGGCCCTGGTGGAAAGCGCGCTTCGCTGGCTGGACTTCGTGGTGGGGGATCTCGGCTTTGAGAATGTCAAGGTGTCCCTCAAGAGCTCCGATCTGTGGCACACCGTGGCGGCCTACCGGGAATTCTCCCGTCGCTCGGACTTTCCGGTGCACATAGGGGTAACCGAGGCCGGTGGTCTCATCCCCGGAACGGTAAAAAGTGCCCTGGGTCTGGGAATCCTCCTTTCCGAGGGCATAGGGGATACGCTGCGGGTCTCCCTCACCGCTCCACCGGTGGAGGAGGTGCGGGTGGCCTGGGAGATTCTCAAGGCGGTGGGGGTGCGTCGCCGGGGTCTGGAGATCGTGGCCTGTCCTACCTGCGGGCGCTGCGAAATAGACCTCATGGGACTTTACGAGGAGGTGGAACGCCGGGTGCGCGGGATCAGGGTCCCCCTCAGGATTGCGGTGATGGGTTGCGTGGTGAACGGACCGGGTGAGGCCCGGGAGGCGGACCTGGGACTTGCCGGGGGCAAGGGGGTGGGACTCATCTTCAGGAGGGGAAAGATCGTGCGCAAGGTTCCGGAAGCACAGCTGCTCGAGGCCTTCTGGGAGGAGCTCCAGCGGTTGCTCAGGGAGGAATCCGGCTCCGGAGAAATCCGGGGCTTGACATCGAGATCCGGAGAGTTAAATTAAGGGCCGTCAGTTGCTCTTTGGAAGTTTTCAGGATGCTCTTTCACTCGCTCCCCCACAAATGGGGGTTGACAGGTTTTCGGGATTGGTTACAATAAGAGATCGGCAGTTAAGGCTGATCTTTGAAAACTGAATAGTGGCGCATGGGCAGGCCTCCGTGGTTTCAGCCTCGGCGGCCTGGAATCTCCCCTTGAGGGTGATTCCGGAGCCGGGAGGTTTGAATTCTGCTGAGGGTTTGATCCTGGCTCAGGGCGAACGCTGGCGGCGTGCCTAACACATGCAAGTCGAGGGGGAAAGGGAGGCTTCGGCCTCCCGAGTACACCGGCAGACGGGTGAGTAACACGTGGGTAACCTGCCCCCAGGTCCGGGATAACCCTGGGAAACTGGGGCTAATACCGGATAATGTGCGTGGGCGCAAGCTCACGCACCAAAGGGGGCCTCTGCATAGCAAGCTCCTGCCTGGGGAGGGGCCCGCGGCCCATCAGCTAGTTGGTGGGGTAACGGCCCACCAAGGCTACGACGGGTAGCCGGCCTGAGAGGGTGGTCGGCCACACGGGCACTGAGACACGGGCCCGACTCCTACGGGAGGCAGCAGTGGGGAATCTTGGGCAATGGGCGAAAGCCTGACCCAGCGACGCCGCGTGGGGGAAGAAGGCCTTCGGGTCGTAAACCCCTGTCAGGGGGGAAGAACCCGGCGCGGGTGAATAACCCGATGCCGGCTGACGGTACCCCCAGAGGAAGCCACGGCTAACTCCGTGCCAGCAGCCGCGGTAATACGGAGGTGGCGAGCGTTGCCCGGAATCACTGGGCGTAAAGGGGGCGTAGGCGGCCAGGCAAGTCGGAGGTTAAAGCCCGGGGCTCAACCCCGGAAAGGCCTCCGATACTGCCTGGCTTGAGGGCCGGAGAGGCTGGCGGAATTCCCGGTGTAGGGGTGAAATCCGTAGATATCGGGAGGAACACCGGTGGGGAAGCCGGCCAGCTGGACGGTCCCTGACGCTGAGGCCCGAAAGCGTGGGGAGCAAACCGGATTAGATACCCGGGTAGTCCACGCCGTAAACGATGGGCGCTAGGTGTGGGGGGTTAATCCCTCCGTGCCGTAGCTAACGCGTTAAGCGCCCCGCCTGGGGAGTACGGCCGCAAGGCTGAAACTCAAAGGAATTGACGGGGGCCCGCACAAGCGGTGGAGCACGTGGTTTAATTCGATGCAAAGCGAAGAACCTTACCCGGGCTTGACATGCCAGGGTCGTACTCGGCAGAGATGTCGGGGAGGGAGAGCTTTGCTCTCCCGCTCTGGCACAGGTGCTGCATGGCTGTCGTCAGCTCGTGTCGTGAGATGTTGGGTTAAGTCCCGCAACGAGCGCAACCCTCGCCCCTAGTTGCCAGCGGTTCGGCCGGGCACTCTAGGGGGACTGCCGGGGACAACCCGGAGGAAGGAGGGGATGACGTCAAGTCCTCATGGCCCTTATGCCCGGGGCTACACACGTGCTACAATGGGCGGTACAGAGGGTTGCGAACCCGCAAGGGGGAGCTAATCCCAGAAAGCCGCCCTCAGTTCGGATCGGGGTCTGCAACTCGACCCCGTGAAGCCGGAATCGCTAGTAACGGCGGATCAGCATGCCGCCGTGAATACGTTCCCGGGCCTTGTACACACCGCCCGTCACACCACGGAAGCCGGCTCTGCCCGAAGTCGCTGTCCCAACCCGCGCGAGCGGGAGGGAGGCGCCTACGGCAGGGCTGGTGACTGGGGTGAAGTCGTAACAAGGTATCCCTACCGGAAGGTGGGGATGGATCACCTCCTTTCTAAGGAGAATTCCTTGAAACTTTGAAAGAACGGCCTGCCCATGTTAGCCACTATTCAGCTTTCAGGGATCAGTTTTTTTGCTCTTTAAAAGATTTGGTTTGGGGTGAACGGGCAAGGTTGGGCCTATAGCTCAGCGTAGGTCAGAGCGCACGCCTGATAAGCGTGAGGTCGGTGGTTCGAATCCACCTAGGCCCACCATATATTTGGGGGCCGAAGGGCCTCAGGCGTGGGGGTGTAGCTCAGTTGGGAGAGCACCGGCTTTGCAAGCCGGGGGTCGACGGTTCGAGTCCGTTCACCTCCACCAGCCGACGGGTTTAAGAGAGGGGTGTGGGCCTTCGCTTAAGCCCGTGGGTTGGGCTTGTTCTTTGACAAGTGAATATGGGTATCCGTTGGCATCTTGACCGGCCTGAGCATGATTTAAAGGTTTGTGGCCAAGCTACTAAGGGCCGGCGGTGGATGCCTCGGGCGGGGGAGGCGATGAAGGGCGTGGCAAGCTGCGATAAGCCCCGGGGAGCCGCAAGCAGGCGTTGATCCGGGGATGCCCGAATGGGGAAACCCGGCCGGGGTAATACCCGGTCATCCGCGGGTGAATCCATAGCCCGCGGAGGCGATACCCGGGGAAGTGAAACATCTCAGTACCCGGAGGAAAAGAAATCAACCGAGATTCCCCGAGTAGCGGCGAGCGAAAGGGGAGGAGCCCAAACCGGATGGGTGTCAAAGCCCCTGGGCGTTGCCCATCCGGGGTAGTGGGGGCGTGCCGGAGGGGGCCAGGGACCCCTCAGGGAGTTACAAAACCGCGCGTCTAGCCGAAGGCGCCTGGAATGGCCCGCCAGAGAGGGTGAAAGCCCCGTAGGCGAAAGGCGCGTGGTCTCCCGGGGCACGCTACCCAAGTAGCGCGGGACACGGGAAATCCCGCGTGAATCTGGGGGGACCACCCTCCAAGGCTAAATACTACCCCCGCACCGATAGCGCATCAGTACCGTGAGGGAAAGGTGAAAAGAACCCCGGGAGGGGAGTGAAATAGAACCTGAAACCGCCGGCCTACAAGCGGTCGGAGGGGGCTTCGGCCCCTGACGGCGTGCCTTTTGCATAATGAGCCCGGGAGTTGCCGTCGGTGGCGAGGCTAAGCCGTTTAGGCGGAGCCGTAGCGAAAGCGAGTCCGAACAGGGCGTTTAGTCGCCGGCGGCAGACCCGAAGCGGGACGAGCTACCCCTGGGCAGGGTGAAGGCGGGCTAAACCCCGCTGGAGGCCCGAACCGGTGGAGGGTGAAAACTCCTCGGATGACCTGGGGGTAGGAGTGAAAAGCTAATCGAGTCCCGTGATAGCTGGTTCTCCCCGAAATATATTGAGGTATAGCCTCGGGCGGTCGCTGCGGGGGGTAGAGCACTGTTGGGGCTAGGGGGGTTACCGCCCTACCGAACCCCGGCAAACTCCGAATACCCGCAAGCGCAGCCCGGGAGTCAGCCCTAGGGCGATAAAGTCCTAGGACGAGAGGGGAACAACCCAGACCGCCAGCTAAGGCCCCCAAGTCCCGGCTAAGTGGTAAAGGAGGTGCCCCTGCTTAGACACCCAGGATGTTGGCTTAGAAGCAGCCATCATTTAAAGAGTGCGTAACAGCTCACTGGGTGAGCGGGGGTGCGCCGAAAATACCACGGGGCTTAAGCCGGGCGCCGAAGCTGCGGGTCTGCGCGCGTTGAGCGCGCAGGCGGTAGGGGAGCACTCCGGTTGCCGATGAAGGCGGACCCGCGAGGGCCGCTGGAGGCCCCGGAGGAGAGAATCCGGGCACGAGTAGCGATAAGGAGGGTGAGAATCCCTCCCGCCGTAAGCCCAAGGTTTCCTGGGGAAGGGTCGTCCGCCCAGGGTTAGCCGGCCCCTAACCCGAGGCCGAAAGGCGTAGGGGATGGGAAGTGGGGTTAATATTCCCCCGCCACCGGAGTGGAGGCCGAGGGGTGACGCAGGAGGGAAGGGCCCCGGGGCTGTATGGTTGGCCCTCCAAACCTCTAGCCCGATGATGGCCCGAGGCAAATCCCGGGCCGGAGGGTGAGGGGGAGTAAGTAACCGCGAGCTACGGCTCGCGGGAAGGGGCTCGGACCACACTGCCAAGAAATAGCCTCGCGGCCGTTGAAGCTCCGGTGACCGTACCGCAAACCGACACAGGTGGGCGGGCAGAATATGCTCAGGCGCGTGGGGTAACCCCGGCTAAGGAACTCGGCAAAATGGCCCCGTAACTTCGGGAGAAGGGGTGCCCGCGTGTAGGTGTAGGTCCCTCGTCGGACCTGCGCCGAGGCGGGTCGCAGTGAAGAGGCGGTGGCGACTGTTTACCAAAAACACAGGGCTCTGCTAACTCGTAAGAGGACGTATAGGGCCTGACGCCTGCCCGGTGCCGGAAGGTGAAGGGGCGGGGTTAGGGAGGCAACTCCCGAAGCTCTGCCCTTAAGCCCCGGTAAACGGCGGCCGTAACTATAACGGTCCTAAGGTAGCGCAAGCTGCCTGAACCCGGCTGTATGCGGGGAAGCCCTTAGAGCCCTGGCTACGAGGCTGAGGCTGGCGCCTCGGGCCCGTAAAAAGGCCAGGGATTGGGCAATCCGCAGGAAACCCGCTCTTTTCGGGCGGGGATCCTCAGAGGCCATACGCCGGGCGCAGAGTCCCCCGGAGGAGAGCCTTATGAAGCTTTCGCCGGACTGGGTGGTGGGTTTTGTGGACGGAGAGGGTTGTTTTCACATCTCCGTCCTTCGCCACCCGGAGATGAAGACGGGCTATCAGGTGCTTCCGGAGTTCACCGTGGTGCAGCACGAGAGGGACATTCAGATCCTCTATGCTCTCAAGGCCTTTTTCGGGTGTGGGGTGGTGCGGCGCAATCACGGTGATCGATGGGCATATCGGGTGCGCAAGCTTTCGTGTCTTGAGAGGATATGCGAGTTTTTTACCCGTCATCCGCTCAAGACCAAGAAACAGGTGGAGTTTGTGCGGTTCCGGCGGGTGGTGCAGATGATGAAGGAGGGGCGCCATCTCACGCCGGAGGGCCTGAGGGAGATAGTGGAGATAGCCTGCAGGATGAACCGAGGGGCTCGCGAGGCTCTTCTCCGGATGGAGGGGACCGAGGGGCTCTGCGAAGATATGGTCCACCCCCGGACCGAAAGGCCGGGATAAGGGTGAGCGAAATTCCTTGTCGGGTAAGTTCCGACCTGCATGAATGGCGTAACGACCGCCGCGCTGTCTCGGCCGGGGGCCCAGCGAAACTGTAGTCTCGGTGAAGATGCCGGGTACCCGCGGTGGGACGGAAAGACCCCGTGGAGCTTTACTGCAGCTTGGCATTGATCTTCGGGGTAGGATGTGCAGGATAGGTGGGAGGCTGCGAAGCCGGGGCGCCAGCTCCGGTGGAGCCGCCCTTGAGATACCACCCTTCCTGCTCCGGGGATCTAACCTGCGGGGGTTATCCCCCCGAGGGACAGTGCCTGGCGGGCAGTTTGACTGGGGCGGTCGCCTCCTGAAAGGTAACGGAGGCGCCCAAAGGTCCCCTCAGGCGGATTGGAAACCCGCCGTTGAGTGCAAGGGCATAAGGGGGCTTGACTGCGAGGCCGACGGGCCGAGCAGGGGCGAAAGCCGGGCCTAGTGATCCGGCGGCTCCGCGTGGAAGGGCCGTCGCTCAACGGATAAAAGTTACCCCGGGGATAACAGGCTGATCACCCCCAAGAGTTCACATCGACGGGGTGGTTTGGCACCTCGATGTCGGCTCATCCCATCCTGGGGCTGGAGAAGGTCCCAAGGGTCGGGCTGTTCGCCCGTTAAAGGGGTACGTGAGCTGGGTTCAGAACGTCGTGAGACAGTTCGGTCCCTATCCACCGCGGGCGCAGGAGGCTTGAGGGGAGCTGCCCCTAGTACGAGAGGACCGGGGTGGACGCACCTCTGGTGGCCCGGTTGTCGCACCAGCGGCACAGCCGGGTAGCCATGTGCGGACGGGATAACCGCTGAAAGCATCTAAGCGGGAAGCCCACCCCAAGATTAGGCCTCCCGCGGGTGGGGCAACCCACCCCCTGAAGGGCCCTCCGAGAACAGGAGGTTGATAGGCCGGAGGTGGAAGCCCGGTAACGGGTGGAGCCGACCGGTACTAATCGCCCGTGCGGCTTGGCCACAGCTGGCTTTTTAAAAGAATTCTCGGGCCGGCAGGGTGCCGGCGGTATACCCATATTCGCTTGTCCTAAATTTGGACAGGTTTCCCGGGTGCCCATACCGGAGGGGCCACACCCGTTCCCATTCCGAACACGGTCGTTAAGCCCTCCAGGGCCGATGGTACTGGGGCGTTACCGCCCTGGGAGAGTAGGTCGGTGCCCGGGGTTGATTTTCCGGCCCGGCTGGGAGCAATCCTGGCCGGGCTTTTTTTATTTTTCATCGTCCTAGAAGCAACCAGTAGGTAAAGCTTAGGTGTCTTCGGTAAATTGACCGTTCTATGGTCGATTTGTAGGGAAAGTTAGCTATTACAATTTTTCCCTGAAGGCTTATTTTAATATAGACTGCTCAAGACGGTTAAGCTCGGCCGGATTTTTGCAACTTCACTCATCGCCAGCCTTTGGGAAGTTTGCAGGGGCCTTTGGTCTTGTGGTTTCCTCCATATCTAATCCCAGATCTTTTGCCAAGGCTTTTTCTACTTTGGATAGAAGATACTTTATAGTTATGTCAATTAAATCACGAGCAGTTTTAAAATGCTCCCTTGTTAAACAAATATCTTTATAATCACGAATTTTCTTTCCTGGATGAACCAAATTCCTCAGTTCTTTCACATAGTTTAAAAGCCAATCGCCTAAATCTCCCTGATCGGGATCATCAATATCTTTAAAAGGGATCCAGCCTATTTTGAAAGCAATTTGAAGTAAATCACTTAAACTCCAATACCTTGGATCAGTGTATTTTATATTGGGGAGATTCTTTAAAGCTTTTTGAACTTCTTCTGGAAATACATCAACCATAGCCAATAACATAGCCTCTAAAGCAGAACCTAAAACTATACAACCTGCAAGATAAGCTTGAACAGAAGCGCATTTGTTTGCTTCTTCTAGTAATTTTTCGATAAGTTTTTGAAGCTCTTCAAATTTACTTTCGTTTAAGAATTTTATGTCTTTAGGCATTTTTCGTGAGGATATAGTTTTTCGATATTAAGTTCTTTAATTTCAGCTATTACATCCGCTGGGCCTTGCGCCAGCCGAGGGCCTTAAGACGCTCCACCCGGCGCTGGGCCCAGGCGCGCAGTTCCTCGAAGTAGCGCTTTGGGTCCTCCTTGAGGAGAGCCACGATCCTCTCCTTTTCGGCCTCGATCTCCGCGAGCTCGCCGGGGTAGGTCTCCTTCCAGGTGGCGTAGCCCTCGTCGAAGAGAAACTCCGGGGTCACCCGCTCGGGGTCCACCCCCAGTTTCGAGACCGCCATGAAGCGGGCCAGCTCCATGTCGTAGGCGATGATCCAGTCGCGGTCCCGCAGCATGGTGGCGGGGTCGTAGGGGGCCTCTCGGGAGCACTCCGGGCAGTAAAGCGCGTCCACCACCTCCGGCGGCATAATGTTGTCCCGCAGGTTGAAGGCCGCCTCCCGGGCTCCGCAATGGCAACGCACCCGAATCTCCATACACATCTTTTCTCTCCTTTGTTAAGTATTTTTATCTACTATTACATAAATTGACGGAGGCGGTCAAGAGGGGGTAGTCTTTATGGGTCAGCGAGACCCTGGGGGATGGTGAGCCGGCGGCTAAACGGAAATTCCTGCCTCAGGAGGAAGGGATGAGGTTGGGATGGATAGGCGTGGGGGCCTTGGGAAGGGCCATGGTGGAGAGGCTTCTTTCCAGGGGATGGAACCTGAGGGTGTGGAACCGGTCTCCGGAAAAACTGACGGATCTTCCCGTAGAGAAGGTGGCCTCACCCGAGGAGCTCCTGGGGGAAAGCGAGGTGGTGGCCCTGTGCCTTCACGATTCCGGAGCGGTGGAGGAAGTCCTGGGGAGACTCGGCGAAAGCGGCCTTGAGGGGAAGGTTCTGGTGGACTTTACCACCAATCACTTCAGGGCCGTGGTGGGTTTCCACGAGAGGGTTCGCCGTTTGGGCGGAAGTTATCTGGAGAGCCCGGTGCTGGGGAGCGTGATACCCGCCTCCCGGGGGGAGCTCACCGTACTGGTGAGCGGGGAACGAGGTGTATTTGAGAGGGTTCGTGATCTTCTTGAGACCGTGGGGCGACGGGTGTTTTTTATGGGAGGTCCCGGACGGGCCACCCGATTTAAACTGATAAACAACCTGGTTCTGGGGGGCTTCATGGCGGTATTGGGCGAGGCGGTGGCCCTGGGCGAGGCCCTGGGATTCGAACGGAACGAGCTCCTGGAGGTCCTGGAAAACGGGGCCGGGCGTTCCCTGGTGCTTTCCGCCAAAAGGGCCAAAATGCTGGCGGAGGATTTCTCCCCGCACTTTTCGGTCAAGAACATGGTAAAGGACCTGGACTACCTGGCGGACCTGGCTCGCGAGGCGAGGAAGCCGCTTCCCGTTATCTCCGGGGTGCGCGAGCTTTACCGGAGCGCTCTGCGCCGGGACCCGGAAAAGGACTTTTTGCTGGTGTGGCAGGTCCTGCGTGAGTTATAAAGAGGCCTTGAGGAAAGCGCAGCGCAGACCTCCGTGCTCGGTGAAAAGAAGGGGTTTTAGCCGCAACCCCGTAAGGGTTCGGAGCCTCCGGCCTTCTCTTTCCGGAAAGATCAGGGTGAGTGACCAGCCCGGGAACCGCTGTTGCAGCACCCGTCCCAGGGTGCGGTAGAGGGAGGGGTGGGGACGGAGACGGCGTCCGTAAGGGGGGTCGGTGACGATGTTCCCCGTCCGGTAACGGGGTGGGCTCAGGTCCTTTAGTTCCCGGTGCAGGACCCGAATCCAGCCGGAGAGCCCGGCGGCTTCGAGGTTCCTGCGGGTGGCCTCCACCATCTCCGGGGAGGCGTCCAGGGCGAAGATGAAGGGGCTTTCCGGGGGAGGCTTTTCCCGTCCCCGGGCCTCTTCCTTTAGTTCCTCCCACAGGGCGGGGTCAAAGCCGGGCCAGCTTTCGAAGGGGAACCGCCTATAAAGACCGGGGGCCCTGCCGGAGGCGAGTAGGGCCGCTTCGATGGGGATGGTGCCGGTGCCGCAGAAGGGATCGAGAAGGGGTTTCCTCCCGTCCCAGCCCGAGGCAAGAATCAGGGCCGCGGCCAGGTTTTCCCGCAGCGCCGCAGGCCCGGGGGCCTTTTTGTAGCCCCGACGGAAAAGGTCTCCCCCGGAGGTGTCCACGCTGACCGTGCACAGATCCCGTACGAAACGGACCACCACCAGCACGCTCCCGGGGGTGCTGGAAACCTCCCTGCCCAGGCGTCTGGCGATCACGCGCTCGAAACGCTCGCGTATGGCCCCCTCGTGATAGAGCCGCGAACGGTAGGAGGTCACCCGAAGGCGCACCCCGAATCCCTCCGGGACGAACCTCTCCCAGGGTAACCGCTCGATCTTCTTCTCCAGTTCGGCGAAGGTCTCGGCTCGGAACCGGGCCAGGCGCAAAAGGACCCGACTGGCCACGCGCAACCAGAGGTTGGCGAGAGCCATTTCCCGGAAACCGCCCCGGAAGCGTACGCCGCCTTCCTCAGAGGAGGCTTCTATTCCCAGGGCCCTGAGTTCCCGGAGGACGAAGTCTTCCAGACCCGGAGGGGTGACGGCGAAGAACTCGAGAGACATAAAAAAACTGGTTCCGGGGCCTGGATTCGAACCAGGATTCTGGGAGCCAAAGTCCCATGTCCTGCCAGTTAGACGACCCCGGAACTACATTTAATAATTTAGCCTTTTCCCCAAAACTGTAAAGATCCCGGGGGCTTTTGGGTAAAAATGGCCCCGGACCATCTTTTCGTGTGGTTGACAGGGGCCGGGATATGTGTAATTAGAGGTCTAACCGTCATTTAACTAATCGTCAAAGGAGAGGGCCATGATCGAAGTGAGGCTTCACGGACGAGGAGGTCAGGGGGCGGTAACCTCGGCGGAACTGATCGCGGTGGCCGCCATCAATCAGGGCAAATATGCACAGGCCTTTCCCAGCTTCGGTCCGGAGAGGCGAGGGGCCCCGGTGCAGGCCTTCGTCAGGGTGAGCGAGAAGCCCATTCGCACCCGGGAAAAGATCTACTTTCCGGATGTGGTGCTGGTGCTGGATCCCTCCCTTCCCACCATTGTTAAGGTGACGGCGGGGCTCAAGGAGGACGGGCTGGTGATCCTCAATTCCCACAAGAGCGAAAGGGAGCTCCGGGAGATGCTCGGGGGGTGGTCCGGACGGCTTGCGGTGGTGGACGCCACCAGGATCGCGCTGGAGGAGTTGGGACTCCCCATTACCAATACCACCATGCTGGGGGCCTTTCTCAAGGCCACGGGACTGGTGGATCAGAGGTATCTGGAGGAGGCCCTGGAGGCACGGTTCGGGCGCCTGGCCGAGAAGAACAAGAAGGCCATGGCCCGGGCCATCAAGGAAACCCAGATCTATCAATAAAGGAGAAGAGCCATGCCCAAAGGAAAAGACACGGCGCTCATGAGCTGGAAGGAGGTGCCTTTCGGTTGCTATGTCCTGGAGCCGGGGAATTCGGCCCGCTTCAAGACCGGCGACTGGCGGTCCTTCCGGCCGGTTCTGGATCGGGAAAAGTGCGTTAAGTGCGGTCAATGTTATATCATGTGTCCCGAGCCGGCCTACAACCAGGACGAGGAGGGCTACTACATCGTGGATCTCACCTACTGCAAGGGGTGCGGGATCTGTGCGGCCATCTGTCCCAAGGGGGCCATTACCATGGTGGTAGAGGAGGTTTAAAATGGGTAAGCGCATAGCCAAAGAGGTATCCATAGCCATTGCCGAGGCCGTAAAGCAGTGTCGGGTGGATGTCATTGCGGCCTATCCCATCACGCCCCAGACTCACATCGTGGAACACCTCAGTGAACTGGTGGCCAACGGGGAGCTGGATGCCGAGTACATCACGGTGGAGTCCGAGCATTCGGCCATCAGTGCCTGTCTGGGGTCGGTGGCCACCGGAGCCCGCACCTTTACCTCCACTAGTTCCCAGGGGCTGGCGCTGATGCACGAGATTCTCTTCATCGCTCCGGCCCTGCGTCTTCCGGTGGTGATGGTGGTGGCCAATCGAGCCCTCTCGGCGCCCATCAGCATCTGGAACGACCACGGGGACATCATGGCCGAACGGGACATTGGCTGGATCCAGACCTTTGCCGAAAACGGTCAGGAGGCCGTGGATCTGGTGTATCACGCCTTTCGGGTGGCCGAGGATCGCCGGGTGATGTTCCCGGTCATCGTGAACATCGACGGGTTCACCCTGAGCCACATGATCGAGCCCATAGAGCTTCCGGATCAGGAGCAGGTGGATCAGTACCTTCCCCCCTTCAAGCCCCGCTACAGGCTCGATCCGCGCAAACCCATCAGCATGGGGCCGGTGGGGATTCCGGAGATCTACACGGAGGCCAAAAAGGCCCAGGACGAGGCCTTCAAGAACGCTTACCGGGTGATCGTTAAGGCCTGGGACGAGTTCGAGAAGATCTTCGGGCGCCGCTATCGTCCGGTGGAAACCTATCGGATGGAGGACGCCGAGGTGGCCCTTCTCATCATGGGGTCGCTCGCGGAGACGGCCATGACGGCGGTGGATCGCCTGCGTGAGGCCGGGAAAAAGGTGGGGCTGGTGCGGATTCGTCTCTGGCGCCCCTTCCCTCTGCGGGACTTCGTGCGGGCGGTGAAGGGGGTCCGGGTGCTCGGAGTGATCGACCGGGCCCTTTCACCCGGGGCCACCGGAGGGCCGGTGGGCGTGGAGGTGCGCTCGGCCCTTTACCAGGTGCCGGGGCGTCCCCGGGTGGTGAACTTCGTCGCCGGTCTGGGTGGACGGGATGTCACGGTGGAGGACTTTGAGGAGATGGCCGACAAGGCCTTCTTCTACATGAAGAAGAAACCCAAGGAACCCTACGAGATGATCGGGGTAAAGGAGTAGAGCCATGCTGAAAGAACTAGCCAGATTCAAGGGGTTCAGTGCGAAAAACCTTCCCAAGGAGGAGCCCTTTGCTCCGGGACACCGGGCCTGTCAGGGCTGCGGGGAGGTGCTGGCCTTAAGGCTTGCACTCAAGGCCCTGGGGATGAATGTTATCGCGGTGAGCGCCACGGGATGCATGGAGATCATCTCCAGTCCCTTTCCCTACACCTCCTGGCGGGTGCCCTGGATTCACATCGCCTTTGAGAACGCCGCGGCGGTGGCCTCCGGAGTGGAGGCCGCCCTCAAGGCCCTGAAGCGCAAGGGCCGTTTTCCGAAGAATCGCCGGGTGGATGTGGTGGCCTTTGCCGGAGACGGCGGCACGGCCGACATCGGACTTCAGGCCCTTTCCGGGGCGCTCGAACGCGGTCACGATTTTGTCTACATCTGTCTGGACAACGAGGCCTACATGAACACCGGGGTCCAGCGTTCGAGCTGTACCCCCTACGGGGCCATGACCACCACCAGTCCTCCCGGGTCGCGATCCTTTGGGCAGATGACCTGGAAGAAGAACCTGCCGGCCATTGCGGCGGCCCACGGTATTCCCTATGTGGCCACGGCCACGCCGGCCTTCTTCCTGGACCTCATGAACAAGGTGAAGAAGGCCGCCCTGGTGGAGGGGCCGGCCTATGTGCACATCTATGCCCCCTGCCCCACGGGATGGGGAACCAAGGGTGAGGATTCCATCCGGTTGGCCAAGCTCGCGGTGGAGACCCGGATCTTCCCCCTCTACGAGGTGATCGAGGGGAAGTATTACATCACCCGCAAGGTGACCAAGCCCAAGCCGGTGGAGGAGTACCTTAAGCTTCAGCGCCGGTTCCGGCACCTCACCGAGGACCACATTCGCCAGATCCAGGAGCGGGTGGACGCGGAATACGAGCGACTTCTTAAACTGGCGGAGTGCCTCTAGCCCTTGACAGGGGCCGAGGGGCCGTTTTAACTTTTAAATACGCCGGAGCGGGAATAGCTCAGGTGGTAGAGCGCCACCTTGCCAAGGTGGAGGTCGCGGGTTCGAGTCCCGTTTCCCGCTCCATTTTTTATTTTTAGGGAGATCTCTATGGGCACCATTCGGGCCGAACTTCTCCTCTCTAATCCCCGCAGACCGGATGTGAAACCCATTAAGGTAAATGCTTTGGTGGACACCGGAGCGCTTCATTTGTGTATCCCGGAGCATGTGCGTATCCAACTGGGGCTTGAGGAACTGGAAAAACGAGAGGTGATATTGGCCACCGGAGATCGCCGAACGGTTTCTTATGTAGGACCTATCGAAGTTTCCTTTGCTAACCGACGATCTTTCTGTGGGGCTCTGGTGATGGGAGACGAGGTTCTCCTGGGAGCCATTCCGATTGAGGACATGGATCTGGTGGTGATTTCCTCGAGGCGGAGGCTCGAGGTTAATCCCGAGAGTCCCGACCTTCCGGTAAGTATAGCCAAGTAAGGGGGGCGAGATGGAGATAACCTTTTACGGCCACGCGACCTTTAAGGTGGTTTCCCCGGGTGGGGTCAAGATTCTGATCGATCCGTGGCTTTCGAATCCTCAGGCCCCGGCCGAGGTGGATCGGGGGCCCTACGACCTCATCCTGATTACCCACGCCCACGGAGACCACCTGGGGGATGTACTGGAGCTTGCTCGCGACGAGGCCACCGAGGTGGTGGCCATCCACGAGATCCAGCAGTACCTTTCGGCGCGGGGGATCCCCCGGGTCACGGGAATGAACATCGGGGGGAGCTACGAGGTCCGCGGTCTCCGGATCACCATGGTGCCGGCCCTTCACAGTTCCTCCTTCCCCGACGGGAGTTACGGAGGGGAGGCCTGCGGCTTCGTGGTGCGGCTCGAGGACGGCCGTTCCTTCTATCATGCCGGAGACACCGGGCTCTTTCAGGACATGGCCCTCATAGGGGAACTTTACGCGCCCGAGGTGGTCTTTCTCCCCATAGGGAGTCACTATGTGATGGGGCCGAGGGAGGCGGCCAGGGCCTGTGAACTCCTCAAACCCAGGCTGGTTATTCCCATGCATTACGGCACCTTTCCCCTGCTCACGGGCACCCCGGAGGAGCTAGAGAGAGAGCTTTCCTCCCGGGGGCTTTCCCTGGAGGTGCGGGCCCTTTCGCCCGGGGAGAGCCTTCGTTACGGGGCCTAGCCCGTGGTGCCGGTGGTGACCTTCATCGGATTCCACTCCGTGGGGAAGACCACCGTGGCCACCGCGGTGGTGGGGGCGCTGCGGAGGCGCGGCTTACGGGTGGGGGTGCTCAAGTCCACCAAGGAGCCCCGGGGAGAGACGGATCGGACCGGGACGGACACCTTCCGCTACAGGGAAGCCGGGGCCGAGCCGGTGGCCCTCTGGGCCGGAGAGGAAGCGGTGGTCTATTACAAGGCCCCCTCCCGGGAGGAGTTCTGGGCCTTCGTCTGGCGACACTTTGCGGACTGTGATCTGGTGGTGGCGGAAGGGTTCAAGACCCTGGCCTTCCTTCCCAAGATAGAGGTGGTGCGCCGGGACCTCAGCCCCCGGCTTCTGGCCCGGGAGGTGCCCGGAGTGGTGGCGCTCGTGGCGGACTTCTCTCCGGGGGTCAACCTTCCGACTTTTGCGCCGGAGGATACCGAAGGGCTGGCGGACTTTATCCGGGAAAGGTTCGTGCGGAGTTTCTCCCCCCGGGTGAGCCTTCTGGTGGACGGAAGACCGGTGGGGCTCAACCGGTATGTCCGGAGCGCTCTGGCCGGGGTGGTGCGGGGCTTTCTGGGGAGTCTCCGCGGCCTGCCCCACCGGTTCTCCAGGGTAGAGGTCAGGCTGGAGGGCTCAGAAGACTAGCACCTCGTCGGCCTGCTCCACCATCTCGTAAAGAATTTTCGAGGTCCGGGTAAACCCGGTGGAGTTGCCGTGAGGCCTTATTGCAGGAGGAGGTACAAGAGGCCGCAGGTGATGAAAAGAAGGTTGATGAGGAGGTAGTTTTTAAGGGGGACCAGACCTTCGAATTCCCTTCGGTAGAAGTAGTGGGCTATGTAGAATCCTCCGGCGAGGCCCAGAAAGATCAGGAAAAAGGAAATGAGTTTTATCCAGAAAGGATCCACGGTGAAGCGGTAGTTTTCCAGGAAGGTGAGGTGGATCTGTCGGCCCAGGGTGGGGAGGAAGTCACCCGCTTCGCGCAGGAAGTACCGCAGCCTATAGACCAGTTCTCCGGTGAAGGCCAGAGGCATCACCACCGGGATCATGGGCGAGAAGCGCCCGAAGAGTTCGTCCTCGTAATAGACGAAGAGGACGGAGCCGGCCTTTATCAGTTCGATGAAAAAAAGGGTGGCCACCGCGAAGAGAAAGGTAAAGGTGAGGGCGTTTCCGAACCCGAGGAGATTTTTGAAAAAGGAGAAGTGGGGGCCTTCGTAAACGAAGCGGGCGACCTGGGAGCCCATGAGGAGGGGGATGACATAACCGCAGGTGATGTAGCGCCCCTTGTTGATGATCTGTTCGCGCAGGGGGTGGCGGAGATAGAGGGCCGGGGAGTCCCTTTCGCAGAGGACCAGGCAGTGTCCGCAGACCAGGCACACCAGGTTGTTTTTGGCGTGATAGGCTCCCAGGAAGACCGGACAGGGTCGCAGGCCCTCGCGTCCCCTGCGACAGGAGAAGGTGCGACAATCCCTGCATTTTTCGTAATCCGAGCGGAATTCGGTCAGGGCCATGGTGGCCGCGGAACCGATGATCTTGCCCAGGGGACAGAGGTAGCGACACCAGGTATATCCCCGGTAAAGAACTCCCAGGAGGGTGGCGCCGGCCACGATGCTCAGTAAAAGTAGGGCGGTGAGGAGGGGGGAGTGTTTCATGTCGGTTACGGTCTCCGCCCATATTATGAAGAAGAAGCCCGCGGTGGCCAGATGAAGTCCCTTGCAGGTCATCCACCTGGGGGGATTTTTGAGCCTGGAGAGCCCCAGGTTCTGGAGGAGCCGGGCCAGTCCGGGGAAGGGACAGAAGGCACACCACATTCGCCCCACGAAAAACCAGGAAAGCACCACGCTGGTCCACCACACGCCCCAGGCCAGGAAGAGCATGACATTTCTCCGGGGATCCTGGGGACCGAAGAGTCCCAGAAGGATGAGCCCGAGGAAGACGATGTCCCCGAAGGTCCTGATCCAGGCGAAGTAAGTACGGTTGTAGAAAAAGCGTTTCAGCCAGGGGAAGAGCTCAAACAGGTTGAGTCTTCCGTCGGTGAGATCCAGGACGAATACGGTACGAAGTATCTGTTTCCATTTTTTCATGAAAGTTATTTTAACCGGTTTCTTCCTCAAAAAATAGGATCCGATCCCATTTTTGGGGTGGAGGGGGTTAACAAGAGTAGGGTTCGGGAGTATTTTCTCCTCCCGCGGAGGCGTGATATGGAGGAGAATCGGGAAAGATCCCCTTACTATGTTACCGAGGCGGTGTTTCGGGAGGGATATCCCGGAATTCATGTGGAGTCCACCTTTCCCATCCGTCCCAGGAGTTATGTGCTGGTGCAGGTGGAGGAAAAGCGGCGCGAGGTGCTGCTGACGGTGTCCCGAAGCGTGCCTCTTCCCCTTGCCGAGGGCACCCTGCCCCGGGTGCTCCGTATGGCCAATCGCAGGGAGATACGCCGTTTCCGCGAAAATCTGGAATTTGAAAGGAAGGCCGAGGGTTATTGCCGTCAGTTTGCCGCGGACCTGGGTCTTGCGATGAAGCTGGTTCGGGTGGAGCGGTTCTTCGACCGCAGTAAGGTGATCTTTTACTACACGGCGGAGGGGCGCATCGACTTCCGGGAACTGGTGAAGCAGCTGGTGCGGGCCCTCCGGACCCGGATTGAGATGCGCCAGATCGGGGTGCGCAACGAGACGGCCATGTGCGGGGGGCTGGCGGCCTGCGGGCGGGAGCTGTGCTGCGCGGCCTTTCTTAAACAGTTTGCTCCCATTTCCATCAAGATGGCCAAGGAACAGAGCCTGCCCCTGGATCCGGAAAAGATTTCCGGTCTCTGCGGGCGGCTCCTCTGCTGCCTTCTTTACGAATATCAGGTCTACCAGGAGCTCTCGCAGAGCCTTCCCAAGATCGGCAAGAAGATCCAGACCCCGGCCGGTCCCTGCCGGGTGGTGCGATACAATATCTTTCGTCAGACCGTGGTCCTGGAAAACCAGGAGGGACGGGAGGTGGAGATCCCGGCCGAGGAGTTGCGGGAAATACTCTCTCAGGGAGGGGCGGCCTGATGGCTTACTACATCACCACCCCCATCTACTATGTAAACGCCGAGCCCCATCTGGGGCACGCCTACACCACCGTGGTGGCGGATACCGTGGCCCGGCTCAAGCGCCTCAAGGGGGAAGAGGTCTTTTTCCTGACCGGCACCGACGAACACGGGGACAAGATCGTGCGGGCCGCCGAAAAGGTTGGCCTTACCCCTAAGGAATATGTGGACCGGATAGCCGCCAAGTTCCGGGAGACCTGGCCCATCCTTCACATAGAATACACCCGCTTCATCCGCACCACCGATCCCGGGCACAAACGGGTGGTGCAGCGGGTGCTCCAGACCCTCTACGACAGGGGAGACATTTCCTTCGGAGAATACGAGGGGCTCTACTGTTTCGGTTGCGAGCGTTTCCTCACGGGGAAGGAGCTGGTGGACGGCCGGTGTCCGGATCACCAGAGCCCACCCACCCCCCTTAAAGAGAGCAACTATTTTTTTGACCTACCCCGTTACCAGGACTGGCTTCTAGATCACCTGAAAAGGCATCCCGATTTCATCAACCCTCCGGGATATCGGGAGGAGGTTCTCGGGCTTCTCCGCGAGGATCTGGGGCCCCTCTGCATTTCCCGCCCCAGGAGTCGCCTTTCCTGGGGCATAGAATTCCCCTTCGACGAGAACTATGTCACCTATGTGTGGTTTGACGCCCTGCTGAACTACCTTTCCGGAATCGGGTATCCGGAGGATCCCTCGTGGGAGAAGTGGTGGGCCGTGGCGGAGCATGTGATCGCCAAGGACATCCTCAAGCCCCACGCCATCTACTGGCCCATCATGCTCCGCGCCCTGGGACTTCCGGTCTATCGCCGTCTCCATGTGCACGGCTACTGGAACATGCATCACGCCAAGATGTCCAAGAGCCTGGGCAATGTGGTGCGCCCCCGGGATCTGGTGGAGCGCTACGGGGCGGATCGGGTGCGTTACTTTTTGTTGCGCGAGATGGCCTTCGGACAGGACGCGGAGTTCAGCGAGGAGGCGCTGGTGGTGCGTACCAACGCGGAACTGGCCAACGATTTCGGAAACCTGGTTTTCCGCACCCTTTCCATGGTGAAAAAGTACCACGGTGGTCGGGTGCCCGGGCCCGGGCCGGAAACTCCGGCGGATCGGGCCCTTGCCGAAAGGATTCTCACCGCGGTGAGGGAGTACTTCTCCGAAATGGAGGCCTTCCGGTTCCATCGGGCCCTCGCCCTTATCAACGAAGCGGTGGGAGAGGCCAATAGGTATGTGGATCGGGAGGCCCCCTGGGAACTCCGCAAGAAGGGAAACACGGAGCGCCTTTCCCGCGTGCTCTACACCCTGCTCGAGGCGTTACGGATCTTCGCGGTGGCCCTGTGGCCGGTGATGCCCCGATCCATGGAGACCCTCCTCCGCAATCTGGGGCTTTCCCCCCGGGAGGCCCTTTCCGCGGAGGAGGCCCTCTCGTGGGGAAGACTCCGGCCCGAGGGAGCCACGGAGCGAGGGCCGGTCCTCTTCCCGCGGCTGGAAAGACCCGTTTCTTCTCCGAGTCCGGAATCGCAAAAGGAGGAAGAGATGGAGACCAGGGAACTTCCCATCGAGGAATTCAGGAAGTGGGACCTCCGGGTGGCTGAGGTGGTGGCTGCGGAAAGGGTTCCCGGCACCGATCGTCTCCTCAAGCTCACGGTGCGTTGCCCCGAGGAACGCACCGTGGTGGCCGGTATAGCGGAATACTACCGGCCGGAGGAACTGGTGGGCAAGAAGGTGGTGCTGGTGGCCAACCTCAAGCCGGCCAAGATCAGGGGAGTCCTCTCCCGGGGAATGATCCTCGCCGCCAGAGACGAAACCGGCCTCAGGCTTCTCGTTCCCGAGGGGGAGGTCTCCCCGGGTGCGGAGGTGGGCTAATGGAGGGACGGAAGGTTTCCGAACTCATGTTGCGCACTCTGCGTCTCTACCACGAGCCGGTGGCGGTTTACTTTCTGGAGGGGGAACCCTCCCGACCCCTGGCCCGTCCCAAAAACCGGCTTTCCATCTGCCAGGTGGTGGCCCATGTGCGGGAGGTGGGTGAGGGCGTTTTTCTCACCCCGGAGGGGCTTCACTGTCAGACCGCGGCCTTCGTATGCGGTTTTCCCTTCAGGGAGGAAAGGGTCAAGAAGACCCTCCACAAGTTTCTCCAGCCCGAGGCAGCCGAGAGGCTCTATGCGGAGAGGTTGAGGCTTCCCGAGGGGAGGTTCCGGGGGATGGCCTTTTTGCCCCTTGAGGAGGTTACGGAGCGTCCGGACGCGGTGCTCATGGTGGTGGACGCCCTTCAGGCCGCGCATCTCCTGGATTTCTACCTCTTCGGCTCCGGCAGGTCCGAGCTTCCGCTGGTGCACTATCCCAACGCCGCGGTCTGCGGCACTATGGTCAGGGCCTATCTTACCGGCGAGCCGGCCCTGAGTCTTCCCTGCCCCGGGGCCTTTTCTTCCGGCAAGATGGATCGCGGGGAGCTCTTTCTGGCCTTTTCCGGTCCGGCCTTTGAGACGGTGCTCCGCGTGCTCGAGGACAAGGCCGGCAAAGGACGGGTGTCCTTCCTGGGTGGTCCCCGGCTGGTGGGAGAGGACACATGTCGCAACTGTCCTCTCATTTCCTTCCGCGTCCCCGGGGAAGATCGATGAGGGAAAGGCTTGCGGAACTGATCCTTAGGCTGGCGGAGATCCCCAGTGAAAGCGGTCGAGAGGGGGCGATCCAGGACTTCATCGCCCGCTGGTTGCGGCACCGGGGGCTCGAGCCCATCTTCCAGGAGGTTTCGCACTGCGGGCCGAACCTCCTCCTGTTTTTTTCCGAGGATCCGCATCTGCTGCTCACCACCCATGTGGATACGGTGCCCCTCCATCTGGGGATTTATCCCCCCCGCCGGAGGGATGACGAGCTTCTGGGCGTGGGAGTCTGCGACGCCAAGGCCGGGGTGGCCCTTCTTCTCCTCCTGGCCGAGGAGTTACATAGGCAGGGGTTACGCCCCTCCCTGGCCCTGGCCTTTCTGGTGGACGAAGAGAACGAGGGGCGGGGATCCCTCGAGCTTTCCCGAGCCTACCGTTTCCCGTACGCGGTGGTGCTCGAGCCCACCCGTCTCACCGTGGCCGTATCCGAAGGGGGATCGGTGGAGTACGAGATAGAGGTGCGGGGGAGGGCGGTCCACGGAAGTCTGGCCTTTCGGGGGGACAACGCCATAGAGCGGGCCATGGATCTGGTGAGCGGTCTCAAGAGGCTCTCTTTTCTCTACGAGGAGGATCCCCTGATCGGGCCTTCCGGGTTCAATGTGGAAAAATTCGTGGGGGGCGACGGCGAGCTCAGGGTGCCGGATCGGGTGGAACTCGAGATCGAGTTCAGGATCCTTCCCGGCCAGGATCTTTCGAGAATCATGAAGGAGATCGAGGATTACCTGGGGCGTTTCCCCTGGGTGAGTTATCGGGTGAAGGATGTTTCCGAGGCTTACAGCCTGGGGGCCGAGGCCGAGGTGGCCAGGAGGCTGGGGGAGGCCTATCGCCGGGCCACGGGTAGGAAACCCGTTTTCTCCGGAATGCCCAGCTGGACGGACGCCGCGCATCTGGTGGCCGCCGGTACCGAGGCCGTGGTCTTCGGCCCCGGAGACCTTTCCCTGTGTCACACCCCGGAGGAGAAGCTCCCCCTCTCCGAAGCGGAGACGGCGCTGGCGGTGCTCCGGGAGCTGGTGCACTCTTTTTCCTGAAGTTCCTTTTCCATGCGCAACCAGATGCCCACCCTGTCCGTGATCCTGAATCCCAGTCGGCGATAGAACCGCTGCGCCCGGAAGTTGTATTCCCCCACCCAGAGGGCCACCCGCCTCCAGCCTCTTTGCCGGAGGTAGGCGAGGGCCTCCTCCATGAGGCGCTCGGCGAGTCCCCGACCCTGCCATTCCGGAGCGACCACGATCTCGTGGATCTCCGGCACCGGATCGAGTTCCTCAAGGGCCAGGAAGCCCACCGGCTTTTCCCCGGACCAGGCGATCCAGAAGGCCCCCCGGGCGTGCCTCAGCAACCAGCGGAGATACCGGCGGATTCGTTTAGACCCCTTCTCCGAATAAAGCTCGTCGTCCCGATAGGCAGCCTCGTAGAGGGCGACGAGGGACTTGAGTTGATCCGGTCCGACCTCGGTGACTCTTTCCAGTCGCGGCTCCCGGACCTTGGCAACGGATGAGCTCATAGTTTAAAATTAAGACCGACGCCGAGGTGGCGGAACTGGCAGACGCGGTGGACTCAAAATCCACTGGGCCTTGCGCCCGTGCGGGTTCGACTCCCGCCCTCGGCACCATCTTTTCCTTGATTATCAAGGCTTTCAGAGACTACAAATCCCTCTTGGGGACAACCTGGGGACAAATTCTCGGAAACTCTTGATACACAAGGGATAGAGACCTGAGACTCTTTCTCAATAAGAGGGGTTTTAGGAATTTGACTTCCTATTTTGGCTGATTATTCCCGATTAGAGGAAGCCTTCTTTTCCCGCTTTTCAACCCAGTCCCCAAGGGAAACCAGCTTACGGGACCGGTCCTCCACCTCGGAAAGAGTGATAAGCTTCGGGTTAAGGCGGGCATACTTCCGAGTGGTTCTCACATCCGAATGTCCCATGTAAGCTCCAATCTCCTCATAGGAAAGTCCCTGTTTGAGCAGCTGATAGGCGAAAGAGTGCCTCACGCCCTCATAAAGACTAACTCCTTCAAGACCTATCTCAGCGCAAGCCTTCCTCCAGAGCTTTGAAAGCAGGGCCTCCCCGTAGTGGTCCGCCCTCGAATGCGAGAACACAAAAAGGGACCTTTTGCGCCGGGCAAGCTCTCTCAGGATCTCCTCGATCCCGGAGTGCATGGGTAAAACCTTCCATTTTCCCTCTTTGGGAAGCTCCACAAGCTTCCGGTGGCTGAAAGTCCGTTTGATAAGTATCTCTTTGGACGAAAAGTTAACGCAATCCCACATCAAGGCCCTTGCCTCGCCGGGACGACAACCGTAGGTCATCATGAACTGAAAGATGGGGCGGTGTTCAACCGAAATGCGTTTTAAGATCTCAAGCTGAACCTCAAGATCCAAGCCCGCCGGTATGCGTTCGGGAAGCTTTATCTCCGGAAACTGCGGCACCTTTTCCAAATCTTCCCGCCGGTGGGCGTAGTTTAGAAGCGCCTTTAACTCGGCCACGATGTTGTAAATCGTCTTGGGAGCTTTCCCTCTTTTACGCAGATGATCCACGAATTCCTCGATGTGTTTCTTCCGAATGTCTCGAATGTCGTCTATCCCCAAAGACATGAAAAACCCCAGAACATGGGTCCTCAGGATTCTCTTGCGATCTTTCAAGGCGCTGGGTTTAAGACCCTTTCTTTCGGAGTGCTCTATAAACCTTTCAATGTAGGTCGGGAACAAAAATTCCTTCTGGTCCCGAAGGACATACCTTGAGGGATCAAAAGTGCGGTTTTCTATCTCAAAGGCGATGACTTGCTGGAGCTGTTTGGCCTGCTCAAAGCTACTCAAAGGGTTTCCCTGTTTGTCGGAATAGAGCCGGATGCGTCTTCCCTGCCAGGAAAGGTCTATGAAGTAGCGTCTCGGTGTGGTGAAGCACTTGGGGCAGATGAGACCCACCGGGGTTTCCTGAAAGTTCCTTTTGCACCGGGGGCACTTCTCTTTGGTACGAATGTGCACTCGGCCCCTCCGTAGCTCCCCGGACTCGAGGAACTTTTCCAGGATGATCAACCACGCGGCCCTTTTTCTGTCAAGAAGTTCCCCACCCCCGATCAGTCTCCGCCCCCAAATTTCCATCTCTTTCTTTTTTGTGGCCATGCGGCGTATGCTGGCTCTTTTTCAATTTTTGATCTTTCACTTTTTCGGAGAAAAAAACTTTCGGGGGTGGAGAGATCTCCCTAGTCTAGAGGAACAGCCTGATCAAATGTTTTCTTGTCTCTTCTTTTTTTAAAAGGACCAAAAAGCACTTAAGCAGAGAGTCGTATTATGAGAAGGGGCTTGAAGCCTTTTCTGCGGTGGGTGGGAGGCAAGAGGTGGCTTACCGTAAGGTATGGGGATATGTTTCCCAGAGAGTTCAACCGCTACATCGAGCCCTTTCTGGGCTCCGGAGCAGTCTTTTTCTCTCTTCTTCCCGAAAAGGCCATTCTCGGAGACATAAACGAAGATCTGATCCTTACCTATGAGGCACTGCGGGAGGACTGGTGCCGTGTCTACGAGCTTCTCAAGGTCCACTACGAAAAACATTCAAAGGAGTATTACACCCGAGTTCGGAGAGAGCGGCCTGAAAGGATCTTTGAGCGGGCCGCATGGTTCCTGTATCTAAACAGTGCCTGTTTCAATGGGCTTTGTCGGTACAACATGCGGGGCGAGTTCAACGCTCCCCATGGGAAAGAGGATCAGGGCTCTTCCGCCCCCGGAATTCTGGGAGGAGGTTTCCTGGGCCCTTCAAGCTGCGGATCTCCGCGTGAGTGATTTTGAGGCCCTGGTAGATCTAGCGGGTGAGGGTGACTTTCTCTTTATAGATCCTCCGTATGCGCTTCGCGAAAAAGTAGGGTTCAAAGACTATGTGCTCAAGGCCTTCGGATGGGAGGATCAGGAGAGGCTCCTCAAGGCTCTATCGCGGGCGCTTGAGCGGGGAGCCGTGATCCTGGGGACGAATGTTTTTCACGAGGGGCTTGTTGAGATGTACCGGGAGGTCTTCGGGGAGAACCTGGCCCTGGTGGAGAGGGTAAGCTGTTTGGCCGCTAAAAAGGAAGGGCGAGGGAAGTATCGGGAGTTCATCTTCTGGGGGAACCTGGAGATCTCGGCCGAGCTGAGGCCCGGGTTACCTCTTGAGGATCTTCCTCGGAATTGCGTTTCGCTTCCGATCTCGGAGGGCAATTTTTCGAAAGATGGTTTTCAAAACACTTCCCCTTCTGAGTCTTCTAGAGAGGGGATAGGTTGGATAGTGACGGAGATCGCCACTTGGCGGTGGCCGTATGTTTCTAAGGAATGCCACCGTGCCGCAGGCTTGGTAGCCGTAATCAAATCCGTTTTCAAAAATTGGTCTCGAGTAAGAGACGGTCCTTTCATGGAGGATCAAGGCTTTACCTGAAGAATGATCCGACTCAGGCATCTTTAAGTTGCAGTAATGTAGGCCTCTTCTTCTCAAAGGCTGGCCGAAAGAGGGATATTGCGAAAAAAATCGCCTGCCAGAGGCCTCTCTGGATCGAGCCCTTTTCTTCTGCGGACTCCCCCAGACCCTTCCCACAGGAAGAGTCTCAGCAGAATCAAAAAAATGATCGAAAATGATGACCGTTCCACGAATTTCTGCCATACTGAGTTTTTTCGAAAATCGTTTTTCAATTTGAGAAGGCGTCGTTTTTCGACAACCGTTGGGCATTTTTAGGACAGACTTGCCGAAAACCTGCTGGCCACCCCAGTAGAGGGAGAACCTGGCTCTGAGATAGCAGGAGATCTACTCTTTGGCGGGAAGGATCGACTCTGCCAGGAAGAACTAATCATTATTGGATCTATATATTCTTCCACGAGACCCCCTCTGAGACCCTTCTGAAAGCTTTCTTAGTCCTTCCGGAAAGATCTTTTCCTCGGATCTTTCTTTAGGTGAGGACACCGAAGGGAAGGACGAAAGGAAATGGATCTTGGTCTGGATCTGGATCTCATGGCGATCTTGGTTGCGCTGGTTCCGTGGTGCTCCTCCTTGTGCGGAGTTTCCGGATATCCGGACCTGCGGTATCCGCTCCTTCAGAGAGGCCCAATAGTGAAAAAAACTTAAAAGCTAGCCCCGAGGAGGGGCCGGCTAGGCCACTCCTCGGGGAGTTCAGGAGGCAGTGGATAATAAGCAGCTGGTTGTTTTAAAATTACTACAGATTTAATCTGACGGTGAGGACTCCCCAAGGGGGCCAAAATTCGGAGCATATCAACCAAAGTATCGGACTTAATTTAAGAATGATAACGCTTTACATAACATTGTGGCTAAAGCTAAAGCATGAGATTTTGAGTACATAGAACCAGCGGATTTTTCTAGAAAATTAAATAACTCTTTAGCCCTCCTGGAGCTTAGACCTTTTCGGATAGCGGAGCGAACAAATTTCTCCCGCTGGAATTCTATCTCCTCCCTAAATTTTCTTCCCAAGATCCGAGCAAACCAATAAGCTTCCTCCAGGGAGTATCCAGTAACCAGATGGGCTATATCCATGTATTGTTCACGGAAAATAAGCACACCGCGTGTTTCTTTCAAAATATGGACTATCTCTGGAAGTAAAGGTCTAGTTTTTCCCTTTGGGGCTTCAATGTATTGGTCCGCTAGCCCGAGCTCGACCGGTGCCGGTCTGAAGAGGGCAATGACCGTGGCTAACTCAATTAAACTTGTAGGGCGAGCTTCAAGAATAAACTCCCGGAATTCATTCGAATACTCAGGTTCTAATACTTCTAGGACCTTACTTTCGGCAAGATATTTCCATGGTTCGCCTTTTTTGAGAGAGTTCCAATTTTGGTCCCACCCTTCACGGCTCTCTAGATAGTCTAGCAGAGAAAAACTTTTAATTTCGACTGGAAGCTTTTTTTCTACGATCTGGCTTTTTAGCCAGATACTGCCTTTGCTCGAGAGAACTAAAGTAATAACGGGCTGCTCCCGGCAAGCGAAACACTCGAAATGGAGTCCGTACTCTAAGGGATCAATAGCTGTTATTTCGTAATAATAGGCCAAAAAAGACGAGGGCATAACATCAAATCCCGGCCCCACCACAAAACCCTTTTTCCGGGCCTCTTTTACCCATCTAGCGGCTTCCATAAAAACATGCTCAAGGTTTAATTTTGCGATCATACGAAGTTCTTTTTGAAGTCTGGCAGTTATATAATCCCTCATTCGGTCTTACTGAGAAAGTCTTCCAAGTCTCTTTCGATTTTTTGAGCGAGGCTCTGAGGAGCTATTACCTTGAAATAAGGTATCCAGCGATAAAGCCAGTGTTTGAATCCTTCCAGTCCCCGGATCATAAAGCGCACCTCAAGCCATCCGTTCCCAAGTTCCCGGCACGACTGATCTTTCACCCATTTGCGGCGCAAAAAATATTGCCTTACTTCAGGGGCGAAATGTACGATCACCTCCTGCGGACACTCATCTACGTAAGGCCCGAAGGTTTCCTGAATCTCTTCAACCGAAGGAAGTTCTTTTCGAGGAACAAAGTAGCGATCCGTGAGCTGCCAGGTACGGATCTTGTCGAGGGCAAAGGTTCGCTGTCCTTCTTTGGTGCGGCACCAGGCATGTACATACCAGAATTCCCCGGTGAAAAACACGAAGTATGGCTCGATTTCTCGTTCCTCCGGTGTCTCTCCAGGCTCCCGCTCATACTCGATTTTCACCACCCGGTGCTCCCGGATGGCGGAAGACAAGTCCTTTAGGAGATCCAGTAGATGGGGCGGGTCACAGAGGCCCTGAACTCCGAAGACCTCGGTGAAATGCGAGAATCTTTCCCTGGGGGAGGCCGTTATTTTGTTCTCTATTTGATTTAGCGCGCGGGCCGCCGCCTCCCCCAGCAGAGGTTCGAGGAACCTCCGGGCGAGTGCCAGCACCAGGGCCTCTTCGGTCTCAAGAAGAGCCCGGCGCAGGCTGAAGTTCGAGGTAAAGGCGTAAGTGCCGCGCTCCTTGTCGTAGTAGATGGGAAAGCCGGCCTCCATGAGGGAATTTAGGTAGCGGTAAACCGTGCGTTCGCTTACCTCAAGCTCCTGCGCCAGCTCCGGCACCCTCACCCGCTCCCGCCGATCAAGCTTGTTCAGTATGTAGAGCAGCCGATCGAATTTGTTCATGGCCTCATAATAATCTTCTTGATCTGACACCATTATGTCATGCGCACAAGGGGTTTTCCTCCGTTCTCACCAAAGGCCAGGAGCAATCCCTCTTTTTCCGCCGCTTCCGTCAATCTACTATCGAAGGCCCCGAACCATATTTCCTCTCTGCTCATTTTTAGAAACAGTGCTGAAGCCAGATGTATTCCGTCGAAGCCTCTCAATCCATGCTTCAGAATCAAGTCCCTGGCCGTTTCCAAGACCAAATCGCTCACCCTCACCAAAGTGTAACCTCCACCTCGCCAGTCATTTTCGAATTTACGGATTGCCTCCTTGAAGCCCTCTTCCGTAATCCTTCTCTCCACCCGAAAAGCCCTCCTGAAAGCCGAATAGGCCTCGGTATAAGCCACGACGCTGGTCGCTATTTCCTGCGCCCGCCCTCTGTACGCCCTTACCATATCGCTCCCCGGCTCCTTGATATAAAGCTTTACCAGTGCTGAAGTGTCCAGATAAAGAATCATCTCCTATCCTCTATAACCATTTCAGAGACCAGTTTTCCTTCTCCCTGGAGTTCTACCTCTGCGCCCTCGGGCTTGCCTCTAGCCCTAAGAATCTCCCCTTCTGTTTCTTTCAAGAGATCCTCCATGAGTTTCAACCGGATCAGAGTCCTATACCCTATGCCCAGCTTGGCCGCCTTCTTCTTGTAATGCTCTATAAGAACCTCTGGAAGAAGAAGAGTGATCTGTTTCAACTCCTGTTTCCTTATCTTGTGGGGCTGCATCTCGCTCCTCCAAACTCATTTTTTATCTAAAGAATAACCAATTTTAGATCTTTAAACAATGTTTTATAGATCTTTTTCCGGTTCGATCCAGATCTTGAAATTTACTGACATAAGGGTGTCACTATCCCTTTCCATAATTAAAGATGCGGAAAATTACAAAAGCACGGAGGTGATAACCTTGGAGGAAATTTTTTTAGAGAACGGGCTTGTGGCCTACTGGATCGCCAAGTTATCTATTATTTGTAGGCCGCGTATTGAATTAAGACTTAGAGAAATTTTTGAAGCTTTTGATTATCATAGTCAAAATTGGGTAAATCTCCTATTATCGTATTTTGACAAAGATGCTCTTGAATTTCTTGTTGAAAAGAAAAACATTCCTGCTTCAGCTAAGAGTGAATACTTTTTTGATCAACTCTATAAATTGCTACCAAAAATTGAAAATAAAGCTGAAATTTCCGATCCAATTTTAAAGAAAAATTTAGAAATTTTTTCTAAAGCTCGGTTTAGATGAGAAAGAGGAGCTTCTTTTTATCTTTGCTTTATTAGCTTCTAGCGAGCCAATTCTTGAAAAATTTTTGCAAGATCTGGGAGAGATGTCTCTAAATTTTGCCTTAAACTGTTTGGCACAACTTTTTAACTTATCTCTGGGAGAGCTTTGTCAAGTTTTAACAACTGGACGTCTTATTACAGGAAAATTGCTTTCTATAAAAGAATTATGGCAAGGAGGGATGACATGTTTACACAATCTTTTTGAAATAGAATACAAAACATTTCTTTTACAATTTTTTGTTTCGCATCGGGATCGGTGGGAATTCTTTTCCGGTTACTTCCGTCGAGTTTCTTCTTCCGCCTTCCCATTAGAAAGATTTTCCCATATTCCGGAGTTAGAAATTCTTGTAGGTTATCTTGATAAAGTCCTTCGGGAAAGGCGTCCCGGAGTAAATGTGCTTCTCTACGGGCCTCCGGGGACTGGCAAGACCGAACTTTCCAAAGCCTTAGCTTCCCATCTCAAGGCCCATCTTTTTGAGGTGGCCTTTCTCAAGCCGGATCTCGAACCTTTCACGCCTGCGGATCGCCTCAGGGCACTCTTTGTGGCTCAGCAGGTCCTCTCCTCCGGCCCGGAGCGTTCCATTATTCTTCTCGACGAAGCCGAGGACATTTTGGGAGGAATGAATTCGTTAGGCCCTTCCAAGAAAGATCTTCCGAGCAAAATCCAGGTCAACCGTTTCCTCGAAAGCAATCCGATTCCGGTGATCTGGATAGTAAATGTCCTGAGAGGCATAGACCCGGCCCATCTGCGTCGTTTCGACCTTGTGGTTCCGGTGGAGAGCATGCCTGTGGAGATCCGCCTGCAGTTAATTCGGGAGGCCACGGAGAGGCTTCCGGTGAGCGAGGTCTGGCGGCAAACCCTGGCCCGGGAGGAGATCCCTCCGGCCCTCATCACCCGGGCCGCGCGGGTGGTGGCCACGGTAAACTCCGGAGAGCCCGAGCGCGACCTGGAAAGACTCCTTTCCTCCACCCTCCAGGTTATGGGGAAAGGGCCCGTCTCTGCCCGTAAGAGCCGGCCCCAGCTCCCCTTCCGAGCGGAGGTCCTGAACACCAGCCCGCCTATCGAGGAGATCTTCGCCCTGACCGAAAGCGACTATCCTGCCCGACTTCTTTTCTACGGGCCACCGGGAACCGGAAAGACCGAGCTTGCCCACCGCCTGGCCGAACGCCTGGGGCGTCCTCTCCTGGTGCGCCGGGCCTCGGATCTCTTCTCTCCCTATGTAGGCGAGACGGAAAGAGCCATCGCCGCCATGTTCCGGGAGGCCGAGCGGAAGGGGGCGGTTCTTCTCCTCGACGAGGTGGACAGCTTTCTGCGCACGCGCCGCGAGGCCCGTCACTCCTGGGAGATCACCTGGGTCAACGAGATGCTCACCGGGATGGAGAGATACGAGGGCTGGTTCATCTGCACCACCAATTTTGCCGAGATACTGGATGAAGCCACGGCCCGGCGGTTTGACCTTCGGGTGGAATTTCGCCCCATGGAGCCGGAGCAGGCCTGGCGACTTTTCGTGGCCCTCTTTGGGGATGCGGCCCGAGAGGAACACCGCCGGCGCCTTTACACCCTGAGGCTCACCCCGGGAAACTTCGCCACCGTTTATCGCCGACTTTCTCTTCTTGGCGCGGAGAAAGATCCCGCCCGGTTTTTACGGGAACTGGAACGCGAGACTGAAGGCCTGCGTTCTCGACCTTCGATAGGGTTTGCCGTGGACAAACCCGGTTTTTTAATTTAGAAAATAGCCTAAATGCGCTATTATTTCGAATGGGATCCACAAAAAGCGAAGCTCAACCTTCAAAAACATAAAGTTTCCTTTGAGAGAGCATGTACAATTTTTAAAGATCCTAACGCTTTATCCATTTACGATGAAGAACATAGTGAAAAAGAAGATCGTTGGATTACTTTAAGTGAAGGGCTTTGAAATGAAAAAAGAATACGATTTTTCCAAAGGAGAGAGGGGAAAATTTTACCGTCCTGATGCCGAATTCTATATTCCGATTTATTTAGAACGTGAAATTCTAGAAGAGCTTGAAAAGATTGCTTTAAAAAAGAATTTAGAAATAAATACTATCGTGAACCAATTTTTAAAGAAAGAATTAGAAATTATAAAATATGTTGAAGAATAATTTTTAATAATTTAATTTTACAAAGATTTCAAAAATGGATATGAATTGTGAATTTCGTGAGAGTTTTAATATTTTAAAATTTCTTCTTTCTAACGAAGATAGCGTATCTTCTTTTCTTAAAGGATTGATGTTTTTTAAACCTATCCGAGAGAGTTTGATTAGACTTTTTGTAGGTAAAGATCTTGGAACTCAAGATGTAAAATTTGAAGATATTTATTTTCAATTTGTCTTAAATGAAAATCAATCTAGACCAGACTTGGCAATAATAAATGAAAAATTAAAAATGTTGATAGAAGTTAAAATAAGTCCTTATAGAAGATTAACCGAAAATCAACCTGAAAGTTATTTAGAATGGTTGGCCAATCAGCAGGGTGAAAATTTGTCTTTGCATTTTGTGGCAATAATTCCTCCTGATTATGATTATAAGAGTGATTTAGAAAGAAGATTATGCGAATTTAAAGATAAAAAGAAAAGCAAAGAAATTCACATAAAAATAATAAATTGGCTAGAAATAAAAAAAGAATTGCAGGACAACAATTTACATTTATTAAGTCCATATATTGCTGATTTTTGTAATTTATTGTCCGAATGGTATGAAAATTCAGTTATAAATTTCTCTTTAGAGGAGGTTAATGTGCTATACAGCCGAGAAACTTTTTGTGCTTTATCTAAACTTTTTAATATCATAGAAAAAACGGTACAGCAATTAGAAACTAAAGAAAAAATAGATGAAGTTTCTATTCATAAGGCTTTCAGAAATAAATGGTGGGAAGACGAATATGGAGTATATTTTAGTTTTAAAAATAATGTTTTACTTTGGTTTGGTATTTGGTCAAAAGCTTGGAGAAAATATGGTTCACCATTATGGATAGGTGTACATAAAGATTGTGATAAAAATATTATAGAGCTTTTTAAGTATAAAGCAAACAAAGAGAAAAGAGAATATTTTAAAGATTGTTGTGTGATAATAGAAAATTATATAGTATGTTCTTTTGCAGAAAAATTACTTCAAGACAAAGATAATTACCAAAAAATAATAAAATTCATTAGGAATTATTTAGAAAGTTGTTTGCAATTTGTTTACAATGAAGATTAACTTTATTTAAACATTTTCCTTTCTTCAGGTGACAATTCTCTTTCAGATTTTACAACTCCCGGAAGATAAATCTCGATACGATCCAAAGTATTTTTGACCTGAATTACATAAAAAGTTCCTGTGCGGATGGTTGCTTTTCCGCAGAAATAACCTATAAAAATCGGCTCTTCCCGAAGGCGGACGATGTACATTTTGTCTCCATAACGGCAATCGCCATCTTCTCGACCGAGCTGCAGCCCTTGATATCCCATAAGGGTATCCCGCCCCTCCATACCTTTATCCACAAACGGAATTTTTGCGTCTCAGGGTAACTTGCCTCGGTGACAGCGGTATATTAGGAATAAAAATGAAAATACCTCTGTCATAATGTTGTCATAATTTTGAAGGTAAACTTTTCCAAGAATTTAAGGAGCTTAAAGTGGAGCTCGTAAAGATGTAGAGGGAAAATCTTTTTGACATAATGGTGTCAGAAAAAGACGATAAAGTAATTATACAGCGATAAATTTTTAAGTTGCGAGGAGCAAAATGGCAAATTTTGTACATCTCCATTTGCATACAGAATGGAGTCTTTTTGATGGAATCATTCGGATTGATGATCTTTTTCTTAAAGCTAAAGAATTTGGTTATGAAGCTGTTGCTATTACAGATCATGCTTCTCTTTTTGGGCTTATTTATTTCTACAAAAAAGCAATTTCTTTAGGAATAAAACCTATTTTAGGGTGTGAAATTTTTGTTTCTAATGAGAATATTGATAAAAATACTGTTTATCACTTAGTATTGCTTTGCGAGAACAATATAGGATATAAAAATCTTTTAAAACTATGTACGGAAGCTTATTTGAAAAGTTCAGGGAAAAAACCTATAGTAAACAAAGAACTTCTTTACAGATTTAATGAAGGGTTAATTGCTCTTTCTGGATGTCTTTACGGAGAAATTCCTTCTGCTATTCTTAGAGGAAAATTAGATAAAGCGAGACATATTGCTAAAGAGTATGCTCAAATTTTTTCAGGACGTTTTTATCTTGAAGTGCAGGAAAATGGTCTTGTAGAACAAAAAATTATTAATGATGGTCTACTAAAACTTGCTGAAGAACTTAATATTCCACTTGTAGCAACTAATGATTGTCATTATCTTCTTCCGGAAGATGCCTATGCTCAAAAGATAAAAGTATGTATGCGATCCGATAAAACTTTCTCTAAAAAAGAAAATTCTAATTGTTTTACGGATAAGCTTTATTTTGCCCCTCCTGATGAAATGATCGGTCGATTTTCCTGGTGTAGAGAAGCAATAGAGAATACATTACGCATTGCAGATCGTTGTAATGTAAAACTAGAATTGAATGCGCCTATATATTTAAAATTTTCTCAAAAACACAACTATGAAGAAATTTTTGAAAAGAAATTATGGGAAAATTTTGAGAAACGCTTAAGCGAATTGAAGAATTTTGGGGATTTTTCTGCTCCGGAAAAAGAATATCGTAAACGTCTTGAATATGAAGCAGAAATTATCAAGAAAATAGGATTATGTGAATATTTTATTATCTCTGCAGAAATTGTAAATTGGGCAAAGGCTGAAGGAATTTTAAAGATATTAATGGGGTCATCAAACAGGTGACATTTTCAGCCTCTAAAACCTTGGAATCATGAGGTCTGAGTGTCACATAAAAAGTGCTCCCAGTAATATCAAGCTTCGCGAAAAGGGCGAAGAAATCTACCTTCTTAAACCCGAAAAACTTGGAAAGTGTGCGTCTCTTTACGCAGAATGGTTTAAGACCAAATTTCCCGAACTCGTGAAGTATCTGATCATGCACATTATCGAAGCTCCCTACTGGTATCCGGCCACAAACGAATCTGCCTGCGAATATTGTGATCTTTGGAAGATGTGTAGGTATGGAGCCTTATAAGTCCACCAAGTCTTTGTCCAGGGTCCAGAATCTGTAATGACTGGTTCTGCCGATCTTTTCCTATCTTTTTCTATTGCCTTAGACTATTGAAGTTATAAGAAATCTCTTGGGGACACTTTGGGGACAGATACTACCTTGACATAGCTTTGAATTTCTTCTAATTTCTTATCGAACGAGGGCGGTTAGTGCGGGTTCGAGTCCCGCCCTCGGCACCAGGAAGCTTTCTTTAGCGCCGCCGGGAGCGTTTTTTCTTTTTACGGGCCCGCTGGTCCAGCGAGCAACTGTCCATGGAGCCTCAGGTGGGGACCCCCAGGCGGGGAAGGATGAACCGGTTGAGGAGGACCCAGAATACGATAATGAGGGTGAGAACCAGGAGATCGTTCATGATCGTTACCTCTTGCGGATGAATTCCAGAGCCCGTTGTAGCCGACGCAACACCCTCTCCCGTCCCAGAACGCGCATGACCTCGAAAAGCCCAGGACTCACCGTCTTTCCGGTAAGGGCCACCCGCACCGGCTGGGCGATCTTTTTGAGCTTTAGCCCCAATTCCTCGGAAAGACCCCGAAAGAGTCTCTCCAGGGCCTCGTCCGAAAATTCCACCCCGGCAAGCTCTCGCACCAGGCGCTCAAAGACCGGCTCCATCTCCGGGGTGAGAAACTTCTCCGCGGCCTTGGGGTCGTAGGTCACCTCCTCCACCAGATAGAAAGCGAGCATCTCGGCGGCCTCGAGGAGGGTGCGGGCCCGGGGTTTCACCGTCTCCAGGGCTTCCACCAGATAGGCCTTTTCCGGCACGGGAAGTCCCAGGCGGACCAGGAAGGGTTTGACCTCCTCGGCAAGCTCCGGAGTGGGGGTGGCCCGGAGCCAGTGGGCGTTTATGGCCAGGAGTTTGTCCGGATCAAAGCGGGCTGCGGACTTGTTGACCCTGGTGAGATCGAACTTTGCGATCATCTCCTCCAGGGTGAAGATCTCCTGATCTCCGTAGGACCAGCCCAGGCGCACCAGGTAATTCCGCAGGGCCTGGGGAAGATACCCTTCGTCCCGGTAAGCCAGGATGGAGAGGGCCCCGTGGCGCTTGGAGAGCCGGGTGCCGTCCGGCCCCAGGATCATGGGCACATGGGCGAAGTGCGGAGGCTCGGCCCCCAGGGCCTCGTAGAGGAGGATCTGTTTGGGGGTGTTGGAGAGGTGGTCGTCCCCCCGGATGACATGGGTTATGCCCATGGTGAGGTCGTCTACCACCACGGCGAATTGATAGGTGGGGGTGCCGTCGCTGCGCACCAGAATGAAGTCGTCTATCTCCCGGTGGTCGAAGGCCACCGCCCCCCGGATCAGGTCCTCCACCACCGTGGTTCCCGTCTCCGGCACCCGAAGCCGCAGGACCCGCCCCGGACCGGGGGGAAGATTCTTGTCCCGGCAGGTGCCGTCGTAGCCGGGTTTGCGGCCGGCGGCCAGGGCCTCACGGCGCTTTTGTTCCAGCTCCTCCGGGGAACACTCGCAGTAATAGGCCTTGCCCTCCTCGTAAAGTCGGCGCGCGTACTCCCGGTATACCTCCAGCCTCTCGGACTGGAAGTAAGGCCCCTCATCCCAGTAAAGCCCCAGCCACTCCAGGGCCTCCCGGATGGAGTCCACATATTCCTGACGGGATCTCTCCCGATCGGTGTCCTCAAAGCGCAGAACGAAGGTGCCGCCGTGGTGCCGGGCAAAGAGCCAGTTGAAAAGTGCGGTACGGGCTCCTCCCAGATGGAGGTGTCCGGTGGGACTGGGGGGGAAACGGGTCTTTACGCTCTTCATGATTCCTCACCAGATCAGTATTCCGGCGTATCCTACCACCTGAGCGTAGTCTCCCGAAACTTCGCCGGAGGTGGCGTATTTTACCAACTCTCCCCGGGAGGCTCCCAGGAGCCGGGCGGCCTCCAGAGCCACCGCCGTGGGAATTACCCCGCACATGCTGATGTCCTCCCGCCACACCACCTCCACCAGCCCCTGTGAATCCAGTTCCAGGATGCGTTCTATAGCCAGGCGATCTTTTTCGCGGGCCACCCGGTCGGGCACATAGTGGCTGAAGTCAGTGCTGGCCACCAGCAATACCCGTCGGGGATAGTGCCTCACCGCCTCGGCCAGCCCCCTTCCGAGGGCCAGAATCTCTTCCATGGAGAGTCGCGAAAGACACAGGGGCACCAGACTCAGCTCGGGCTGGATGTACTGGAGGAAGGGGAGCTGCACCTCCAGGGAATGCTCGTAGAGATGGGCCAGGGCGTCGTCTTTGACGAAATCCACGCGGGAGAGAACCTCTTCGGCGAGCTCGCTTTCAACGGGGACCTCACCCAGGGGGGTGAGGAAGGCCCCGTACGGCACGAGGGCGGCCCTGGTCCCCAGACCGGTGTGATTGGGCCCCAGGACCACCGCCACCTCCGGAGGCTCCAGCCGGCCGTAGACCGCCCCGGCCACCGCCCCCGAATACATGTACCCGGCGTGAGGGGAGACCACCATCCGGGCCTCTATCCGGGGCTCCGCGGGTTTTATAAGTCGGGCCACCTCGGCCCGGAGAACCGCGGGATCATCGGGATAGAATTGCCCGGCCACCGAAGGATTTCGAATCATAGATATAACATAACCCCCCGAGGAGTTAGCGTAAAGTATTCTTGCTGCTTCAGGAAAAAGTTGCTAGAGTAATGAGCGTTATGATTAAGTCTCTTTTCGGTTTCTTTTCCATGGACATGGCCGTGGATCTGGGCACGGCCAACACCCTTATTTATGTGAAGGGCAAGGGTATCGTTTTGCGCGAGCCCTCGGTGGTGGCGGTGAAGGAGGACGGGCGTTACAAGCGGGTGCTTGCGGTGGGGGAGGAGGCCAAGAGGATGCTCGGCCGCACCCCCGGTAACATCGAGGCCATAAGGCCGCTCAAGGAGGGCGTTATCGCCGACTTCGAGGTGGCCGAGGCCATGCTGCGTTACTTCATTCAGAAGATCCACAATCGCCGGTTTCTGGTGCGTCCCCGCATCATCATCAGTGTGCCCTCCCGCACCACCCAGGTGGAAAGGAGGGCCGTGCGGGAGAGCGCCGAAAGCGCCGGGGCCCGGGAGGTCTATCTCATTGAGGAACCCATGGCCGCGGCCATAGGGGCCGGGCTCCCCATCACCGAACCCACCGCCAACATGGTGGTGGACATCGGCGGGGGGACCACGGAGGTGGCGGTGATTTCCCTGGCCGGGGTGGTTTACAGCAACTCCGTCCGGGTGGCGGGGGACCGGCTGGACGAGGCCATCATGCAATATGTCAAACGCAAGTACAACCTCCTCATCGGGGAACACACCGCCGAACAGATCAAGATCAAGATCGGTAATGTCCTTCCGGAACCTCCGTATCAGACCATGGAAATCAAGGGTAGGGATCTGGTCAGCGGGGTTCCCAAAACCATTACCATTTCCTCGGAGGAGGTGCGGGAGGCCATTGACGAACCCATCCAGGTCATCGTGCAGGCCATAAAGGAGGCCCTGGAGCAGACGCCTCCGGAGCTCGCCGCCGACATCGTGGATCGGGGGATAGTCCTTACCGGGGGCGGTTCTCTCCTCAAGAATCTGGACAAGCTTATTCGGGATGAGACCAGTCTCCCGGTGATGGTGGCCGAGGACCCTCTGTGTTCGGTGGTTTTAGGGTGCGGCAAGGCCCTGGAAAACATCGATGTGCTCCGGGAATTGATGTTCACCTCTTAAAGGGTGTCGCGGATCAGAATAAGGATCCTTTTGCCGCTTTTTTTGATTTTCGGTGTCGGGATTTTTTCCCTCTTTCTTATTCTAGACCTTCATCCCCCTCGACTGGTTCTCGGCCTGTTAGGCCCGGTCTTAAAGGTAACCTCCTATCTCGGGAACACCTTTCGGGAGGGATTCGATCACTATGTTTATCTGGTAAGGGTCAAGCAGGAGAACCGTATTCTGAGAAGCGAGAACGAACGCCTCAGGAACGAACTCGTACGCCTCAGAGAAGAAATGGCCATTTGTCAGGGGCTTGAGGCCCTGGAGAAGGAGAAACTTTTTCGAAAGTATCCTTATGTGCCGGCCCGGGTGATTTACAATCCCCTGGATTCCTTTGAGGGGTATCTAATTATCGATCGGGGGGAGAAGGACCAGGTCAAGCCGGAGTCCCCGGTGGTCACGCTGGTGGGAGACACTCCCGGGGTTCTCGTGGGGCAGGTGGTGGAGGTGGCGGCTCACTACGCCCGGGTTCTCCCTATAGTGAGCCCCGAAAGCGGGGTAGAGGTCTATAGCCCTCGTTCCGGGGAAAGAGGTATCCTCAAAGGGCAGGGGCTCGGACGCCCCCTTCTTCTGGACTATGTGCCTTACGGAACGGATTTTCGTGAGGGGGATCTGTTGCTTACGGCCGGCACCGATGCCCTTTATCCGCCGGGAATAAGAGCGGGAAAAATTATCCGGATCCTTCCCCGGAAACGCCAGGGCTTTTTTCAGACCATAGAGGCTCGTCCTCTGGTAAATATTCGGAAACTTCGTTATGTAGCCGTCTTGATCACGAGCCGGGAATATAAACCCTGATGCGTGAACTGACCCTTCTCGTGGGAGTCTTTTTGCTACAGCACTGGCTGGAGACCCTTTTTTTGCGATCCTTTGGAGACTTCTTTCTGGCTCTGGGGCTTTACCTGGCCTTAAAGAATAGACCACCGGGGAGGGCCGGGCTTCTCCTTTTAACGGGGCTCTGGGAGGGATACTTCCGGTCCCCCGGGATCTTTTCCGGATTGCTGGCCGCTTCTGCGGTGTTCTGGGCCCAGAGATTCCTGGAAAAGCATCTGAACCTCGAAAGCCCCGGGCCGCTTGTCTTTACCCTGCTGTTTAGCCTTTTTCTTTTTCAGGCGTTCTTTTTTATCCTGATCCCTTACCTTTTAGAAAGGGGGCTTCCGGCCCTCTGGTGGAGGGCCTTTTTCTGGCAGAATCTTCTCACCACCCTGGCGCTTCTTTTGATCGTCGCCATTGGGGAGAGACGGCGATAGAGGGAATCTTCAACGCCGTTAGCGGATCGGGGGAGGCTTTCGGACCGGTGGATGCTGAAGTTTAAGTGTTGTAAGATGGCAATAGCATGTATTACAGATGCAGGAGGGATGCCAAAATGAGAAAGACAAAACGAGTAACCCTGACCTTGCCGGAGGTGTTGATCGACCACCTGAAACGAGAAGCCGCGGAATTGGGTATCGGCTACCAGACGCTCATCAGAATAAAGCTGATGGAAGATTACAGGCGAAAGGTGCCGATCCGATGGGGAAAAGGAAAGCCCCGGGGGACAAAAATAAAGCCGAAACCGGGCAGGCCAATTTCTGATTTTGTGGTGGAAGATCGAAGATGATTTTCTATTTGGATACCTCGGCAATGGTGAAGCTTTACATAGATGAAGAACACAGCGAACGGGTGAAAAACTGGGTAAGACGCTCGGACATAATAGTTTCAAGCGATGTATCTTACGCGGAAATGGCTTCGGCTCTAACGAGAGCTTTTAAAGAGGGGAGGATCTCGGAAGGAGATCTGGATTCCCTGTGGAATGCATTTGTCGAAGACTGGAACTGTTATACCGTGGTGGAGGTTAGCCGGGAGGTTTTAGACCTGGCTGCAGAATTGATATTTCGGCATGGATTGAGAGTTTTTGACGGAATACATTTGGCCTCCGCGCTTATAGTGACCGGTGAGGGCGAAGTAGTGTTCGGGGCTTTTGACCAGCGATTGATCAAAGCGGCAGAAAAAGAGGGTTTAAAGTTGATGGAGTAAAAAAGTCGAAAATGACCTCCCGTAAGACCGAGGAGATTTATCAGAGGAGGTTCGTGGCGGCGGGATACTTCGTTCTGTTTGCTTTATTGATCCTTTTGATCAAACTTTTCTATCTTCAAATTGTTAGACACGATTACTTCTGGAAGCTGGCCCGGGCGAGGACCTTTTACCGGGTCTCCGTTCCGGCCCCCCGGGGGCGCATCTTCGATCGACGGGGGGTGCTTCTTGCCGGGGACCGTCCCTCCTTCAACCTTTATCTGGATCCCTTTTATCTTAGAGGCAAGGAGGACCGGGTCCTTCGGGTTCTGGCCCGGATCCTGGATGAGGATTTCGTTGCGTTAAAGACCGAATACATCCTCAAGAAGAGAAAGTCTTACGGAGAGATACTTTTCCGCCGGGGGCTCGATTGGGAGAAGGTGGCCCGGCTTGAAGCCCGTCGATACTATCTGCCCGGGGTTCGGGTGGAGGCCCGCCCGGAACGCTTTTACCCCTTCGGAAGGAGTTTTTTTCACCTTTTGGGGTATGTTTCCACGGTGTCCCGTAAGGATCTTGCACGGCTCAAGGCCAGAGGATACGGACCGCAGGATGTGGTGGGAAGGACCGGTCTGGAAAGGGCCTTTGAGGAGGTGCTGCGCGGGAAAAAGGGGGAAAGGGAGGTCGAACGGGATGCCCTCGGGCGAACGGTGAGAATCGTGAGCGAGGTTCCGCCGCGTCCCGGAAAGGATCTCTTTCTCACGGTGGATGCCTCCCTGCAGAAGGCCATTTACGGCTTTTTAAAAGGGCGTTCCGGGGCGGTGGTGGTGATGGATCCGCGCACGGGGGCTCTTCTGGCGCTGGTGAGCGCCCCGGCACCGGATCCGGAAAAATTCCTGCGGGGTTTTTCCTCCCTGGAGTGGAAGGACCTCAATCGGGATCCCCTCCGTCCGCTTCTCAACAAGGCCCTTCTGGCCTATCATCCCGGCTCCACCTTTAAGCCGGTCACCCTCCTCGCGGCGCTTGAGGCCGGGGTCATATCACCTTCGGAAAAGATTTATTGCCCGGGTTTTTACCGTCTGGGACGCCGGGTCTTTCGCTGCTGGCGCAAGTGGGGGCACGGCAAGGTTTCTCTGGTTCAGGCCCTGGCGCAATCCTGCGATGTGTACTTTTATGTGCTGGGAGAGAGGCTGGACATCGATTATCTGGCCAGGTTCGCCCGGGCCTGCGGTTTCGGAAGACCCTCGGGGCTCGGCCTTCCGGGGGAAAATCCCGGCCTGGTTCCGGATAGGGAGTGGAAGAGGCGGGCGTATCACGAGCCCTGGCAGAAGGGAGAGAATCTGGTAGTGGCCATCGGCCAGGGGGCGCTTGAGGTGAACCTCCTCCAGCTGGTCAAGTTCTACGGAGCTATTGCGAACGGGGGACGACTGTGGAGGCCCTTTGTGGTTCGGGAGATCGCCGATCCCTCCGGAAAAGAGGTGGATCTGTTTTCTCCTCAACAAGAGGGACGCCTGCCGGTTAAGTCCTCCAGTCTCAGGTGGGTCCTCGCGGGACTTGTTGAGGCGGTTAACGGTAAATACGGTACCGGGAAGGCCGCCCGCCTTAAAGAGATCCTGGTGGCCGGTAAAACGGGGACCGCTCAGGTGGTGAGGAAGACGATGGAGGAAGGGAAGGAGGTCCCCTACGAAAAGAGGGATCACGCCTGGTTCGTGGCCTTCGCTCCGGCGCGGGATCCCCGGCTGGTGGTGGGAGTGCTGGTGGAACACGGAGGACACGGAGGGAGGGTCGCCGCCCCCATAGCGGCCAGAGTATTGCGTCTTTACTTCGGGGGAGAGAGTCCGTGAGGATAAAGATCTGGCTCGTGGAGTGGCCCTTTTTCCTGGCGCTCTTTGGGCTATTCGCCTGCGGCCTTCTCAATCAGTACAGCGCCGGTGGCTGGAGCCATTTTGTGCGTCAGGCCCTTTTTATGGGTACCGGGGTGGTGGTTTTCCTGGGGCTGTATTTCGTGGATTACCGGCGTCTCCTCACCTGGCCCAGGATTTTTTCGATCTACATGATGTATGTGTTGCTTTTGCTCTACATGGCCGTTTCGGGTAAGAGATGGCTCGTCTTTGGTGGGTTCAGCGTACAGCCCTCCGAATTCGCCAAGCCCCTTCTGGTGGCCCTTCTGGCCCTCTTTTTCGCCCATCAGCACGAGCCCCGTTTGCGCTTTCCCCTTTTTGTGCTGGCCAACCTCCTGATAGGGGTGCCCATGGTGCTGATCGCGGTCACCGATCTGGATCAGGCTTTTTTGTTATTTTTGATCGGAGAGAGCCTGATCTTCATGGCCGGACTTTCCCGACGGTTGATCCTGGCTATCGCGGTGGCCGGGCTGGCCCTTTCCCTGATGGTGGGCCCCCCTTTCTGGAGACACCTGAAACCCTATCAAAGGGCGCGCATCCTGGCCTTCCTCAAACCCGGTAAGACTCAGAAAAAGTGGTCCTATCAGACCAGGCAGGCCCTCATCGCCGTGGGCTCCGGCGGACTCCTGGGGCAGGGTTTCCGGAAGGGTCTTTCTTCCCGTCTTCATTATCTTCCGGCCAAGCACACCGATCTGGCCTTTGCCGTGTGGGCGGAGGAATGGGGATTCGTCGGCTCTATCCTGGTTCTGGCCCTTTACGCTCTGCTGGTCTTCTACGCTCTTAAGGCCGGGTATCTGGCCCGGGATCCCCTGGGGAGGTTTCTGGCCTTCGGAGCGGCGATGGGCCTTTTCTGGCAGGTTTTCGTCAATCTGGGTGGGGTGCTTCACATCCTTCCCGCCGCAAGCCTCCCTCTGCCCTTTCTCAGTTACGGGGGGTCTTCCATCCTTTCCACATTGATTATGTTAGGAATGGTGGCTTCGGTGATGAGAAGGCGCTTTTCTTTTCTATAATTCGGAATTTTGGATCTAAACATTGCTTGACATAACATCCACTTTACGCTAAAAGCGAACTTGGTCTGCAAAAGCTGGGGAGGCAGAGGAGGCCATGCTTAATTTTGACATCACGCTGTGGCTTACCATCATTGAGGCCCTGATCTTCACCTTTATTTTTAATGCCCTTCTCATCCGTCCGGTGATGCGCACCCTGGAGGAGCGCCGGAGCAGGTTTGAGGGGCTCAAGTCCGAGACGGAGACCCTTCTGGCCAGGGCTGAGGAGAGTTTGCGGGCTTATGAGGAGGGTTTGGCCGAGGCCCGCAGTCGGGCTGCGGCCGAGCGGGAGGCTCTGCGGGCTAAGGCCCGGGAGGAGGAGCGTCGCATTCTGGAGGAGGCGGCCCGGGAGGCCGAGGCCTACAAGGAGAAAGTTTTTGCCGAGATCCAGGCTCAGATAGAGAGCGCCCGGAAGGCCCTTTCCGAGCAGGTAGAGGTCTTTTCGCGGGCCATGGCGGAGAAGATCCTGGGGAGGGCGCTATGAGGAAGTGGGTAGGCGTTCTGGGGCTGGGGTTGCTGGTAGCGGTGGTGTGGTGTGTGCTGGGGCTGGCCGCGGGGGAAACGCTTATGCACGGGGCATCCGCTCCGCACGAGGCGGCGGTGCACGCCGGGGTGACCCGGGAGCAGCTTACCAATTTCATCTGGTGGCTGGTCAACTTTCTCCTTCTGGTGGCGATTCTTTACAAGTTTGGTAAGGATCCCATAGTTAACATGTTCCGTTCCCGGCGGGAGGCCATTCTTAACGAGTACGAGGACCTTATGGCCAAGAAGCGGGAGGCCGAGCAGCGTTACGCGGAGCTCCAGGAGAAGCTGAAGGGGCTTGAGGCCGAGGCGCAGCGGTTGCTCGAGTCCTTCCGCGAGCAGGGGGAGCACGAGGCCCAGAGGATCGTCGAGGAGGCCAGGAAGAACGCCGAGCGCATCAAGCAGCAGGCCGAGCTTTACATACAGCAGGAGCTCGCCCGGGCCCGGGCTGAGCTTCAGCGGGAGGTGGCGGAGCTGGCGGTAAAGATGGCCGAAGAGATCCTCCGCAAGAACATCACCGAGGAGGATCAGAGGCGGCTCTTTGAGGAATTCGTGGAAAAGATAGAAACCGTGGAGAGGGTGGTCCATTGATTAGGACGATAGTTGCCCAGAAATACGCCAGGGGTCTTTTTGCGGCGGCCAGGGATCGCGGCAAGGTTAAGGAGTACGGGGAGGAGCTCAAGAAGGTGAGCGCCTTTCTGGCTTCCTCTCCGGAGGTGCTCGAGGCGCTGGAGAGCCCCATCTATCCTCCGGATCTCAAGATGGAGATCGTGGAGGACATCATTAAGGGGCTCGCGCTCGACGAGGAGGTGGCGCGCTTTCTGCGATTGCTGGTGGAGAAGAAGCGCATTCAGTACATCCAGGGGATTCTCGAGGCCTACGATCAGTTGCTGGACGAGGAGCTGGGTATCGTGCGGGCGGAGGTGCGGGCGGCCTTTGCGCTGGGTGAGGAGGAGAGGGGGCGGCTGGCCGAGGCCCTCAAGAAGATGACCGGCAAGGAGGTGAAGCTCCTCGTTCAGGAGGACCCCGACCTCATCGGGGGACTGGTGGTAAGAATTGGCGATCTGGTCCTGGACGGCAGCGTCCGGACCCAGCTTGAGGCCTTTAAAGAATCCATAATAAAGGGAGAGGTGGCCTGATATGCAGCAGGGAATTAGAGCCGAGGAAATTAGTGATCTGATCAAAAAGAGAATTGAGGAATACGAGAAGAAGGTAGACCTCAACGAGATGGGTGTGGTCATCTCCGTGGGAGACGGAGTGGCCCGGGTGTACGGTCTGCGCAACTGTCAGGCCATGGAGCTCGTTGAGTTCCCGGGCGGTGAGATGGGTATTGCGCTCAACCTGGAGTTCGACAATGTGGGTGTGCCCATTATGGGTGACGCCACCAAGATTAAGGAGGGGGACATTGCCAAGCGCACCGGACGCATCGCCGAGGTGCCGGTGGGCGAGGCGGTGATCGGGCGCGTGGTGGATCCTCTGGGCCGTCCGCTGGATGGCAAGGGGCCCATCGAGGCCAAGGAATTCCGGCGAATTGAGGTAAAGGCGCCGGGGATCATTGCGCGGCGTCCGGTGCACGAGCCTATGTACACCGGTCTCAAGGCCATCGACGCCATGACTCCCATCGGTCGGGGGCAGCGTGAGCTCATAATCGGAGACCGTCAGACCGGAAAGACGGCCATCTGCGTGGACGCCATCCTGGCGCAGAAAGACACCGATGTCTACTGCATTTATGTGGCCGTTGGGCAGAAGAAGTCCACGGTGGCGCAGATCGTGGAGACCCTGCGTAAGTACGGGGCCATGGAGTACACCACGGTGGTGGTGGCCTGTGCTTCGGATCCCGCCACGCTGCAGTACATTGCACCCTACGCCGGTTGCGCCATGGGGGAATACTTCCGGGACACGGGCCGGCACGCCCTCATCATTTACGACGACCTTTCCAAGCAGGCCAATGCTTACCGTGAGGTGTCGCTGCTTCTCAGGCGTCCGCCGGGGCGTGAGGCCTATCCCGGGGACATCTTTTACAACCACTCGCGGTTGCTGGAGCGGGCGGCCAAGCTCAACGAGAATTACGGTGGTGGGTCGCTCACGGCGCTTCCCATTATTGAGACCCTGCAGGGAGATGTGTCGGCCTACATTCCCACCAATGTGATTTCCATTACCGACGGTCAGGTGTATCTGGAGCCGGGGCTCTTTTTCGCCGGAATTCGTCCGGCCATTAATGTGGGGCTTTCGGTGTCCCGGGTGGGAGGTGCGGCGCAGATCAAGGCCATGAAGCAGGTGGCCGGAAGGCTGCGTCTGGAGCTTGCGCAGTATCGGGAGCTTGCGGCCTTTGCCCAGTTCGGCTCCGAGCTCGACCGGGCCACCCAGCGGGTGCTCCACCGCGGGGCGCGGCTCACCGAGATCCTGAAACAGCCCCAGTATCAGCCGCTTCCGGTGGAGAAACAGGTCTGTATTCTCTTTGCGGGTACCAGGGGGTATCTGGACGAGATGCCTCTGGAGGTGCTCGCGGACTACGAGCGGGAGCTTTATCAATTCATTGAGAACCGTTATCCCGAGATTTACAAGGAGATTCGGGAGAAGCAGGAGATCAGTCCGGAGCTTGAGGAGAAGATGCACGCGGCCATGAAGGAGTTTAACGAGGAATTCAAGAAGAACTACAATGTAGAGCCCGTACCGGTGCCGTAAGGGGTTGAGCGATGCCTAACCTGAGGGACATTCGGAGAAAGATAGAGGCCATCAAGAAGATCGGGCAGATCACGCGGGCCATGAACATGGTGGCCGCGGCCAAGCTCCGCGGCGCCCAGACCCGCCTGGAGAAGTTCCGTCCCTACGGGGAGAAGTTTAGGGAGGTCATTGCCGAGCTCGTAGCGAGCGGGGCGGTGCTCCCCTCGCAGTTTCCTCTGATGGAGACGCGCGAGGTGCGCACGGTGGGGCTGGTGCTGGTGACTGCGGATCGGGGGTTGTGCGGGGCCTTCAACACCAACCTCATCAAGGAGGCGGAAAAGTTTATTGCTGAGCGGGAGCGTGAGGGGCAAAGCGTTAAGCTCATTTGTGTGGGCAAGAAGGGGTATCAGTATTTCAGGCGGCGGGCGGAGGTCCTGGAGGGCTATACCGATGTGATGGGGCGGGTCCTCATGCAGGATGCGCGGACCATTGCGCGGCGCACCATGCGGGCCTTCCTGGACGGGGAGATTGACGAGGCGCATGTGATTTACGGGTACTTTATAAATGTAGTGCGTCAGATCCCCAAACGCGAGAAACTTCTGCCCATCAGCGTGGAGGAGGGTCCGCAGGCGGAGAAGACCTTTAAGGGAGCCCCCATCTACGAGCCCTCGCCGGAGGAGCTATTCGAGCAGATCCTTCCCATGTATGTGAACACGCGGATTTATGCGGCCATGCTGGAGACGGCGGTGAGCGAGCAGGCGGCCCGGATGACGGCGATGGACAATGCGAACCGGGCCTGCGGGGACATGGTGCGGGATCTCACGCTTCTTTTCAACAAGACCAGGCAGGCCTCCATCACCAAGGAGCTTATGGACATCGTTGGTGGTGCGGAGGCCATTAAGCAGGGTTAAAATCAACCCGAATACTTGAAGGAGGAGTGAGGGATATGGCGGAAAAGGTGATCGAGGTCGCGGGCCAAAAGATAGAGGTCAAGGCGGTGGGCAGGGTGGTGCAGGTCATGGGTCCGGTGGTGGATGTGGAGTTTTCGGGAGATTATCTTCCTGGCATTCTGGAGGCCCTGCGGGTGACCAATCCGGCCATTGACGATCGTCCCTGGAACCTGGTGCTGGAGGTGGCCCAGCAGCTGGGGGACAATGTGGTCCGGACCATCGCCATGGACACCACGGATGGTCTTTACCGGGGTCAGGAGGTGGTGGCCACCGGGGCTCCCATCAAGGTGCCGGTGGGCAAGGCCACCCTAGGGCGGATTATGAATGTGGTGGGCGACCCCGTGGACGAGGCCGGTCCCATCAAGGCGGACAAGTTTTATCCCATTCACCGTCCGGCCCCGGCCCTTACCGATCAGGATGTGAACATCCGGGTGCTGGAGACCGGAATCAAGGTCTTCGACCTCCTCATTCCCTTCCCCCGCGGTGGTAAGATGGGCACCTTCGGGGGTGCCGGAGTGGGCAAGACCGTGGTCATGATGGAGATGATTCACAACATCGCCATGCAGCACGGTGGTATTTCGGTATTCTGCGGGGTAGGGGAACGCACCCGTGAAGGTAACGACCTTTACTTGGAGATGAAGCACTCCGGGGTTATCGACAAGGCGGCTCTGGTTTACGGACAGATGAACGAGCCGCCGGGAGCCCGGGCCCGGGTAGGGCTTACCGGGGTTACGGTGGCGGAGTACTTCCGCGACGAGGAAGGTCAGGATGTGCTGCTTTTCATCGACAACATCTTCCGGTTCACCCAGGCCGGATCCGAGGTCTCGGCCCTTCTGGGGCGGATCCCCTCGGCGGTGGGATATCAGCCCACCCTGGCCACCGACCTGGGTGCCCTTCAGGAGCGGATCACCTCCACCACCAAGGGGTCCATTACCTCGGTGCAGTGTGTTTATGTGCCGGCCGACGACCTGACCGACCCGGCTCCGGCCACCACCTTCGCCCATCTGGACGGGACGGTGGTGCTTTCCCGGCAGATCGCCGAGCTGGGAATCTATCCGGCGGTGGATCCGCTGGATTCGCAGTCCCGCATTCTCGACCCCAATGTACTGGGTGAGGAACACTATCAGGTGGCGCGGCAGGTGCAGCAGGTTCTTCAGCGCTACAAGGACCTTCAGGACATCATTGCCATTCTCGGAATGGACGAGCTTTCCGAGGAGGACAAGATCATCGTGGCCCGGGCCCGTCGAATTCAGCGGTTTCTCTCGCAGCCCTTCCATGTGGCCGAGCAGTTCACCGGTACTCCCGGGCGGTATGTGAAACTGGAGGACACCATTCGGGGGTTCAAGGAGATTCTGGAGGGCAAGCACGACGACCTTCCGGAGCAGGCCTTTTACATGGTGGGTTCCATTGAGGAGGCGGTGGAAAAGGCCAAACAGATGGCGGCCGGAGGCTAAACGATGGCGCGCATTCTCCTGGAGATAGTTACGCCGGACAAGGTGGTGGTAAGCGAAGAGGTGGACATCGTGACCGCACCGGGCGTGGCCGGTGAGTTTGGAGTGATGGCCGGCCACGCCCCCATGGTGGCGGGGATAAAGATCGGTCCTCTTCACTACCGGGTGGGGGACAAGGAAGAGTGGGTGGCGGTGAGCGGTGGTTTCTGTGAGGTTACCGGCAAGAAGGTGACCTTCCTGGTGGAGGCGGCGGAGAGGGCTTACGAAATCGATGTGGAGCGGGCCCTCCGGGCCAAGGAAAGGGCGGAGAAGCGCCTGCAGGAGGCTCAGGCCAGGGGCGATCGGGTGGCCGAGGCCCGGGCCCGGGCGGCTCTACAGAGGGCACTTACGAGGATTGCTCTTGCGGAGAGAGTTAAGGCCGGGCACCCCCGTTAATTTCCTCTCTTGTAGTTCGTCTCTTTTCTACTTATCATTTAAGCATGAGGTGGTGGTCTCTTTTCGGGGCCTTAGTCTTGTTTGTGATCCTTTTTAACGGCAGGGGGGTGGCCATGAGGATATGGTCTCCGGAGATTCCCGACGAAGGGAAGATACCGAAAAAGTATGTGATGCCCGCGGCCGGGGGGGAGAACCTTTCTCCTCCTCTCAGGTGGGAAGGGGTGCCGAAGGAGGCCCGGTCTCTGGTCCTGATTTGCGTGGACACGCATCCCGTGGCGCGAAACTGGATGCACTGGGTGGTGATCAACATTCCTCCCACGGTTACGGAGTTGCCGGAGGGGGCTTCGGGGAAGGGTCTGCCGGCCGGGGCGCGAGAGCTCGTAAATTCCTACGGTTTTACCGGATACGGTGGGCCCCAGCCTCCGCCGGGCACGGGCCCCCATCCGTACCACTTCATCCTCTACGCCCTGGATGTGGAGAGGGTGAATCTGCCGGAAAGACCTTCCTTTGCCGAGGTGGAGCGTTATCTGGCCGGGCACATTCTGGAGAAGGCGTCCTTCGTGGGCTACTATGAAAGATAGGGAGGCCGCAAAGATGACCAAGAACGCCAATTCTCCGGAGAGGCGCCATCGCATCGTGGCCCGCAAGCCGGTCACGGTCCTGGTGCGGGAGAAGGTGGTCTGTCCCTACTGCGGAAACGACGAGGAGTTTTACGAGGTGGCGGAAAACGCCTATGTAATAGTGCATTTTCTCCAGAACGAGGACGGGACCTTCGTCCCGGTGGAGGAGAACATGGAGGTGGCCGGTCTGGTCAGATTTTATTGCGGGAGGTGTCAGGCGGACCTCAGTCATCTTCGGGACAAGTTTTGATGCGCCCTCCCTGGGTAATTACCTCCAACCGCACCCTGCGGGAGCGGTACGAGGAGCTCGGGGCCGGAGATCTGATCCTTACGCGAATCAGCCTTAAGCCCGGAGAGGAGGGACTTCTTCTGGATCTGGCGACACGGGGAGTGCGGGCCTTCCCCTCGCTTCTTTCCCAGGCCCTTTCCCGTTCCAAGGCCCTTCAGGCCACCGTGCTCGGCAGCTTCATGCCCCCGGGGACCCGGGTGATCCGGGATCGCCACGATGTCATTCGGGCGCTTACCGAATACGCGGAGCTCGGGGTGGAGGAGGTGGTGACCAAGGAAGATCGGGCGAACTGCGGACTGGGGGTACACCTCTGGAGAAGTGTGGAGGAGATTTTTAACCACGCCGGTCGCGAGCCCCTGCGGTTCCCCTTCGTGTTGCAACCCCGTTTTCGGGAACTGCGGGACATCCGGGTGGTGATCCTGGGAGATTATGTGGAGGCTTACGAGAGGTGCCATCCTTACAGTTTCAGGCATAATCTTTATTTCGGCGGGCACTCGAGACCCTATGAGTTGTCGGAGGGGGAGCTGGAGTTCTGTCGTCGGGTCATGCGGCGCGGGGATTTCCCCTATGCGCATCTGGACATGGTCTACACTCGGGAGGGCGGCCCCTACCTCATGGAGATAAATCTTCGTGGCGGACTTAAGGGATCCCGGTTAACTCAGGAGGAGTACCAGAAACGCCTGGCCGCTATTACGGAGTCCTTTCTGGAAAGCTGGCTTGAGACCCATCCGGGGGCCCGGGTGTTTTGATTCTTCGCTTGGCAAAGGGAAGAGTTTCTGTGCGAACGGAGATGCTGAATTTTACTTTCTGGAGGACCGTCTGGCGACGCTTTTCCGCGGATCGCTGTTTCACCGAGGCCCAGGCCCTCACCTATACCACCCTTTTTTCCCTGGTGCCGCTCCTGGCCCTGGCCTTCGCCATAGCCAGGCTCTTCATCCAGGCCGAGGACATCGTAGCCGTAAGTGAACAATTCCTCACCCGCTTCCTGAATCCCGCCGCCATCGAGACCGTTCAGGAGACTCTTCTCCGGCTGCTGGCCAAGGCCCAGCAGGCCCCTCTGGGACGGGCCAGCATGCTCATCTTCTTCGTCATGATTCTTGGACTGCTGATGGAAACCGAAGGGGTGCTGAACCGAATCTTTCGAGTGAAAAAGGGCCGAAGTTTTCCTCAGAAGATCGCGGCTTACTGGATGATCCTTACGCTGGGGCCCATCTTTCTGCTACTTCCTCCGGCCGGGGCCTTCTACCTTTCCCACTTCGCCAAAAAGTTCGTGGCGACCCTCCTGCTGAAGGTGCTCTATGTGCTCACGGTGGTCCTTTTCTTCACCGGGCTTTACCTCTACCTCCCCAACCGACGCATTCCCCTCCGGGCGGCCCTTTTCGGAGGAGGGGTGGCCGGGCTGATGTGGCTCCTTACCGCCTACCTTTACACCTTTTACACCTCCAAGGCGGTGGCCTACTCCAAGCTTTACGGTTCCCTTTCGGCGCTGCCCTTCTTCCTGCTATGGCTCTTTCTCTCCTGGGCGGTGACCCTCTTCGGAGCCGAAGCGGCGGGGGTTTACGAGGAAAAGGACTGGCTGGGAAACGGCTATCGCCTGCCCCCCGCGATGCTGTCCGTGGCGGTGATGCTGGAGCTCGTTGAGGCCTACACCCGGGGGGAGACCCCCCTTTCCCTGGTGACCCTATCTCAAACCCTTCGGGTGCCCCCCGGGGAGGTGGAGAGGGTGATCGAGGAGTTCGAGGTCCGGGGTCTCGTGCTCGTAACCGAAGAGGGGGTGATTCCGACGCGGTCCCCTTCGGCCATCTCCCTCCGGGAGCTGGTCGTCCCCTTCGAGGGAGACCTCCCCGAGACTCCTCCGGAACCCCCGAACTTGAAAAGGGCCTATTTTCTGTTTAAACATCGGGAAGCTCCCCTGGAGATCACCCTGGAGGCGCTGAGGAATGGCCAGGTGTCGTTTGTGCCGAAGTGAGAGAGAGCGCACCCCGGCCGAGATATACCTTCCGGCCCACCGGCTTCCCCTGTGCCGCAAACACTTTCTTTCCTGGTTCGAACGGTATCTGGAGCGCACCATACGGACCTTCAGGATGTTCACCCGCCGCGAAAGGATCCTGGTGGCCGTCTCCGGGGGAAAGGACAGCCTCACCCTCTGGCAGGCCCTGGTCAACCTGGGCTACGAGGCCGACGGGCTTTTCGTCTATCTCGGCATAGAGGAGAATTCCTTTTCCCTCCTTTCCCGGAGGGCGGTGGAGGCCATGGCCGAAAGGCTCGGCCGACCGCTTCATGTGGTGGACATGAAAAGCGAGCTCGGCTTCACCATTCCGGATCTCCGTCGCAAGACGCGCAAGTACTGTTCCATGTGCGGAACGGTGAAGCGCCACTACCTGAACTCGCTTGCCAAGCGACTGGGCTACTCCGTGATCGTCACCGGTCACAACCTGGACGACGAGGCCTCCTCCCTGCTGGGCAACCTCCTCAACTGGAACCTCAAGTACCTTTCCCGTAAGTATCCGGTGCTTCCGGCGGAACGCGGTTTCGTGCGCAAGGCCAAACCCCTGTGTCGCCATTACGAAAGGGACATCCGTCTTTACGCCGAACTTCGCCGGTTGCCCTATCTTGCCGAAAGCTGTCCCCTCTCCGAGGAGGCCATCCGGCCCTTTTACGCGGAGCTCATGGACCGGCTGGAGGAGCGGGCTCCGGGCACGAAACTGCGTTTCTATCTGGATTACCTCCGTAAAGCCCTTCCCCTCTTTGCCGAGCACAAAGAGGAATTCATGGAACGGGATCTCGTCGTGTGCGAACGCTGCGGGGAGCCGGCGGTGGGAAGTCCGTGTCTGGTGTGCCGTTTGCGGGAGGAGTTCGGCGGTGCGGGTACCTAAACGCTACCTTCCTTTCGTGGCCGGGGGGTTGTGGCTGGCCGTGGGCACGGGGCTGGCCCTGCGAGGGCTTTTCTGGTGGCGGCCCTGGCGCTCTCCCGGGGCCGAGCTCCTGGCCGTGGTCCTCCTTCCGGTGGCCTTCCTGTTCGCCACCCGTATTCTCTTCCGCGTGGCCCGGCGCAACCTGGCCTACATCGCCACCCTCCCGGAACGGGTCTCCTTCTGGTCCTTCCAGCCCCCGCGGAGCTGGCTCCTCATGGGCGGCATGATCCTTCTGGGCCTAACCCTCCGCCGCTCGGCCCTCCCCCGGGAGTGGCTGGGGATCCTTTACTTCGTCATGGGCACGGCCCTGATCCTTACCGGCCCCCGCTTCTGGGTGGCTCCCAAAATGCGATAAATCCCCCCACCCGTCCGGACTTCCGGAACCGGCCAAACCGAGAACCGGATCGTCCCGGGGACATTTCCGGCCCGGTGGTGATGGGATCGGCGGACCGGGAAGAGGAGACTCAGGATGAATCGGTGGAGGCGTCCTAGGGCGTAAGATACTTCTGGAGCCCCCGGGGCACCCACCAGCGTTCCAGATTGTAGGAAATGCCGATGGGGGCGGGCTTTATCCCCCGAAAGCGTCTGTGAATGCAGGGGAGGGCCATGGGCACATAGAGAAAGGTGTAGGGCTGATCCTCGGCCAGGATCTCCTGGAAGCGATCGTAAATCTCCTTGCGCTTTCTGCGGTCGAAGGTCCGGCGTCCCTCCTCAAGCAACCGATCCACCTCCGGATTGGCGTAGCCCACGAAGTTGAGCCCCGGAGGCGGGATCTTGCTCGAGTGCCAGATGTCGTAAAGGTCGGGCTCGGGACCGGTGGTCCAGCCCAGGATCACCGCCTCGAAACGCCGTTTGTCGATGAACTCGTGGATGAAGGCCGTCCACTCCACGGTGCGGATGTGGACCCGGATGCCGATCTCGGAAAGCCTGCGCTGGATAATCTGGGCGGTAAGAAGCCGGGAGAGATTCCCCTGATTGGTGAGGATGGTGAACTCAAAGGGGCGTCCGTCCTTGTCCAGGATCCCGTCGCCGTCGGTGTCGCGCCATCCGGCCTCGGCAAGAAGCCTCCTGGCCCGTTCCGGATCGTAGGGATACCGTTTCACGCGGGGGTTGTACCAGTAGGTGTCCGGTTTGTAGGGCCCGGTGGCCGGAACTCCCAGTCCGAAGAGCACCCCCTCCACGATCTCCCGTTTGTCGATGGCGTAGGACAGGGCCTGGCGCACCCTGCGGTCCCGGAAAAGGGGATGCCGGAGGTTGTAGCCCAGGTAGGTGTAAGAGAAGGCCAGGTACCTGTACTTGCGGAAGTGTTTGCGGAAAAACGGGGTGTCGGTCTCCCGGGCGTACTGAAGGGGAGTGAGATCCATCCAGTCCAGGCCTCCGGCCTTGAGTTCCATGAACATGGTGGCCGGGTCGGGAATGACCCGGAAGATGATCCAGTTGAGATAAGGCCGGCCGGCGAAGTAGTCCGGATTGGCGGAAAGGACGATCTTTTCCTGGCTGCGCCATTCCCTGAAGCGGAAGGGGCCGGTGCCCACGGGGTGGCGTCCGAAGTCGGTCCGGGTGATGTCTTTGCCCTCAAGGAGGTGCTTGGGGAGCACCACCAGATTCCCCCAGGAGGAAAGGGCCGGGGCGAAGGGCTCCCGGTAGTGCACCCTAAAGGTGTAGCGGTCCACCACCTCGGCCCGGTCCACCTCCAGGAAGTCCCCGGCGTAGGCCGTGGGGGTCTTCGGATCGGTGATGAGCCGGAAGCCGAACAGCACATCCTCGGCGGTAAACTCCACTCCGTCGTGCCACCGCACCCCCCGGCGGAGGTAGAAGGTGATGGTGCGACCGTCGGGGGAGATCTCGTAGCGTTCGGCCAGATCCCCCACGATGTTGAGGTTGGGATCGTACTTCACCAGGCCGTTAAAGATGAGTCCGGCCACCTCGTGACTGGCCGCATCCGTGGCGAGCATCGGAATCAGGGTGCTCGCGTCCCCGATGGTACCGACGACCAGGGCGTCGCCGTAGTCCTCGGCCCGGAGCACCGGAGGAAACAGGGAAAGAAGGGAAAGGAGGAGAAAGGTCCGCCGGGTCATCTAAAAGGGACCGCTTACCAGGGGAAACTGGTAGGAAAAGTAAAGCCGTAGGCCTTTCTTCCTTACATACTGCCGGACCTGGGGAGAGGTCTGATAGGTCACCAGAAGGGGAAGAATTTTCTTTCCCATGAGCCACCTTTCCACCTCTTTCAGATAGCGTAGAAACCGGTCCACATCCCGTTTCTTGAGCTGGGTCTTGGCCTCACCAATGACATAAAACTTCTCCCCGGCCCTGCGAACCACCCCGTAAATGTTCACCTCCAGCCAGCGTTCGTGCCCCACCTCCAGATACTCCCGTCGAAAGGGCTCCTCCACCGTAAATCCTTCCTCCCGGAGAAGCTTGGGAAGTCCCACAAAGGCGCGATCCTCCAGAAGGTATCCCACCGCGTGGGCCACATTTCTCTCATAAGAAGGCGCAGACTTTCCAGCATTTTTTAAAATCTTATTCCCCTTCCCCTCTCAGGGCAACCTCCCTGAGAGCCGTGTACACGGCCCCGTCGGGGCGAAGTTCGCTCCGGAAAAAGGTAAGGCGTTCCACCCTAAAGGCGTGCTCGGGGATCCGGAGATTAGCGGTTCGACGACGCAACTCCTCCGCACCGCGGGGTGTCTTCACCCGGCCCAGGGTGAGGTGCGGATGAAAGGGGCGCCGCTCCGGGGGGAATCCCACCCTTTCGAAGGCCCGTTCCAGGCGCCGGTGAAGTTCCAGGAGGGGGTCTAGATCTCCGGAAAGTCCCACCCACACCACCCGCGGCGTTCCGCGGGGCGGGAAAAAGCCTGCGCCCTTAAGGGATAGGACGAAGGGACGCAGGCCGGAGGCGGCCCTCTCCGCGGCCTTCACCAGCTCCTCAAGCTTCCCCTCGGGAATGGAACCGAAAAACTTGAGGGTCAGATGGAAACCCTCCGGACGCACCCACCGCACATCGGCTCCGGCGGCCCGAAGTTCCCGTTGCAGGCCGGCCAGGACCTCCTTCGTTTCCCCGGGGAGATCAACGGCCAGAAAACACCGGATCGTGACCTTCCTTTTCGACACCCTATCCGGATAACCGAGAATTCGCGTCGTGTCAAAGGGTATCGTCCCGGGCGAATCGGTAGCCGGGAAAGAGGTTTCCGGTGAGGAGGTAGCGTCGCAGCCAGTCGAGGGCAGTGTAGGCGGAAAGGAGCTGGATCTCGTGGCGGGTTCCGGGGAAGAGGAATCGTCGGGCCACGGTTTCGGTGGGAGTGGAAAGTCCGATCCAGACCGTGCCCACGGGTTTTTCCGGGCTTCCTCCGGTGGGACCGGCGATCCCGGTAAGGGAAAGGGCGTAGGTGGCCTTAAGGTACCGTCGGATCCCCTCGGCCATGGCGCAGGCCACCTCCCGGGAGACCGCTCCGAAAAGGGAGAGGAAACGCTCCGGCACCCCGAGCACCTCCCTTTTGACCTCGTTAGCGTAGGTCACCGCCCCGCCCAGGAAGTACTCCGAGGAACCGGGTACGCGGGTCACCAGGGAGGAGGCCAGCCCTCCGGTGCAGGATTCCGCCAGGGCAAGGGTGGCCCCTCTTTCCCGGAGAAGGTCCCCGAGGGCCCGGGCCAGTTCCCGGTCGTCCTCCCCGAAGAGGTGCTCGGGGAAACGGTGCCGCAGGGCGCGGGCCACCTCCTCCACCCGGGCCTCGGCCTCGCGGCTGCTTTTCGCCCGGGCCGAAAGCGTTACCCACACCTCCGGGAAAACGGGGTAAAACCCCACTTCCACCCCCGAAGGACCGATCTCCCGCACGGCCCGGTTGATCTCCGCCTCGCGCAGATCGAAAAAGCGCAGGGTGCGCACGAAGACCTTCTCCCCCGGCGGAAGGGCGTCGAGCAGTATGGGGATCACCCGATCCACCAGGAGCCTTTCGAACTGTTCCGGCACCCCCGGCAGGAAAAAGAGAAGCCTTCCCCGGTGGCTCAGAAAATAGCCGGCCACGGAGAGGTCGGGGGATAAGGGTTCGGCCCCGCGGGGAAGGTAGGCCATCCTGTCGCGCAGGGGATTGGGGGAAAGGCCCTGTTCCCTTTCGTTTTCCCGGATTCGGGAAAGGATCGCCTCGTTGAGTTCAAGGGGAAGACCCAGGGCCTCGGCCGCGGCCTCGGTGGTGAGGTCGTCCTCCGTGGGCCCGAGACCACCGCTCACCAGGAGGAAACGCACCTCCTCGAGGAGACGCCGCAGGTGTCGGACAATCCGGCTCTTCTCGTCGCCGACGGTGACGATTTCCCCGATCCGATATCCGTAACGGGAAAGGAGGTCCGCAGCGCGATAACTGGTGACATTGCGGATGCGGCCCGAGGTGAGCTCGTCCCCTACGGCCAGAATGGCTCCCTTCATCCCCAAAAGATTAGCACGAAGGAGGCTTTTCTTCAATCACAGATACTTATTCCTGATCACCTCAATAGGTTCGGGTTTCCCGACGAAATAGCCCTGAGAATAGTCGATGCCGAGCTCCCGCACCAGGTTGAAGATCCTCTCGTCGGAAACGAATTCGGCGATGGTGCGAATGCCCACCCGCCGGGCGAATTGCAGAATGGCCTCCACCAGAAGCCTTACCGTCTCGTCCCCGGGAAGGCGCCTGATGAGGGAGGCGTCGATCTTGAGGTAGTCCACCCGCAACTCGATGAGACGCTCCAGGTTGGAGTAGCCGGTTCCGAAATCGTCTATGGCGATACGGCAGCCCCGTTCCTTGAGCTGTTTCAGGAAGTCCACCACCATCTCGTAGTTGCGAATGTGCTCGGTCTCCACCACCTCGAAGACCAGCTTTTGGGGTTCCACCAGGAGCCTCTCCACCGGGCTCTTCATCAGCTGGTGGAGGAGAAATTCCTTCACCTCCTGAGATTCGAAGTCCTCGAAGGAGAGGTTGATGGAGACCGCAAAGGGCAGATCGCGGAAGTCCCGGAGGGCCTTCTCGATGACCCTTCGGGTGATTTCCGGATAAAGCCCCATCTTCTGGGAGACCTCCAGGAACCTGGAGGGAGGGATAACGGTTTCGTCCTCGTCGATCAGGCGTACCAGGGCCTCGAATTTTTCGACTTTTCCGGTGCGGTTGTTGAGGATGGGCTGGTAGAAGGGCAGGATCCGGTCCTCGCGCAGGGCCACCCGGGTCTTGCGGATCCAGATCATGCGTTCCTCGTAGAGGGGGCGGCGTTTTTCCACGGGGGAGGCCACCCTGACGAGTTTTGTGCGACTTTCCTTGGCCTCCTTGAGGGCGTCGTAGGCGAAGATGAGGAGCTTTTCCGGATGCACGCATTCGCACACCGCCGCCCCGAAGAAAGAGAGGTAGACCTCTTCCCCCTGCCAGAGGAAGGGTCGGCCTTCCAGCTCCCGGAGTCCTTTTTCCGCCAGGGCAAAGAACTCCTCCCGCGAAAGCTCCCTGCGGGCCAGATCGAAGACCACGGCGAACTCATCCGGCCCGATGCGATAGACCGGGGTGGGAAAGATTTCCCTGAGCCGGAGGGCCAGATCCCGAAGGATCAGGTCCCCGCATTCCTCCCCGCACACGAAGTTCAGGTCCTTGAAGTTGTGAATGTCCAGGAGGATAAGGGCAGGGGCCTCGAGTCCCCTGAGATCTTCTAAAAGTTTGTCCCGATTGGGAAGTTCCGTAAGGCGATCGTAATAGTGAAGGAAGTAGATCTCCTGGAGGTTCTTACGGAGTTTCTCCACCGATTGGTTGAGGACCTGGGCCACCTGGCCGATCTCATCGGTGGGCGAGAGGTCTATGCGGGTGGAGAGGTCCCCCTGGGCGATTCGCTGGACCCCTTCCATGATGATGGAGAGTTTTCGGATGATGCTGCGGTAAGAGAGGTAGAAGCCCAGGCTGAGAAGGGTAAACACCAGTGAGAAAATCAAACTCGAGAGCAACCATTCCCGGAACAGTCTTTCCTGTTTCCGTTTGAGTCGGATCATGAGCTCCCGGGTGAGCTGAAGATAGATCTCGTAAAAGATTTCTATGACCTGTGTGGCCATTTCGAAATATCCCCGGGCGCTGAATCCCTTCAGGGATTTGCTGGTGATCAGATCCTCGCTTCGATCTAGAAAGGCTTCCAGTTCCCGGGAGCCGGTCTGGAGGAGGCTTATGGTTTCCTGAGGGAGCCGGATGTTCTTAACGGTCCACTCCAGGGCCCCGGCGTAGCCGTGGGCCACGGCGTAGAGACGCAGGAGCTGGCGGCGCTCCGCGGGGTTGATGCTTCCCCGGGCCAGGTATCCGCTTCCGAGCCCCCGGATGCGTCCCAGGATCTCGGCCAGCTTGGGAATCTCGATGAGGGCCACCTCGGCCAGAGTTCGCACATAGATATCCGGATCCGAAAAGAGTCCGTGCCGATGTCCCTCCGTTTCGGTGAGGACCAGCAGGCGTTCAATGAGACGGGTGTGTCTCCAGAAGCTTTCCTCCGGATCCCCGGAAAAGGTCTTCAGTCCAAGAGAGGAAAAGGACTCCCTTAGTCCGGAAATCTCTTTTATACGGTGATGATCCTCCTGAAGGATCATCTCCTCCAGCCTGTTCGCGGATTTTTCGAATTCTTCCTCTAGGGCAAGAAGGGCCTTTTTCAGAGAGGGGTCTCTGGCCTCCTTGGGAAGATTGGCATAGAGGAAATAAAGCCCCCGGTGCCTCTGCAGGAGATTGATCAGCTGGATATAAGGGCCGAGATGTCTGGTTCCCTGGATCTCGTTTCGGAGTATACGGATCTCGGGCCAGCTACGCCACACCAGATATCCCAGCCCCAGAAACCAGGGAATCAGGGCCAGGATCTCTAACACGAGAAGTTTTTGTTTTAAAGTGAGGAAATATCTTCTCAAACCGACTTTCCGCAAGGTTTGGTAGCCATTAAAGCCGCTTTTTCCAGATTAGGCAAGTTAAATAAGCGTTAAATTTTTTAAGAAATTCAAAAAAAAAAAAAAAAAAAAAAAAAAAAAAAAAAAAAAAAAAAAAAAAAAAAAAAAAAAAATTGAAAAATACACAGAATAGTTGTAAAATATATCGGTGGGAGTTAATATATAGTTAAAAGCAATATGTTCAAATATATTAAATAAGGGAGGCGAAGATGAAAAAGGTGCACTTTTCTATTCAAAATCTTTTAATTTTATTCATATTCTTAACCATACTCCTTCAATTCTTTTCGATGGGGGCGGTCTGGCACCTTTTTCGTTATCAGGGGGAGCTGGCCCGGCTTATCAACCTTTCCGGGCGCCAGCGCATGCTCACCCAGCGGATGACCAAGGAACTGCTGGAATTTCTCCGGGAGCCCTCCGGCAAGATGCGGGAGAGGTTGGAGGCCACGGTGGCCCTTTACGACGAGACCCTGAAAAAACTTTCCGGACATCCGGCGCTTCGCGGGGACGAGGCCGTCCGGAGGGCCCTTTCCGAAAACCTGGCCTTCTGGAAGAGATTCCGGGGAGAGCTGGAGACCCTTCTTACCCTTTCCCCGGAGGATCCCTCGTTTGAGGAGCACCTGCGGTTTGTAAAGGAAAACAATCTCCATCTCCTGGAGCTTTCCCACCAGGTGGTAAGAAACATCGAAGGCCTGGCCCTCAGGAGACAGGTTCAGACGAGGTGGGCCCTGGGGGGGACCACGGTGGCATTTTTGGTGCTGCTGGTTTTTCTCTTCCTTTTCGCCCGTAGGGCGGTAATCCGTCCCCTTTCCGAGATCACGGAGGTGTTCCGGCACCTTGGGGCGGGGGACCTTTCGGTGGAGATACCGCGGGCGCGACTTTACGAGGTGAGGGTTCTGGCCGAGGCGGCCCGGGGGATGGCCAATTTCGTTTCCCGCACCCTTCAGGCCGTAGGGGTCCAGAACGAGCTTCAGCAGGCCTCGGAGGAGGTTGTCCGCACCACCGGGGAAAGGCTGAATACCGGTTCCCGGGAACTGGAGGACTTTGCCGAGGAGATAGGCCGGGCCATAGTGAACGCCAGAGAATCGGTGGAGGCGGTGAATCGGTCCTCCCGGGAGCTCACGCAGGCCATAAACGAGATCTCGGAAAGCGTGACCCGCACCGCCACCGCCACTGGTGAGGCCCGGACGAAGGCCGAGGCCACCGACGCGGTGGTCAAGCGCCTGGGGGAGCAGGCGCAGGAGATCGGCTCCATCGTGGAGACCATACGCCAGATCGCCGAACAGACCAATCTTCTGGCCCTTAACGCCACCATCGAGGCGGCCCGGGCCGGGGAGGCCGGAAAGGGATTCGCCGTGGTGGCGGGTGAGGTGAAGGAACTCGCCCGGCAGACCGCCGAAGCCACCGAACGCATTACCGAGACCATCCAGCGCATTCGCCAGGGGGTGGAGGAGGCCGTGGCCTCCACCGACGAGATCACCCGCACGGTGATCGAACTCAACGAACACGCCAACACCATAGCCAGTGCCGTGGAGGAACAGACCGCGGTGGTTTCGGAAATATCCCGCAGTCTGGAAGGGGTGGCGCGGGAGGTGGAGGGACTCTCCGGTCGTTCGGAACAGTTGACCCGGATGGCCTCGGAATTCACGGAAATGGCCACGGAACTGGCCGGTTCCCTGCGCGGCGTTCGGGAAAGCGTGGAGGAATTGGGACGCATTAATCGCCTTTTCAGATCCCGTGAGGTTTCGCTTGAGGTCCGGGGGGTGTCCTCCACCCTGGCCCTTCAGGAGGCCGTGCTGGCACACATCATGTGGCGCTGCCGGGTGATCGAAGCGGTGCTCAAAAACGAAAGCCCTCAGGTGCAGAGGGATCCCACCAAGTGTTACCTGGGACGCGTATTGCAGACCTGGCATCCGGAGGATTCCCGGGCCGCGGATCTGCTGGAAAAGGTGCGCGAACCCCATCGCCGTCTCCACGCCCTGGTGGATGAGTACGATGCCTGGGCCGGAGAGGCCGAGCGAAGCGTTGAGGAACGACTCTCCTGGCTGGAGGAAAATCTCTATCCGGTCTTCCAGGAGGTAATAGGAATCCTTCTGGAACTCCTGGATTATTGCCGTCGTCGCTATATGGCCGGGGTGGACGAGGTGATTTAGGCCCCTTGACAAGTTTACAAAGCCTCATAAAAATGCGGTGATACTCGGTTCAAGGGAGGAGGTAGCGGTGTTTGCGGTGATCAAGACCGGTGGAAAACAGTACAAGGTGGCGCCGGGGGATACCCTGCGGGTGGAGAAGCTTCCGGGCGAGCCCGGGGAGACCGTGGAACTTTCCGAAGTGTTGCTCGTGGCCGGCGAGGGAGATCTCCGGATCGGCACTCCCGTGGTGGAAGGGGCCCGGGTACGGGCCACCATCCTGGAGCAGGGGCGCAGCAGGAAGATTATCGTTTTCAAGAAAAAGCGGCGCAAAAACTACAAACGCAAGCGCGGCCATCGGCAGTACTTCACCGTGCTGAAGATTGAGGAGATCGTGGTATAAGGGCCGGCGCATCCCGGAATAACTTCAGGAGGTGAAATCATGGCCCACAAAAAGTCCGGCGGGGCCTCGAGAAACGGCCGGGACAGTCACAGTAAGCGACTGGGGGTCAAGCGCTACGACGGTCAGGTGGTACGGGCCGGGAACATTCTGGTGCGCCAGCGGGGAACCAGGATCCGTCCCGGGTTCAATGTGGGTATGGGGCGGGACTTCACCCTTTTTGCCAGGATCGACGGGGTGGTGCGGTACGAGACCCGCGGCGGACACAAGGTGGTGAGCGTATATCCCCTGGAGTCCGCACGGGCGGCCTAAGCGCGCCTTTTTGTGGAGCTTCCGCAAGAGCTAAGGAATCTTGAAGACTTCCTTTCGCAGGGCCGGGGGGATTTCAGATTAGGGGGATTGCGTCCGGTCTCCCTGGCCTTTCTTTTTTCGAGAATTTCCCTTCCCCCGTCTCTGTTGCTGATCTTTCCCGGGGAAAAGGAGGGCCACGAGTTCGCCAGGGCCTTTCGTTTCTTCTCCGGGGAGGAGGTGGAGGAATTCCCGGCGGTGGAGCACCCTCCTTTCGCCGAGGTCCTGGCCTCCCCGGAGGAGGGAGCGGCCCGCATGGGGGTCCTCTCCAGGCTCCTTCTGGGGAAGGGGCGTCTCCTCGCCCTTTCCGTGGAGGCCCTTTTCCGGAGACTCCCCCCTCCGGAACTCCTCAGAGAGGTCTACGAATACCTCATCCCCGGCGAGGAGTTCCCGCGGGAGGAATTGCTGGAAAAGCTCGTGGGATTCGGCTACGAACGCGTGGGAGTGGTCCAGAGGAGGGGAGAGTTTGCGGTCCGGGGTTCGGTGATCGACCTCTGGCCGCCGGGTTACGAGAAACCCTTGCGGTTTGACTTTTTCGGGGATCAGCTGGAAAGGATCAAGGTCTTCGACCCCGACTCCCAGCGCACCGAGGCGAGCCTGGAGGAGGCCTATGTCTTTCCGGTAAGAGAGGCCTTTTTTTCCGGGGATAGTGCCCGGATTTACGAGAAGCTTTTACGCCGGGCCGAAAGGTACAGGGTCCCCTCGGAAAGGCTCGAGGGACTGCGTGAGGAAGTGGCCCTCAGGCAATTTTTTGATCCGGAGGAGTTCTGGCTTCCCGTGCTTTTCGAAAGGCTCGTTACCCTGTTCGACTATCTTCCCCCGGAGACCCCGGTGGTGCTCTTTGAGCCGGAAAGGATCCACCGGAGGGCCGAGGCCTTCCGGGAGAGGGTGCTTTCGGGTGCCCGGAGGGCCGCGCGTCGGCTCCTTTCCGAGCCCGAGGAGGTCTTCCTCACCCCGGAGGAGCTACGGGAGATTCTTTCCGGATTTCGAGGGCGTCTTCTGGTGCGCGAACTTCCCCTCTCCGGGGATCTCGATCCGGGGATCAGGCCCCCCGCGGCCCTCGAGGCTCCGGGAACCCCGGGGCGGGGGCTCGAACGGGGCCTATCCCTGGTGCGAACCGTGCTCGATCAGGGGGAACACCTGGTGCTCGCGGTGTCCCGTGAGATGGCGGCCCGAAAACTGGCCGAGCTACTGGTCCGGGAGGGGCTGATCCGGAACACCCCCGTCGTGAAAGGGGCTCCTTTCCGGGAGGAAGACCGGCGGGTACCACTCGAGATCGTGATCGGGGATCTGCCGGAGGGCCTTTTCTGGCCGAGGCTGGCCCTGGTGGTGCTCTCCGAGGCCGAGCTCTTCGGGAAACCCCCTTCGACGGAGCGGGCCCGGAGGTGGCCGTCCGCCCTCCGGTTCGAGGAGCTCAAACCCGGAGACTATGTGGTGCACCGGGAACACGGGATCGGGATCTACCGGGGTCTCGTAAGGCTAGAGGTCGGTGGGGTGCCGGGTGAGTTTCTCCTGGTGGAATACGCGGAGGGCGACAAACTCTACCTTCCCGTGGATCGGCTCGGAGAGATCCACCGGTATGTGGGAGTTGACGAAAGGCCTCCCAGGCTTGACCGTCTCGGCGGACGATCCTTCGCCCGTCGCAAGGAGAAGGTCAAAAAGGCCGTCCGTGAGATCGCCCAGGAACTGGTGGCCCTCTACGCGGCCCGCAAGGTGGCCCGCGGGCACGCTTTTTCTCCGCCGGACCTGGTCTTCCGGGAGTTCGAGGCGTCCTTTCCCTACGAGGAGACCCCGGATCAGGAGGCCGCCATTCAGGAAGTGCTTTCCGACATGCAGAGCCCCCGGCCCATGGATCGGTTGCTCGCCGGGGATGTGGGTTACGGGAAGACCGAGGTGGCCCTGCGGGCGACGATGCTGGCCGTGCGGGACGGAAAACAGGTGGCGGTGCTGGTTCCCACCACGGTGCTGGCCGAACAGCACTATCGCACCTTTACCGAGCGATTGGGGCCCTTCGGGGTCAGAGTGGGCGTGCTTTCCAGACTCAGGCCCCCCGCCGAACAGCGGGAGACCCTGCGCGGACTCGCCTCCGGGGAGATCCAGGTGGTTATCGGCACCCACCGGCTTCTTTCCACGGATGTGCGTTTCCGGGATCTGGGGCTTCTCATAATCGACGAGGAACATCGCTTCGGCGTCCGGCACAAGGAACGCCTCAAGGAACTCAAAAAGACCGTGGATGTCCTGGCGCTTTCGGCCACGCCCATTCCCCGGACGCTTCAGATGTCGCTGCTAGGGATCCGGGACCTCTCGGTGATCGAGACCCCTCCGCCGGGCCGTCTCCCGGTGAAAACGGTGCTGGCCAAGATGGAGGCCGAGGTGGTGAAGGAGGCCATCGAACGGGAGCTCTCCCGGGGGGGACAGGTCTTCTTCGTCTATCCCAGGGTGAGAGGGCTTTCGGCGCTGGCCGGCTGGATCCGGAAACTGGTCCCCCGGGCCCGGGTGGAGGTGGCCCACGGCCAGATGCCGGCCCGGGATCTGGAAACCATCATGGCCCGTTTCGTGCGTCGGGAGATCGATGTCCTGGTCTGTACCACCATCATCGAAAGCGGACTGGACATCCCCACCGCCAACACTATCATCATCTGTCGGGCCGACCGTTTCGGTCTTTCCGAAATCTATCAGCTACGGGGCCGGGTGGGACGCGGTCGGGTTCAGGCCTACGCCTACCTGCTGGTCCCCTCGCTTTCCGGCCTAACGGAGGAGGCCCGTAAGAGGCTCAAAGCCCTCCTGCAGTTCACCGACCTGGGATCCGGATTCCGGCTGGCCCTGAGCGATCTCAAGATCCGAGGAGCGGGAAATCTCCTGGGCACCACCCAGTCCGGACACATCGCCGCGGTGGGCTACGACCTCTACCTGGAGATTCTGGAAAAGACCGTGCGGGAGATGAAGGGAGAAAGGATCGAGGAGGCCCCGGAACCGGAGGTAAGGCTCAACCTTCCGGCCTACTTCCCCGAGACCTATGTGCCGGATGTGGAGCAGAGACTGCATCTCTACCGGGAACTTTCGCTGATCCGGAACGAGAAGGACCTGGCCGATTTCCGGGAATCCCTCCTCGACCGTTTCGGGGAACCTCCCCCGGAGGGAGAGAACCTTCTGGCCCTCACCGAGCTCAAGATAAAGCTGAGACGGCTCAGGGTGTTGGCCCTCGAAGCCCGGGGGGAAGAACTGGTCTTCCACCTGGGAGAGGATCCGACCTTTTACGAACGGGGGGTGCGTAGAGTTAGCCAGACCTTCCGCTTCGTGCGCCTCACCCGCAAGGGGCAGCTGCGGGTCAAGCCCGAGGGAGAAATTCTTAAAGAAGCCCTGCGGATCTGTGCTATCATGGAAGAAGGGAAAACGGAAAAGGAGGTCTCCAAATAATGGGATGGCGCCGGGTTTTCGTCCTGATTTTACTGTTTGTTTTTCCGGTGGCAGGAGTTACGAAAGGAAAGATTCTGGATCGCATAGCCGCGGTGGTCAACGACGAGGTCATCACCCTCTCCGAGGTGGACGAGGCCGCGCTTCCTCTCTACAGGAAATATCTCCGCGGAGTAACCGATCCCCTTGAGGAGGAAAAATTAGTTCACAGGATCCGGCGGGAGGTTCTGAATCAGCTCATCGAAGAGAAGCTTATCGAGCAGGAGGTAAAGAAGTACAAGATCACCGTGAGTGACGAGGAGGTGGAGGCCTTCCTGAAGGAGGTGGTGTCCCGGGTAGGGGGGGAGGAGGCCTTCCGGCGTTTTCTGGCCGAGCAGGGCCTTACCCCGGAGGAGTATCGGCAGAGGATCCGGGATCAGTTGCGGAAGATCAAGTTGATACGGGGAAGCGTTCAGGCCCGGATAGTCATAACCGACGAAGACATCGAACGGTACTATCGCGAGCATTATCTCTCCGCCAAAAATCGGGTGTATCACCTGGCCGCCATCGTCACCACGGAGGAATCCCGCATCCGCAAGGCCTGGAAGGCCCTGCAGAAAGGGGCGGATTTTGCGGAGGTGGCCCGCAGGTACTCCGAAATTCCGGGGAGCGGAAGCGACCTCGGTCGCTTCAAGCTGGAGGAGCTGGCTCCGGAGGCCCGCAAAGCCCTGGCCGGGGCCAAAGCCGGACAGGTCCTCCCTCCGCTAAAGGCTTCCGGACGCTGGTACATATTCAAGGTCCTTTCCGTGGAGTCCCCGGCGACGAGACCCCTGGCGGAGGTACGGGAGGAGATTCGTCAGAAACTCTATCAGAAGGCCCTTGACGAATACTTTCAAAAGTGGTTGAAAGAGCTGAAAGAAAGGGCTTTCATTAAGGTTTTTATTTGACATGACGGAAAAATTCGGTCTAGGAGCGTATTTGCGGGAAATCCGGGAGCGCCAGGGGCTTACCCTGGAGGAAATCGCCGAGGAGACCAAGATAAACTGCCGGTTCCTGCGCGCCATAGAGGAAGAGGCCTGGGAGGATCTCCCGGGGGAGGTCTATGTGAGGGGATATCTCAGGGCCTATGCCGAGGCCGTGGGACTCGATCCCGGGGAGGTTCTGGCCCGGTATTCCGAGAGGCGTCTCCGTCCCGAAAACGAGTGCGGAACGGCCACTCACCATCGCCGGCTGACCGTTTCCGGGTATCTTATCGGGGCGGTTATCCTCCTGATTCTGGCGATGGTATTTTACCTCATGGTCTCACACTGGCACTGAGAGGTGAAGACCCCTTTTGAGGCCCTGGTTTTATCCACGCACGAAATTTCCGAGAGCGATCTCCTGGTGAGTTTCCTTTCGGCCGCGCGGGGGCGTTTTTCCGCGGTGGCCAAGGGGGCCCGGCGCAGCCGGCGGCGTTTCGTAAACAAGCTCGAATCCGGGCACCTTCTTCGGATCCACCTGCGTCGATCCCGACGGGGTCTGGCCCCTATTATCGAGGCCGCAGACCTTCTGTGGGCTCCCGAAAGACTCCGAAGCCATCCCCGGGCTTTTGTCCTGATGCACTACTTTCTGGAGACATGCGAGCGTTCCTCCCCCCCGGCGGAGGGTCGCGAGGTCTTTCCCCTCCTTAAAAAGGCTCTGGAGGTTCTCGAGGAGAGTCCGGATCTCCCTCCGCTCAAGTCTTACTTCGAATTCCGTCTGATGGGGCTTCTGGGCTGGGCCCCGGAGTTCTCCCTCTGCCTGGGTTGCGGAAGGGAACTTCCCGGGGGAGCCTTTTTCTCCTTTACCAGAGGCGGAGCGGTGTGCGGGGACTGTGCCCTTGAGGGAGACCGAAGGCTTTCGGCCCGGGCCCGGGGACTTCTCCGTTCCTTTTCGCGTCTTTCCTTTGCGGGACTTTTCCGTGTTTCCGTCCCCGGAAAGGTGCTCAAAGAGGTGGAGGAGGTGCTGGAGGCCTTCTTGTTAAAGGTGCTCGATCAGGATATAAAAGCCCTTAAAGTTCTGCGGGAGTTTGAGGCATGAAGAGGGACCTCGAGGACAAACAGTATGTATTGAACGGACTGGCCGCCCGGGAGTCCTGGCGTCTTTTCAGGATCATGGCGGAATTCGTGGAGGGGTTTGAGGAGCTCCCCAGAGTCTATCCCGCGGTGACCATCTTCGGTTCCACCCGGGTCCGGCCCGGGGATCCCTGTTACGCCAAGGCCGAGGAGGTGGCCCGGGAGCTGGTCCGGGCCGGTTTTTCGGTAATCACCGGGGGAGGTCCCGGGGTCATGGAGGCGGCCAACAAGGGTGCCGCCGAGGAAGGCGGCTGGTCCGTGGGGATAAACATAAAACTTCCCCTGGAGCAGGAGCCCAATCCTTACGCCAACCTGCGCCTCGAGGTGCGTTACTTCTTCGTACGGAAGGTCCTTATGGCCAAGTATGCGGTGGGCTTCGTGTTTCTCCCCGGAGGTTACGGGACTCTGGACGAACTCTTCGAGGTTATCACCCTGGTGCAGACCCGAAAGATAAGACCCGTGCCGGTGGTGCTGGTGGGAGAGGACTACTGGCACGGGCTCGTCGAGTGGCTGCGGGGAACGGTCCTTGCCGGAGGCAAGATCTCCGAAAGCGACCTGGAACTCTTCACCGTGCTCGACGACCCCGGGGAGGTAGTGGACTACATTAAAGAGAAGGTGCGGTTGAGGGCTTGAGTGGATGAGTGGACGGACCCTGATTCTCGTCGCGGTGGGGATCTTCGGGATCGGATACCTCTTTTACGGAAGGTTGCTTTCCCGCTGGTTCGGGGTGGACGACCGGCGCATCACCCCGGCCCATCGATTCCGGGACGGTCTCGACTTCGTGCCCACCTCCACGCCGGTTCTCTTCGGTCACCACTTTGCCTCCATAGCCGGGGCCGGTCCCATCGTGGGGCCCATCCTGGCCGCCTCGTACGGCTGGCTGGGGGTGTTTCTCTGGCTGATCCTGGGGGCGGTACTGGCCGGAGGGGTGCACGACATGGGGGCCATCATGGCCTCCCTGCGTCACGACGGCCGCTCCATAGGGGAAATCCTGAGGCAGTATCTCGGCCCCACGGCCCAGCGTCTCTTCCTCCTTTTTGCCACCGCCACCCTGATCCTGGTGGTGGCCGCCTTCGATGTCATCGTGGCCAAGACCTTCGTGGCCTCCCCTCCCGTGGCCACGGCCTCCGCGGGCTTTCTGGTCCTGGCAATCCTTTTCGGAATACTTTACTACAGGGCCGGAGTTTCTCTTCCCTTCCTTACCTTCCTGGGTATTCTCGGTCTTCTTTTCTCCATCTGGATAGGGTTCAGGTTTCCCCTGCGCCTTCCGGAGAATACCTGGCGCCTCGTCCTTTTCGGGTATGTCTTCCTGGCCGCGACCTTTCCCGTATGGCTCCTCCTGCAACCCCGGGACTACCTCAACGCCTTTCTCCTGTACGGGCTGCTTTTCGGGGCCTTTCTGGGATTGCTGCTAAGCCATCCCCCGGTGCGTCTTCCGGCCTATACCGGTTTCACGAACGAGCTCGGCCCCCTCTTTCCCATCCTGTTCGTGATCACTTCCTGCGGGGCCATCTCGGGGTTTCACTCCCTGGTGGGTTCCGGAACCACGGCCCGCCAGGTGGCCCGCGAGTCCCAGGCCCGTTCGGTGGGCTACGGAGCCATGCTTCTTGAGGGCGTTCTGGGAGTGATCGCCCTGTGTGCGGTGGTGGGCCTGAGCCTTCCGGAATATCGGGAACTCCTCAAAACCCGGGGGCCCATCGCCACCTTCGCCTCCGGAGTGGCCGGCTTTTTCGCCGCCCTGGGTATTTCTCCACCCAAGGGCCGGGCCTTTGCCGCGCTCGCGGTTTCGGCCTTTGCCCTCACCTCCCTGGATACCGCCACGCGGGTGGCCCGGTTCATGCTCGAGGAGCTGTTTTCTCCGGGGAGTTCCCATGTGTCCACCCCCCGCAGTCGCGTGGTGTTTACCCTTGCGGTGGTGGGACTTTCGGCGGGCCTGGCCTTTTCCGGGGCCTGGCAACGGATCTGGCCCCTCATGGGCACGGCCAATCAGCTGCTGGCGGCCCTGGCCCTTCTGGCCCTCTCCGTGTGGTTAACCTCCTCCCGGCGGTTCTCCCTCTTCGTTAAGGTTCCGGCCCTTTTCATGCTCGCGGTAACCCTCACGGCCCTGGTCCTTCTCGTGCGGCGCAATGTTCTTTCCGCAAACTGGCTGCTCGCCACCCTGGGGGCCGGACTCCTGGCCCTCACCGTGCTCCTCCTGCGCCTGGCCCTCCGCAGACTCAGAGGAGCCGCCTGAACCGGTGTGGACCCGGCTCATCGCCCCCCTTTCAGGGGAGCCCCAGAAGTTTGTGTAGCTGGATTTGGAGGCGCACCGGAAGACGGTCCGCAAGGATCAGCCGGGCCAGTTTCTCCGGGGGCATCTCCTCCCATACCGGCGAGAAAAGGACCTCCACGAAGCGGAAAAGACCCCGGGAGAGGACCTCCCTCTTCGCCCAGAGGTAGTCTTCCTCGTCAGCAATGACGAACTTGATTTGATCGGGGTAGCGAAGATACCGGAGGTTTTCGGGATTCATGCGGTTGCTCATCCCCGAGGAGGGGGGCTTCCAGTCCACGATCTTGATCACCTCCCGGGGGACGCGCCTTAAGGAGAGGCTCCCGTTGGTCTCGAGATACACCCGCACCCCTTCGGCGAGAAGGGCCTCCATGAGGGTGTAGACCGCCTCCTGAAGCAGCGGTTCTCCTCCGGTGATGAGCACCTCGGAAAGTCCCGAACGGCGTCTTCGCTCCAGGATTTCGTTTACGGGAAGCGGGGTGCCGGAGCCCGGGAGTCGGCTTTCAGGGGTGTCGCACCATCGGCAGGAGAGATTGCATCCGGAGAGTCTCACGAAAAAGGCCGGACGCCCCGCCGCCGTTCCCTCACCCTGAAGGCTCACGAAGGTTTCCCGGACCCTCAGAACGCCCTCAGTGGCCGAGGAAGGAGGCACAGGACCTTTCCGTTTCGCAGACCGTGACCCGAAAGACCCGCACCGGTTTGCCGGAGAGTTTTTCCGAGAGTCTCTCGAAGATGTAACGGGCCAGGTTTTCGGAGGAAGGATTTTTCTCCCGAAAGGCCGGAAGCTCGTTCAGATGGCGATGATCCAGTTCGGAGAGCACCTCCCGCAGGGCCGCCTTAAGTTCCCTGAAATCGATGAGAAAACCTGTTTCGTCTAATTCCTCTCCGCGCACGGCCACCTCCACCCTCCAGTTGTGGCCGTGGAGGTTCTCGCAGGACCCCCGGTAGCCCCGGAGTTGATGCGCCGCGGAAAATTCGTCCCTTACCGTGAGCTCAAACATGGCCATCGAAGGCGAAAAATGGAGGCGGCGCGGGGATTCGAACCCCGGATTCACGGCTTTGCAGGCCGTCGCCTTACCACTTGGCTACGCCGCCGGCCTCGTCCTTTGATTATATCCCAGTTTACCATGGCGGCGGAGGGACTCGAACCCCCGACCTAGGACTTATGAGATCCCCGCTCTACCGCTGAGCTACGCCGCCACCGTTCTATATTAATCTTTCAGGGGTTGCCCTCTTTGTCAAGGGCCCATCCCCCTATAAAATTAGACCCGGATATGGATACCCGGAGCGCGCTCAGAAAGGCCTCCCTTTTCAGGGGGCTTCCCGAGCAGGATCTCCTGCGTCTGGCCGAGATAGCGCTTCCCAGGCGCTACGGTAAGGGCGAGGTCATCTTCTCTGCCGGCGAGGAGGCCAGGGGCTTCTACCTGGTGGCCGAGGGAATGGTGAAGATCTATCGTCTCTCCTCCCGGGGGCGCCAGCAGATCCTTCATGTCTTCGGACCGGGAGAGGTCTTTGCCGAAGCGGCCCTCTTTTCCGGATCCCGGTATCCGGCCTGGGCCGAGACCCTGGCCCCCTCCGTGGTGTTGTTTTTCCCCCGTCAGAGCTTCCTCGATCTAGTGCGCCGGCGACCGGAATTAGCCCTGAACATGCTGGCCGTTCTTTCCCTCCGTCTCCGCTCCCTTGCTGCCCTGGTGGATTCCCTTTCCCTGAAGGAGGTGCCGGAACGGCTGGCTGCTTACCTCCTCTATCTCGCCGAAAACCACGGTCCGGAGTTCGAGCTGGAGATCCCCAAGGGGGAACTGGCCGCCCTCCTCGGGACCGTCCCGGAGACCCTTTCCCGGGTCCTGAGCAGGCTTTCCGAGGAGGGTCTGATCGAGGTTTCCGGTCGCCGGATCCGGATCCTCAACGAGGAGGGATTGCGAAGCCTTGGCCGTCAATAACCGGGAGTATCTGGTCCTCCCCCGCCGACTCTCCCGGATGCGGGAGGTGCTGGCTCGCCGCCAGAAGGACCTGGTCCTCTTTATGGATCGGGTCCGAAACGAACACAACTTTTCGGCCCTGATTCGCACCGCCGAGGCCGTCGGCGTGTTGCGCATCATTTACGGTCTCGTGGAGGGGGATAGGGTCCCCATCAATGAGGCCGTCACCCAGGGAGCGCACCGCTGGGTCTTTCTGGAGGAGACCCGTAATCCCGCGGAAAGCCTTCGACGCTTACGCGAGGAGGGCTTTCAGGTGGTGGTGACCTGGCTCGGGGCCGGGACGCTGGACTTTCGGGAGGTGGACTACACCCGTCCCACGGTCATCGTGGTGGGAAACGAGGCCGAGGGGGTCTCCCCGGAGCTCCTGCCGATGGCCACCCATCGTATCCGGATCCCCATGGTGGGAATGGTGCGCAGTCTGAATGTTTCCGTGGCCACGGGCATCATCCTTTACGAGGCCTTTCGACAGAGGGAGGCCGCCGGCCTCTACGAAGAATCCCGTCTCTCCGGAAGCGAAATGGAAGAAATCCTGAGACGCTGGGCCTACGAGGATGTCATCCGGGAGCGCAGACGCTAGGGTCCCGGATCGTCTCTTTCCCCGAGATCGTCGGCATAGAAGACCTCGAGCTCGATCCCGGTGGCGGCGAGTTCCTCCACCAGGAGATCCACCTGATGGACCCGGATGAGGTTCCCCTCCGAGTGAGCCGGGATAAAAAGCGCGGCCCGGGGCGGACGCACCGAAAGCACCTTCGCCTCGATCCGGAATTCCGGGGGAAGCCCGCGAAGGTGTTCCCGAAAGAACCAACGGAGGAAAAGACGCAGGTCTTTGGCGGAACGGAAACCCCTTTTCTGCACCGTTTAAGGGATTTACAGGAAAAGAAAAATTTAGTAAAGCCAGAAAGGGCTTCAAGAAAACACCGCCGGAGGGAGAGCGATCATGAGAAAGGGCTGGTTCGTCTTTATCGTGCTGGCTGTCCTCCTGGGAAGAGGAGCGGTCGGGGCTATGGCCGCTCAATCGCTCGTCAATCTCCATGTTTCCGGACGCGTGCTGGATTCGCACAAGGAACCGGTGGACGAGGCCGAGATCAAAATCCTCCTCAACGGAAAACCCCTGACCTTCCGGAAGGGCGAACACGGGCACCACGAATTAACCAGCATTGAGACCGAGGCCGACGGTTCCTTCCAGGTGGTGGCCCAGGTCCCCGGAGAGGCCCTGCGAAACGGAAGGCTCGAGATCGAGGTCTTCAAGAGCAGCTTTCGCCCGGTAACGCTTCCCGTCGATCCTTCGGAAGTGGCCTTCCACGGCGAGGATGCCTTCGTGGTGAAGAATGTCCTGCTTGAGCGTTACCTGGGGCCGGCCTTCTGGATCGCCACGGTGATCTTTATCCTGGCCTATGTGCTCATCAGTTTCGAGCTTCTGCACCGCACCGTGGCGGCCATGCTGGGAGCGGCGATCATGCTCGCGGTAACCTATACCCTGGGGGCGTGGGATCCGGCCTTCCGGATCATCTCCTACGAACGGGCCATCGCGGCCATCGACATGAATGTGATCTTTCTCCTCATGGGCATGATGATCATCGTGGGGGTGCTCAAGCGCACCGGAGTATTTCAGTGGTGTGCCTACAAGAGCTACCAGCTGGCCCGGGGAAATGTGTTCCTCCTCTGCGTGATCCTTTCCGCCTTTACCGCGGTAACCTCGGCCTTTCTGGACAATGTCACCACCATGCTGCTCCTTACCCCGGTTACCATCGAGATCGCCCTATCTCTAGGGCTTTCTCCTCTGGTTCTCCTCATTCCCGAAATCCTGGCCTCCAACATCGGGGGCACCGCCACCCTCATCGGGGACCCCCCCAACATAATGATCGGTTCCTATGCCGGTCTTACCTTCATGGACTTCGTGGAGAACCTGGGGCCGGTGGTGGCCCTTTCCATGGTGGCGCTATTCGTCTTTTCGCGTCTGGTTTACGGGAAGGACTATGCCCGGGCCAGAGTAGAAGATGTGGAAGCCTTCATCGCCAAACTTCGGGAGGAATACCGCATCACCGACGGCACGCTTCTCACCGTGGGCCTCATCATCATGACCATCGTCATTTTCTTCTTCGTGACCCACGGGATATTCCACATGGAGGTCTCGGTGGCGGCCCTTTTCGGAGCCTCCCTTCTCTTCACTTACGCCCTGGTCACCAAGAAGGTGGATCTCCTGGAGGTGGTGGAAAAGGACATCGAATGGACCACCCTTCTCTTTTTTATGTTTCTATTCATACTGGTGGGGGCGGTGGAGGAAACGGGGTTGCTGGCCATCGTGGCTGACGGGGTGTACAAACTTTCACACGGCTCCCTTACCGCAGCGATCTGTCTTATTTTGTGGGTAGCGGCCATAATGAGTGCTTTCGTAGACAACATTCCTTTCACCGCCACCATGCTTCCCATTACCGCCTATCTCACCCGGGTCATCCCCGGGGCGGAGAGCAATGTCCTGTGGTGGGCTCTGGCCCTGGGGGCCTGTTTCGGCGGAAACGGCACCATGATCGGAGCCAGTGCCAATGTGGTTACGCTGGGGATTGCCGAGGCCGCGGGACACCGGGTGAAGTTCTTTGAGTACATGAAGGTGGGTTTCGTGTACATGGTCATAAGCGTAGCCATAGCCAATATCTGGCTTTTGATCTTTTATTAGGAGGTGGAGATGCCGGTAAGATTTTTTCCACACCTGGAAAAGATAATGGTTCCCCTGGGGAAGGACGGGGCCTCGGAGGCCCTCCTTAACTTTTTGACCTGTCTTCTGCGGGGGCTTCCCGAGGATCTGGTGAAGGTGGTGTATCTGGTGCATGTGGTTTCCTCCGACGCTCTCAAAAGGGCCTCCCGGAGGGATCTGCGGCTGGAGGCCCTCTTTGAGGAGGAGGACCTACTGCGCCGTCTCTATCAGGAATATCTCAAGCGGGAGGCCGAACCCTTTCTGGCGGAGGCCCGAGACAAGCTCCGTGAGGTCCTGCCGAACTTGCCGGTAAAGGAAGTGATTCTCAGCGGAAATCCCCCGCGGGTTCTTTCCAGGTTTGCCTACGAGGAGGGGTGCGGCGCGGAGATCATCGCCCGGCGGGGGCGTTCACACATCGCGGAACTCGTTCTGGGGAGCTGTACTCACGCCCTTCTGCATCGTCCGGGCGAACACTCCACCTATGTGGTGGGGAGAAAATTCGTGGAGAGTGGAGCCTGTCGGCAGCCGCGATTTCTGGTGTGTCTGGACGGATCGAAGGCGAGCTGGAAGGCTCTCGAGGAGGCTGCGGGGCTGGCTATGCTCTGGAAGGCCCTGGAGGTGGTACTCTTTCATGTGGTAGACCTCTTGCCCGAGGAGGAGGACCGTAAGGGTGCCGTGGCGGACGAGATTCTGCGCACGGCGGAGGGCTTTCTGCGGGAGAGCGGGGTGCAGAGCCGGATTTCCGCCCGGGCCGTGGTCGGGGATCCCGCCGAAGAAATCGTTAAGGAGGCTGAAGAGGGAGATTACGACCTGGTGTTTCTGGGGAGGCGGCCCCGAAGCCCCTTTGAGGAGTTCTTCCTGGGGAGCGTTTCCGAAAAGGTGATGCACAGGTTGACCTTCCCCACCCTGGTGGTGGCCACCCGCGGTTGAGGCTTGCAAAAAGGATTAAAAGCGTTAAAGAGGGTCAAAAAGTTATGTTAAGGAGGGAGGGGATGAGGTTAATTAAAAGATTGTGGTTTCCGGCATTGGTTGTGGGTACTCTGGTATGGCTTTATTTTAGCAGGGACACCCTGGCGGCCGAGGTGCCGGCCAAGCCCGGGTGGCCCTGGTGGGTTTGGCCCACCATCCTTTTCCTTTTCACCTTCACCATCGGCATCATTTCTCCCATGTCCGGGGTGGGGGGAGGAGTGCTCTTCGTGCCCCTTTCCACGGCTTTCTTTCCCTTTAGCGTGGACTTCATCCGGGGGGCCGGTCTCATCATGGCCGTGACCAGCGCCTATTCCTCGGTGCCCAGCTTCGCCCGCACGGGCCTGGCCAACATCCGGCTGATGGCCGCGGTGGGCTGGGTGGTCATGGTCTCCTCCATTATCGGGGGATTTGTGGGGCTCTGGGTGAGTAACGCCTTCCCCAACGGGAAGTGGTACATCATCTTCGCCCTGGGCCTCATCCTTCTGGCCGTTTTCATCATCATGATCACCTCCAAGCGGGTGGAATATCCGGAGGTGAAGGAACAGGACGGAATCTCCAAGGCCCTGGGGCTTAAGGGGAGCTGGTTCGAACCCACCCTGGGGCGGGTAGTGGAATACAAAATCACCCGTTTTACCCTTTCTCTTTTTCTCTTTGCCGGGGTGGGATTCATAGCGGGTATGTTCGGTTTGGGGGCCGGCTGGGCCAATGTGCCGGTGCTGAACCTGGTGATGGGCTGTCCCATTAAGGTGGCCGTGGCCACCAGTATGGCCATCATAATGGTAAACGCGGCAGCCATCTGGGTTTACATGGCCAAGGGGGCCACGCTTCCCCTCATCGTGGTCCCGGCGGTGCTGGGGATCACCATCGGGGCTCGCGTGGGGGCCTGGCTCACCGTGCGGGTGAAACCGGCCTTCATCAAGTACCTGGTTCTGGGGATCATGTTGCTGGCCGCAATACTCAATGTCATCAAGGCCCTGAAAGGGCTCCATGTGATTTAAAATTCCTTTAAGGAGGGAGGATCATGGAAAATAAGGTACAGATTGATCCGGTAAACGAGGCCTTCGCCAAGGCCACGGAGATTTTTACCTATCTGGGAATCGCGGTGATGATCGTTTTCGGTTTGCTTTACCTGGTAGGGCTTCCGGGCTTCGTGGACATGAAGCAGGCGGTGGCCCACTGGCAGCTTTCGGTGGACGAGTTCTGGCGGCAGATCAAGGGAGCTCCTCTCTACGGATATTCCTGGTTCCTCTCGCACCTCAACAAGATGGATTGTCTGAGCATGATCGGGATCGCCATCCTTTCCTTCGTGCCGGTGTTCGGGTTTCTGGCCGCCATTCCCAAGAGCCGCTCCAAGGCCTACACCATCTTCTTCCTCATCCTGGTGGCCGGTTTCGTGTTTGCGGTGATTCAGCCCATAGTGATGCCCAAGTAGAGTTTCTTACGGGCCTTTGAGGAGGATTTTCACCGGGGCGATCCGGTACGGATCGCCCCTTCTTTATTTTTGGAGACGGGGCGGGCATAATAGGGGTATGCCCTGGTGGCTCCGTCGGCTTTCCCGCATCAACGAACATGTGATTAATGCGGCCCTGGCCATTTTGATCGGATTCGTAGGCGGGGTCGGGGCCATTGCCTTCCGTTTCATGATCAAGTTTTTCCAGGCCCTCTTCTATCATGACACCCGGGACTTTCTCCTCTTCTATCATAAGGTATCCCCCTGGGCCAAACTCTTTCTCCCGGCTCTGGGCGGGCTCATCGTGGGGCCCATTATTTTCTTCTGGGTGCGGGAGGCCAAGGGGCACGGAGTGCCGGAGATAATGGAGGCCCTGGTGGTGCGGGGCGGGCGCCTTCGGCCCAGGCTCACCTTTTTTCAGATGCTGGTTTCGGCCATCTGTATCGGCTCCGGTAGTTCCGTGGGCCGCGAGGGTCCCATCGTAATGATCGGTTCCTCGGCCGGCTCTGCGGTGGGACAGCTCCTGCGGGCCCCGGAGGAACGCCTGCGCACCTTCGTGGGTTGTGGTGCCGCGGCGGGAATCGCCGCCACCTTCAATGCCCCCATCGCCGGGGTCCTTTTTGCCGTGGAAATACTCCTCAACGACTTCCGCCTGGAGAAGTTCAGTCCCATCGTGCTATCCTCGGTGGTGGCCACCGCGGTGGCCCGAAAGTATTACGGGGATTTCCCCGCCCTCCAGGCCCCGCCCTACCACCTGGTGAGCCTTCAGGAATTCGTCTTTTACGGGTTCCTCGGAATAGCCGCGGGGCTTGCCGCGGTTCTCTTTATTCAGGTCCTCTACTGGTGTGAGGATTTTTTCGACCGCTTGCCCTTCCCCGAATACCTTAAACCGGTCCTCGGCGGTCTCATCATGGGACTTTTCCTGCTGAAGATCCCTCACCTCTTCGGGGTGGGCTACGGAGCCGTCAACCGGGCCCTTCACGGGGAGCTTCCGGCAAGGCTCCTCCTTCTTCTCATCTTTGCCAAGATCCTGGCCACTTCCATCGTGCTCGGTTCCGGACACTCCGGAGGGGTCTTCGCCCCTTCGCTTTTCATAGGGGCCATGACCGGTGGACTGGTGGGTTGGATAGTGCACTCCATGTTCCCGGCTTTAACCGCCTCTCCCGGAGCTTACGCCCTGGTGGGGATGGGGGCGGTGGTGGCCGCCGCCACTCACGGCCCCATTACGGCCATACTCATCATCTTCGAGCTTACCGGAGACTACAGCATCATCCTTCCCCTGATGCTCTCCTGCATAGTGAGTACCTTCGTGAGCACTTTCCTCAAGGAGGGCTCTATCTATACCATCAAGCTTCTCCGTCGGGGACTTACCTTAAGACGGGGCTGGGAACAGAGTGTCCTTGCCGGAACCCTGGTGAAAGAAGTTATGGATTCTCACTTTCAGACCGTTCCCGAAGACGCTTCCCTTTCCAGGGTGATCGAGGCCCTGGGGCGCAGCCCGCATTCTTACCTCCTAGTAGTGGACGAGCGGGGGGAGCTTTCCGGAATCATATCCTTTCACGATGTGCGGCTGGCCCTCCTTAAGGGACGGGAAGAAGCCGCCAGGCTTACCGCCGGGGACATAGCCACCAGGGAGGTGATCACCATCACCCCTGAAGACACCCTCCTTGAGGCGCAGCATCGCCTGGCCCGCCTGGGGGTCTCCCAGCTTCCGGTGGTGGACCCGCGGAATCCACGCCGCATCGTGGGAATGATCTCCATGCGGGACATCTTGAGCTTCCACGAAAGGGCCCTGCTGAAACACCTCTAGCTTTCGGAGGTGAAGAAGGAGAGATCCTTCTGGTGGCCAACGAGGTACAGCAGATCGTCCCTTTCGATTACATAGTCCGCCGGGGGAAGGAGCTGAATTTGATCGGAAAAGGCCCTTTTCACCCCTATGACATAGACCCGGTGTTTGCGCCGCAGATCCAGTTCCTTGAGACTCTTGCCCACGAAATCCGGGGGAGGCTTGACCTCGGTAATGTAGAAGTCCGGAAGAAGGGGCAGGAAGTCCAGGAAATTGGGCATGACCAGAGATCGGGCCAGCCGGATGGCCGAATCCCGTTCCGGAATGATGACCCGGTGGGCCCCGATCAGGGAAAGGATCTTGGCCCCTTCCTCGTTGAGGGCCTTGGCGATGATGTTCCGGGTTCCCAGTTCCTTGAGAAATAGGGTGACCAGGACACTCTGGGCCAGGGACCCGATGGCCACCACCACCGTATCCATCTGATCGAAGCCCAGATGTTCGAGGGTTTCCCGCCGGGTGGCGTCAGCCACCACCGCCTGAGATACGAAGGGACTTATCTCCTCCACCGCCTTCTCCGAACGGTCCACCGCCACCACTTCCTGTCCCTGTTCCGCAAGGGTGCGGGCCAGGTAGCTTCCGAATCTTCCCAGACCGATTATGCCGAACTGTTTCTTGCCCATCAGCCCAGCAGGACCTCCTCCTTAGGATAATAAAACTCTTTAGGCCGGGAGGAAAGCCCGGTGAGGAGGACCGCCAGGGAGAGCACCCCCACCCGTCCGGCGTACATGGTGAAGATCAATACCACTTTGGACCAGGGGGAAAGTTGGGGGGTTATTCCCGTGGAAAGCCCCACCGTTCCCAGGGCGGAAACGGTTTCAAAGAGGCGGGCCAGGAATTCCGTGCCGGAGGAGGCGAAGGTGTGTCCGGGGGCCGAGAGGATCAGGAGGAACTGAGCCAGAAAGATGGTAAAGGCGTAGAGGGACACCAGGGTCAGGGCTTTGAAGACGATGTCCTGGGGTATGGTGCGCCGGAACACCGTGGCCCGGCTGTAGCCCCGCAGTCTACTCCACACCGAGGCCACCAGAACCCCGAAGGTGGTGGTTTTTACCCCTCCTCCGGTGGAACCGGGACAGGCACCTACGAACATGAGGAAGATGAGTACATAAAGACTTACCTCCCCGAAGCGGGAAAGATCGATGAGATTGAAACCGGCGGTGCGGGCACTCACGCTGAGGAAAAAGGCGTTGAGGATCTTCTCCGGGAGGGAAAGCCCGGTAAAGGCTCGATTTTTTTCGAAGATCAGAAAGAGAAGACCCCCCATCAGAATGAGAATCAGGTGCGTGGTCAGGGTCAGCCGGGTGTGGAGCGACCACTTCCGTATTCCCCTGGAGCGGAGACGCTGGACGGCTTCGAATACTATCGGGAAGCCGGTGTTCCCCGCCAGGATGGCCAAAGCGATCACTGTCGGGAGGTAGAGGTTGCGGCTGTAAGAGGTGAGCCCGGCAGGGAGATCCGAAAATCCCGCGTTACAGAAGGCGGAAACCGCGTGAAAGAGGGCGTGGAAGAGGCCCTCGCCGGGGTTCGAGCTCCAGAAGGCCGGGATCAGGAGGAGGGTAAGGACGAGCTCCGTACCGAGGGTATAGATCACGATGGTGAGGATGAGAGAACCCAGGTGGACACCGTGATAGGGGGCGAAACTCTCCTTCAGGGAGAGACTTTCGATTACGGGGACGGAGCGTCCCATCAGGATGAAAAACAGGGTGGAGAAGGTCATGATCCCCAGACCTCCCAGCTGGATGAGAGCCAGGATGACCAGTTTCCCGGGCAGGGTAAAGGTGGTGGCGGTATTGACCACGGTGAGCCCGGTGACGCATACGGCGGAGGTGGAGGTGAAGAGGGCGTCCAGAAAGGAGAGCTTTTCCCCGTGCATCCAGGGGAGCCACAGAAGGATGCCTCCGATCAGGGCCGTTACGGCGAAGGAAAGGGCCAGGTAAAGGGCGGAGCGCAGGGGCGGACGGTTGGCGGATTTCATTGACGGACGAGCTTAAAGAAGTGTCGGATCTCCTCGAGTTTCCGGAGGGCCGCTCCGGAGGAAAGGATTTCCCGGGCCAGGGCCACCCCTCCCCTGAGATCCAGGGTCTTTTCGGCGGCGTAGAGGGCCGCCCCGGCATTGAGCAACACCATGTCCCGTTTGGGGCCTTCCTCCTTCCCGGAGAGGATGGCCTCGATGAGGCGGGCGTTTTCCTCCGCGTCCCCTCCCTTGAGTTCTTCGGGATCCTCACAGAGCTCGAGCCCCACATCCTCGGGATCCACATAGTAGGTGGTGATCCGGCCCTCCCGCAGTTCGGAGACCTTGGTGGAGCCGGTTACGGTGAATTCGTCGTAGCCGCCCTCCCCGAAGACCACCAGTGCTCTCCGACACCCCAGCGCGTCCAGGGCGTAGGCCATTTTTTCGGTCAGACGGAAGTCGAAGACCCCCAGGACCTGGGTGTTGGCCCCGGCGGGATTGGCCAGAGGCCCGAGAAGGTTGAATATGGTGCGGAAACCGAGCTCCCGCCGGGGGCCCATGACCGCCTTTACCGCCGGATGATAGGCCGGGGCGTAAAGGAAGCAAAATCCCACCTCTTCCAGCGCGCGGGCGGAAACCTCCGGGGGGACCTCCAGGGGAATCCCCAGGGCCTCCACCACATCGGCGCTTCCGGAGCGGCTGGTCACGGAACGGTTCCCGTGTTTGGCCACCGGTACCCCCGCCGCGGCCACCACGAAAGCGGCGGCAGTGGAGACATTGAAGGTGCCCTTGGCGTCGCCACCGGTACCGCAGGTGTCCACCAGGGGGCTCTTATCGGAGAGGCCGTGAGGCACCCTCACCATACGTTCCCGCAGGGCCCGTGCGGCTCCGGCCACCTCCTGCCAGGTCTCTCCGCGCATACGCCAGGCGGTAAGCAAGGCCCCGATCTGGGCCGGACTGGCCTGGCCGTCCATGATCAGCCCTACCACCTGCGCGGCCTCCTCCTCGGAAAGCTCCTTCCCCTCTGCCAGGGCGGCGAGATAAGGTTTAAGCCGCTCCACCGAACCCTCCCCTTCCGGAAAATTTTTTCCATAACTTACCCTCTTCCCGGCACTTATTAAACCCTCGATTCCGCTAAATTGAGGATGGTTTGCGCAATCCCCGAGACGGTGATAAGAAAGGGGAGAAGCCAGAAGGGAGGTGCGCAATGGGCAAGAGGATCGTGGTAATAGGTGCGGTGGCTTGCGGCCCCAAGGCGGCCTGCCGGGCCAAACGACTCATGCCCGAGGCGGAAATCACCCTCATCGACAAGGACGATCTCATCTCCTACGGAGGCTGCGGAATCCCCTATTACATCTCTGGGGACATTCCCGACGAAAATCAGCTCCGGGAGACCTCCTTTCACATGCTCCGGGACGAATACTTTTTCGAAAACGCCAAGGGAATCGACCGGGTGCTTACCCGCACGCTTGCCACGGACATAGACCGGGAGCGAAAGGTGGTGAGGGTCAAACACCTCGATTCCGGGGAGGAAGAGGAGATCCCTTACGACAATCTGGTTCTGGCCACGGGGTCCACTCCTTTTATTCCTCCCATTCCGGGCCGGGACCTCGATGGGGTTTACGCCATCGCGAATCTTCACAAGGCCATAGAGATCAAGAACCGCCTGGCCCGGGGGCAGGTGGAACGCGCCGTTATTATCGGAGCCGGTCCCATAGGGCTTGAGATGGCCGAGGCCTTTGCCGACCTCTGGGGGGTGGAGACCACGGTGCTGGAATACTTCGACCAGGTGCTGCCCAGGCTGATCGATCCACCGCTCGCCCGGATGGTGGAGCATCATCTCCGGGAGAAGGGCGTTCGGGTGGTGGTGAACGCCCGTATCAAGGAAATTCGCGGAAAGGACGGCCGGGTTGTCGAGGTGGTGGAGGAACGGGGGAGTTATCCCGCCGACATAGTGGTCTTCGCCACCGGGGTGCGTCCCAATGTTGACCTGGCCCGGCGGGCCGGTCTCCTGGTGGACCGGGGCATCGTGGTGAACGATCGCCTCCAGACCTCGGACCCCAACATATACGCCGGGGGCGACTGCATCGAGACCGTGCATCTGGTCACCGGAAAGAGGGTGGTGCTTCCCCTGGGATCGCTGGCCAACCGTCAGGGCCGGGTCATCGGGGACAATCTGGCCGGGCGTCCCACGCGTTTCCCGGGCGTGGTGGGAGCCTTTATCATGAAGTGTTTCGATCTGGCCATCGGAGCCTGCGGGCTTTCCCTCTCCGTGGCCCGCGCCGAGGGATTCGACGCCGATTACGCCCTGGGGAATCAGACCGAACGGGCGCACTACTATCCGGAGGCCGAGTTCATCTTCGTGGAGCTGGTGTTCGACCGGAGAACCCGACGGGTGCTGGGCTTCCAGGCCGTAGGTCCCAAAACGGACGGAACGCTCGCCCGGATCCACGCCGTCTCCTCCGTCCTGCCCCATCGCCCCACGGTGGAGGACCTCATCTCCCTCGAGCTGGCCTACGCTCCTCCCTTCAATTCCGCCCTGGATCCCATTCACGATGTGGCCCACACCGCGGAGAACCTCCTTGACGGGATCCTGGTCCAGATGGACTGGGAGGAGGTCCTGCGGAGACTCCGGGAGGGGGATCCCGATACCGTTTTCGTGGATACCCGTCATCCCCGGGAGGCCGAGCCCCTGGTCAGGAAGTATCCCGGCCGCTGGATCCATGTGGAATACGACAAGGTGCGCCGCGAGATGGATCGCATCCCCCGGGACAAGGATGTGATCCTCATCTGTAATTCCAGCCGCCGGGCCTACGAGGCCCAGAGGTGGTTGACCGCCGCCGGCTATACCCGGACCTTCGTACCTCCGGGGGGACTCAACTTCCTGCGACGCTGGGGAGTGGAGCTTTAAAAGTGAAATTTCTTTACATTGCGCTGGGCGGAAGCCTGGGGGCGGTCTGTCGTTATCTGGTTAGCGGCTGGTTCCTGCGCTTCGGAGCCGATTTCCCCCTGGGAACGTTGGTGGTTAACCTGCTGGGGGCACTCCTTCTGGGGTTTTTTATGGAACTGTCCACCCGGACCCTCCTTATACCCCCGGAAATCAGGCTGCTGGTGGCGGTGGGATTCCTGGGCTCCTTTACCACCTTTTCCACTTTTGCCTACGAGACCGGAGAGCTCCTCAAGGAAGGGGAATGGATTTTCTTCGTCCTTAATGTAAGTCTGAGTGTGGGGCTGGGGCTTTTCGGAGTAAAATTGGGGGAAGCTCTGGCCCGGGTTCTGGTGCGATGAACGGCCGCTGCGTACTCCTTTCCATATACCTGGACGAGGACGAGAAGGTGGGGCGCAAGCCCCTTTACCGGGCCATTTTGGATTTCCTCTGGGAAAAGGATATTCACGGCTTGACCATGTTTAAGGGGGTTTACGGTTACGGACCGGACAAGAAGGTCCACTCGGCAAGGCTCCTGCGAGCCTCGGAGAATCTGCCCCTGAAGATTGAAGTGGTGGAAACCTGGGAAAAGGTGGAGAGTCTTCTTCCGGAACTCGAGAAATTGATTACCCGAGGGATGATCACCGTAACCGAACTTTATACCATCTGTCACAAGAGGCCTCCCTGCGGCGATGATTAAGGGGATAAGGGGATTCAAGGACATCCTGCCGGAGGAGACCCCGGCCTGGAGCTGGCTTGAGAGCCGGGCCCGGGAACTCCTGCTTCGCTACGGTTTTTCCGAGGTGCGACTTCCCATTCTCGAACGCACGGAACTCTTTGCCCGAAGTATTGGGGAGGCCACCGACATCGTGGAAAAGGAGATGTACACCTTCGTGGATCGCAGCGGTGAGAGTCTCACCCTGCGTCCGGAGGCCACGGCGGGCATGGTGAGGGCCTTTATCGAACACGGTCTCCATGTGCGTCCCCGACCGCTCAGGCTCTTCACCATAGGGCCCATGTTTCGGCACGAGCGTCCCCAGAAGGGACGCCTGCGCCAGTTCCATCAGGTCGATGTGGAGGTGTTCGGGGAGGCCTCTGCCGGGGTAGATGCCGAGCTGGTGGCTCTCGCCCTGGAGATTCTCTCCGCCGGGGGAGCCCGGGATCTTCGCCTGGAGATCAATTCTCTGGGGTGTCCGGAGTGCCGGAAGCCTTACCGGGACGAACTGAGGAAGTTTCTTCTGGCCCGAAGGGACCGTCTCTGCGAGGACTGTCAGCGGCGGGCCGAACGAAATCCCCTGAGGGCGCTCGACTGTAAAAAGGAGTCCTGTCAGGCGGAATTCCGGGAGGCCCCCGGTCTTTCCAGTTTCCTTTGCGAGGACTGCCGGGAGCACTATCAGGCCTTCAGGGAGTATCTGCGGGAAGCCGGAATTCGTTTCGAGGAGAACATCCGTCTGGTTCGGGGGCTCGACTACTACACCAGGACCATTTTTGAGATTAAGGCTCCGGGCCTCGGGGCTCAGGATACGGTGGCCGCCGGGGGGCGTTACGATGGTCTGGTTTCCGCTCTGGGAGGACCGGAGACCCCGGCGGTGGGCTTTGCCATCGGCATGGAAAGATGGTTGCTTACGGCAAGACCGCCGCAGGATCTCCGTCCCGCTCCGGAACTTTTCATCGCCCCCCTGGGAGAGGAGGCCCTGCGCCGGGCCCTGTGGCTGGCCCTCCACCTGCGCAGGAAAGGTCTTCGCGTCGAAACCGATTACGGAGGAAGAAGCCTTAAGGCCCTCCTGCGTCAGGCCGACCGTCTGGGGGCCCGAATGGTGCTGATCCTGGGCGAGGAGGAACTCCGCAGCGGGCGGGCCATCCTCAAGGATCTTTCGAGCGGGTTTCAGCAGGTGCTCCCCTTTTCCGACCTTCGTGATCTGTCCAATCGGATTCTCATCGAGATCCTTTTCTGATGCTCGAGGCCTTGGTTCTCTTTCTGGCCGCTTTCGTTCAGGGACTGGCCGGTTTCGCCTTTGCGCTTCTCGCCGTTCCTCTTCTTTCCCTGGAATGGCCTCTTTTGCGCGTGGTGCCCCTGGTGGCCCTCTGCGGATTCACCCTCAATGTGCTCATGTTATGGCTCCTTCGGCGGAGTTTCCACTGGCGTCCGGTGGCGGGACTGGTGCTTGCCGCGATTCCGGGAGTTTTCGTGGGAGCTAAGGCTCTGGGGTTTTTCCCGGAGAAGGTCCTGCGCTGGGTGCTTTTTGTGGCGGTTTCGGGGTACGCTCTGTGGGAAACGCTGAACCCTGGGGCCCGCAGGATAAGGCTTTCTCCCCGCTGGGGCCCCCTTTTCGGCTTTGCCGCCGGCTTCCTGGGAGGAATGCTCAATACCCCCGGACCCCCGGTGGTTGTTTATGTGAGTCTTTTGCGCATGGATAAGGACACCCTGAAAAGCGCCCTTCAGGGCGCCTTCCTTTGCATCGCCGCCTTTATGGTGGCGGCCCACGGTCTTTACGGACGCCTGAGCCCGGAAATTTTAAGACTTTACGCCACTTACCTCCCCTTCATCGTGGGAGGAATGTTCCTCGGGCAATGGATCTATCTCCGCCTGGGGGAAAGGTCCTACCACCGGCTCGTTCACCTCTTTCTGGTGCTTTCGGCCCTGGCCTCCCTTCTCAAGGTCTTTTAAGGTCTTTTCCCTTGCCGAAAGGATTTAACCGGAATAGATTGATGGGAAAACGCCGAGGGGAGGGGTTTTGAAGGTCAAGCACTGGATGGTCAAGGAGGTCATCACCGTTTCCCCGGAGGAGAGCCTGGAGGAAGCGGTAAGGCTCATGGAGCGGCACGCCATCCGGCATCTTCCCGTAACCGAGGGGGATCGTCTTCTCGGCTTTCTCACCGAGAGCACCATTCGCCAGTACACCAGGCCCGGAGAACTCTCGCGTCCGGTACGGGAGGTGATGATTCAGAATCCCATTACCGTATCCCCGGAGGCCACCATCGACGAGGCCGCCCGCATCATCTATCGCCACAAGATCGGAGGACTTCCGGTGGTGGAAAAGGGCCGTTTGGTGGGTATAATTACCATTACGGATTTGTTGGAGGCCTTTATAGAGCTTATGGGCCTCTTACGGTCGAGTTCGCGGGTGGATGTGATTCCGAAGGAACCGGAGGGGCTGGACGGGGTGCTGGAGATCATTCGGGCCCACGGGGGGCGGGTTATTTCCATAGGCATGGATGTGGATCCCTGCGGGGAGCGGGTATATTACATCAGGCTGGAAAAGATGCCGGTGGAACCCCTGGCTTCGGCCCTGGAGGTGGCCGGCCATCGGGTGATCGCCGTAGTAGACTGAGAAAGGAGGGGCATCATGGGAGAGTTTAAGGTGCGTAAGACCATCGACGAGATCAACGAGCGGATTCGGCGGGGTGAGGCCGTGGTGGTCACGGCCGAGGAGATGGTCAGAATCGTTCGCGAGGTGGGTCCGGAGGAGGCCGCCCGCGAGGTGGATGTGGTGACCACCGGGACCTTCTCTCCCATGTGTTCCTCCGGGGCCTTCATCAACTTCGGGCACACCGTGCCCACCATAAAGGCCTATCGGGTGTGGCTGAACGGAGTGCCGGCCTACGCGGGACTCGCCGCGGTGGACATCTACATAGGGGCCACGGAGCCTGCCGAGGACGACCCTCTGAACAAGGTCTTTCCGGGTGAGTTCCGCTACGGCGGGGGGCATGTGATTCACGATCTTGTGGCCGGAAAGAAGGTTCACCTTCGGGCCATCGCTTACGGCACGCATTGCTATCCCCGCAAGGAGTACGAGGCCGAGATTACGCTTGCGGATCTGCCCTATGCGGTGCTCTGCAATCCCCGTAACGCCTATCAGAACTACAACTGCGCCATAAATCTTTCCGAAAAGACCCTTTACACCTACATGGGGGTGTTGCGTCCGCACGCCGGAAACGCCAATTATGCCACCGCGGGGCAACTTTCCCCGCTTCTTAAGGATCCCTATCTCAAGACCATAGGGATCGGGACCCGGATCTTTCTGGGGGGAGCCAAGGGATATGTGGTGTGGGCCGGGACCCAGCACAATATGGAGGTAAAACGCACCGAGAAGGGGGTTCCTCTTACCCCGGCGGCCACCCTCATGGTGCTCGGCAACCTCAAGGATATGGATCCCCGGTGGGTGGTGGGCACCAGTCATATCGGCTACGGCTGCTCCATGGCGGTGGGGCTGGGGATACCCATCCCCGTCTTGAACGAGGAGGTGGCCCGCTGGACCGGTCTCGGGGACGACGAGCTCTTCACTCAGGTGGTGGACTACGCTTACGATTACCCCAACGGGATCAAGCGCAATTACGGAATCGTGAGCTATGCCGAGCTCAAGAGCGGCAAGATCAAGGTCCTGGACAAGGAGGTACCCACCGTCCCCATCTCCAGTTATGTCCGGGCCAGGGAGATAGCCGAGATTCTCAAGGGGTGGATAAAACGCGGGGAGATGCTTCTTACCGAACCGGTGGCCCCGATTCCGGGGGCGGAGCTCTTCCCCTTCCGTCCTCGCGGCGGGTGATCCCGGAGGCCCTGGAGAGTATTCTGCGCCCCCTGGAGAGGGTGGCGGTGGCCCTTTCCGGGGGGGTGGACAGTGCCGTGCTGGCGGCGGCCGCCGCCCGGATTCTGGGGCCGGAGCGGGTCCTGGCCCTGACCGCCACGGGACCTATTTTCCCTCCCGGCGAAGCGGAACTGGCCCGGGAAACGGCCCGGATCCTGAAAGTCGAGCACAAAGAAGTATTTTTTGACGCCTTATCTCTTCCGGAATTTCGGGAAAACCCTCCGGATCGCTGTTATCACTGCAAGAAGACCCTTTTTGAATTATTCCTGAGAGAAGTACGGAATTTCGGAGCGAAAGCCCTTCTTGATGGAACCCAGGCGGACGACCTCCTGGAGGATCGTCCCGGGCTTCGCGCCCTTTCGGAACTCGGGGTGAGGAGTCCCCTTGCGGAGGCTGGATTGACCAAGGGAGAGGTAAGGGAACTTGCCCGCGGCCTGGGGCTCCTCCAGGCCGAGAGGCCCTCCTCCCCCTGTCTGGCCACCCGGTTTCCCCCGGGGGAGCCTGTCACCCGGGAAGGACTTGAACGGGTGCTGAGGGCCGAGGATTTTCTCCTGAAGCACCTGAACCTGGCCCCCATCCGGGTGCGTCTGGTGCGCGGCGAGGCGCGGATCGAAGCCCCCCCGGAGGCCCTGGATCAGTTATTTGCCGCACGGGAGAAGATAATCCCTGTTCTCAAAAGACTGGGGTTCAAGCGGGTGGCCCTCGATCTCGAGGGTTATCGGACCGGTTCGCTTGTGATTCGGGAAAAATTAAGGTAATTTTCACAAAAAGATCCCGGATTGTTTTCAATTTGGTCCTTGTAAAGGATTAAAGAAATCCGTGAGAATTTTTGATAAGGAGAGAGGAAATGAGCACCCTCGTGGATAGGGATCTTCAGGAGATTCGCAATCATCTTCTGGAGATGTGTCGTCTGGTGGTGGAGATGGTGCGATCCGCGGTGACCGCCTTTGAGAAACGGGATCCCCGGCTGGCCGAAAGGGTCATAGAGCAGGATTCCCGCATCGACGCCCTGGATCTGGCCATAGACCGGATCTGTCTGGAGACCATCGCCCTTAAACACCCCGTGGCCAGCGATCTGCGCTTCGTGGTCTCCACCCTGGACATGATCCGGGATCTGGAACGCCTCGGGGATCAGGCGGTGAACATCGCCGAGCGGGTTCCCCGACTGCTCGCCCTGCCCCATGTGTTTACCTGTCCGGTGGACCTTTCCGAGATGGCCAGAAAGGCCCTGCGCATGCTCGAGGAGGTGATCAACGCCTTTGTGGCCCGGGATACCCGAAAGGCCAGAGAGATCAAGACCTGGGACGATGAGGTGGATCGGTACAAGAAGCTGGTCATCGACAGGATAGTGGATTGTATGGAGAAGAAACTGGAGGTGGTCCGGGTGGGGGTGGAATACATTATCGTGGCCCAGAATCTGGAACGGGTGGCGGATCTGGCCACGAACATCGCCGAGGAGATCATCTACATCGTGGAGGGTAAACTGGTCAAACACGAAGAGATCTGGCCGGAACTGCCTCCGGTGGAAAGGCCGGATCTCTTCGGATTGCTTGAGCGACACGCCCGTCTGGTGATTGAATGTACGGAGCGTTTGCCCCTGGCCCTTGAGGCCTATTTTCAGCGTGATTCCGGGAGACTTCGGGAGATTTCCGAAGACATCATAGCCATCGAAAGGGAGGCGGACCGGCTCAAACAGAACATCCGGGGGCATCTTCCCTACGGGATCATCACTCCGGTGGACAAGTTCGAGCTCTTTCTGTTTCTCAAGGAACAGGACGCCGTGGCCGACGCCGCCGAGGACATCCTCAAGTGGCTTACCTTCAAGCAGGTGGAGGTGCCGGAGGATATCGCCGGGGAAATCCTCGGGCTTCTCGAGGAAAATGTAAAGACGGCGGAATATCTGGTGCCGCTCATCGAAAAGTCCAAGAGCTACATCGAGAGGGGGGACGATGTTTCCCGGCAGGATGCCAAAGAAATTGTGAGAGACATCCGGCGTCGGGAGCATGAAAACGACCTTCTGGCCACCGAGATAAAGCGGAAGGTCTTCGCCCTTGATTCCGATTTCCTGCAGGTTTATTTTCTATTAAAACTTTTGGATTATATTGGAGAGATCTCCGGACGGACTGAAAATGCGGCGGATCTGATGCGTGCAATGATTGCCAAAGCGTAGGAGGAGGCGTATGAGACCGGTGACCCTGCAACCCTCGGAGGTAAAGGCCGAACTCGAACGGCTTGAGGATAGACTCTTCGAGTTAAGGAGGTGTCTTTGACCCGGATCGAGTTAAGGCTCGTCTGGAGGTTCTGGAAAAGGAGATAGTCAATCCGGGATTCTGGGAGTCTCCCGAATCCCGGGAGATTTTGAAGGAACGCTCCCGTCTGATGGACCTCCTATCCCGCTGGAAGGAACTCTCGCGGCGAATGGATGATCTGCGGGTTCTTTTTGAACTTGCGGTGGAGGAGGACGACGAGGAGACCCTGAGGGAGGTGAAATCCGAGCTTTCCGAGCTCGAAAAGATCCTTTCCGAGGAGGAATTGAGGGTACTTCTTTCCGGGGAGCACGATGCCTCCAACGCCATCGTTACCATTCACGCCGGGGCCGGGGGAACCGAGGCCCAGGACTGGGTGGAGATGCTTCTGCGCATGTATACCCGCTGGGCCGAGCGCAAGGGCTTCCGGGTTCGGGTGGTGGATTTGCTGGCCGGGGAGGAGGCCGGTCTAAAGTATGTGACTTTTGTGGTGGAGGGTCCTTACGCCTACGGGTACTTAAAGGCCGAGAAAGGGGTCCATCGGCTGGTGCGGATTTCTCCCTTTGACGCGAGCGGTCGCCGGCACACCTCCTTTGCCTCGGTCACCGTGATCCCGGAGATTGAGGAAAACATAGAGATCGAAATCCGTCCCGAGGATTTGCGCATAGAGACCATGCGGGCCTCCGGGCACGGCGGACAACATGTGAACAAGACCGAGACCGCGGTGCGGATAACCCATCTTCCCACCGGTATCGTGGTGACCTGTCAGAACGAACGCAGCCAGCATCTTAACAAGGCCATGGCGCTGAAGATCCTAAAGGCCCGGCTCTACGAATTAGAAAGACGCAAACTGGAGGAAAAGAAGGCCCAGCTCATGGGGGAGAAGAAGGAGATCGCCTGGGGCAGTCAGATCCGTTCCTATGTGTTACAACCTTACCGTCTGGTCAAGGATCACCGAACCGGGTACGAGACCGGGAATGTAGAGGCGGTGCTTGACGGAGAGATCGATCCCTTTATCCGGGCCTATCTTCTGGCGCGGGTTCGCACGGAAAGGGGATCTTCCGGTGAGACTCCTCCGGAGGTGCCCGCATCCGGAAAGACTACCGAAGAGGGGGTCAGAGTTGGCGCGTAAAAAAGGTCCCAGGGTTCTTCTGATGCTTGAGGACGGCACTCACTTCTGGGGCCGGTCCTTTACCGGTCCCGGGGAGGCTTTCGGAGAGATGGTCTTCAACACCGCCATCACCGGCTATCAGGAGATCCTTACCGATCCCTCCTACAAAGGCCAGATCGTGGCCATGACCTACCCTTTAATCGGAAACTACGGGGTGAACTCCGAGGATTCCGAGAGCCTGGGCATCCATGTGGAGGCCTTCGTGGTGCGGGAATATCAGCCCCGCTACAGCAACTGGCGGGCGGAGAAGTCTCTGGCGGAGTGGCTCATCGAAAACGGAGTGCTGGGCGTGGAGGGGATCGACACCCGGGCTCTCACCCGACACCTTCGCCTTTACGGGGCCATGAAGGCCGGTCTCACCACCGAGGACCTTGATCCCAAGCGTTTCCTGGAGAGGGTGAAGGAGAGTCCGGGGCTGGTGGGACGGGATCTGGTGAAGGAGGTGACCTGTCGGCGTCCGTATCGCTGGCGCAATGGGCGCCTGGAAGAGGCTTCGGAGTTTTCGGGGGACGGGCGTTTGCGCATTGCGGTACTCGATTGCGGCCTCAAACTGAACCAGCTTCGTCTTTTCGAGGAGAGGGGCTGTGAATGCCTGGTTTTCCCGGCCCACACCCCGGCCGAGGAGATCCTGCGCCGGGATCCGGACGGAATTTTTCTCTCCAACGGTCCCGGGGATCCGGCGGCGGTACCTTATGTGGTGGCCACGGTGCGGGAACTTCTGGGGCGCAGGCCTCTCTTCGGGATCTGTCTGGGGCATCAAATGCTGGGACAGGCCCTGGGGGCCTCCACCTACAAACTGAAGTTCGGTCATCGAGGGGCCAATCACCCGGTCAAGGACCTCACCACCGGCCGAATCGAAATCACCTCCCAGAATCACGGTTTCTGCGTGAGGGCCGAGGAACTGCCCCCCGAGGTGGAGGTTACTCACATTAACCTCAACGACGAGACCCTGGAGGGAATTCGTCATCGGGAGATCCCGGCTTTTTCGGTTCAGTATCATCCGGAAAACGCTCCGGGTCCGCATGACGCCGTGTATCTTTTCGACCGCTTCGTGGAGACCATTAAGGCCTATCTTTAAATGAGACTCTATTATCCCCGGGATTTTCCTTTGAGGTTGAGGAATCCGGTGGGGACCCTGGGCAATTTTGACGGGGTCCACCTGGGGCACAGGGCCCTTCTTGAGGCCACCCGGGATCTTGCCCGGGAGCTTTCCGGGGAACCTCTGGTCATTACCTTTGAGCCTCATCCCCGTCTGATTCTTCGTCCCGAGGCCGGCTTGCACCTGCTGACCACCTTTGAGGAGAAACTCCGGCTTATTGAGGAGGCGGGGATTTCCTCGGTGCTGGTAATCCCTTTTGATCGCGAGGTGGCCGATCTCCCGGCCGAGGAGTTCGTGGAGGAATATCTGGTTTACGGTTTGGGGCTCAAGGGGCTGGTGGTAGGGTTCAACTATCGTTTCGGCCGGGGGCGGGGTGGCGATCAGGAACTCCTGAAGCACCTGGGGGAGCGTTACGGTTTTCGGGTGCGGGTAATCCCTCCCCGGGTGGTGGAAGGGCAGGTCGTTTCGAGCACCCTGATTCGGGAACTCCTGGAGAAGGGGGAGGTTCGCCGGGCGGCACTTTTCCTGGGGCGTCCCTACTTCCTCTCCGGGCGGGTGATCCGGGGAGAGGCTCGCGGACGAACCCTGGGGTTTCCCACCGCCAATCTGGAGCCTCCCCCGGAAAAGCTTCTTCCGGCCAGAGGCGTTTACGCCGTAAGGGTGTGCCTGAAAGGAAAGATTTTTTTCGGGGTAATGAACATAGGAGAAAAACCCACCTTCGGCGGTCATCGATTGAGCCTGGAGGTGCATATTTTCGAATTTGAATCCGATATTTACGGAGAGAGGCTCTCGGTGGAATTTATAGACTTTCTGCGGCCGGAAAGAAAATTCCCCTCTCCGGCCGCTCTAGCCGAACAGATTATAAAAGACTGTCAAAAAGCGAGAGAATTGTTGAAGCTTTAAGACTTCTTGCTTTTCTTTAATTCCTCTACGAATTCATCTATGGGATTTTTGCGCTTTCCGGCTTTCTTGGGCACATCTACTCCCCGTTTCCTGAGTTCACTGACCGTCTTAGTTACCTGAAATCGGCTGATACCGAGTTTTTCCGCAATTTCTGCGGAGGTCATTTTATGATAGTTTTCGTAAATAAACTTTACATCTTCCTTGGTCAGAGGTCTGCTTCTTTTGCGGGCCATAAGCCTCCTCCTTTAGAAAGATTTTATTCTTCTGATATGATAAAAAGCAATAAATTTTTGTCAAGAGCTTAGAAAGAAACTTCAGTATTCCTAAGAAGATGCAGAACTTTGTGTTGGGTAAGATCGTGATACAAAGGGGTTATGCTTATGAAACCCTGTTTAATGGCTACGACATCGGTTTCCTCATCTTCTTCCTGAAACTCCTCCCCGCACTGCCAGTAATAAATGTGCCCATGCGGATCAACCCGTTTTTCAAAGCGTTCTCTAAGTTTCCGTACTCCCTGTCGGGTAAACTTTACCCCTTTGATCCGATGGGCCGGAAGGTTGGGAATGTTTATGTTCAGGCAGAAGGGTCGGGGGAGGGGCCAGTTGAAGATGTCTTCGAGGATGGTGGCCACGAAGTAGGCGGCGAAACAGTAACTTTCGTTTCGGTAGGCGGCGAGAGACACCGCCAGGGCCGGGAGCCCCAGGATGGCGGCCTCGGTGGCGGCGGATACCGTGCCGGAGTAAAGCACATTTATGCCCACATTGGCTCCCCGGTTTATACCGGAGACGACCAGGTCCACCGGTCCCACCAGCTCGTAGAAGGCCAGCTTTACGCAATCGGCCGGGGTGCCGTTTATGGCATACCCCCAGAAATCCCTTCCCCGCCGCACCACCCGGACCCGCAGGGGTTCGGAAAGGGTGATGGCGTGCCCCACCGCGCTGCGTTCGGCCTCCGGCGCCACCACCACTACCTCGTGATCCAGAGAAAGACACCGGTAAAGGGCGCAGATCCCCTCGGCGTAGATGCCGTCATCGTTGGTCAGAAGGATCTTCATCTTTTATCTTTTCCTTCCAGATGAGATAGAGCATGCAGCCCTGACGGTGAGGACAGTAGTCCCTAGGGTGGCGGCATCCCTCCTCAAGGGGCACCTCTTCCTGATATTTCATGCAATAGCCCTTTTCCATGGTTCTTTTCTCCTCAGGTTCGGTATTCGGCATTGATCCTTACATATTCGTAGGAAAGATCGCAGGTGAGGACCTCGGCCGAGGCCGAGCCCTGCCCGAGGTGGATCCGCACGGAGAACTCCGGGCGGGCCAACCTTTTCCGGGCGGCTTCTTCCTCCGGTACCCCCCGGCCCCCGCGCACCAGGGGCACACCGTCTATGAATATCTCCACCCTCTCCGGTTCCAGTCCCCGTCCCAGCTTGCCCAGGGCCACGAGAATTCTTCCCCAGTTGGGGTCTTCGCCGAAGAAGGCGGTCTTTACCAGGGGGGAATCGGCCACGGCCCGGGCCAGTTCCTCGGCCGCCTCCGGGCTCGGGGCCCCCTCCACGAGGATACGCACCGTCTTGGTGGCGCCCTCGCCGTCCTTCACTATGAGATAGGCCAGTTCCCGGCACACCTCGGTGAGCACTTCCTGAAAGGCGGGCCAGACCTTTCGGTCCAGTTTTCCGGCCCGTCCGTTGGCCAGGAGGTAGACCGTATCGTTGGTGCTGGTGTCTCCGTCTACGGTGATCCGGTTGAAAGAGGAGTCCACGGCCTGTCGCAGGCTTTCCCGGAGCACCTCGGTGGGGAGGCCGGCGTCGGTGAGCACGAAGGCCAGCATGGTGGCCATGTTGGGGGAGATCATACCGGCGCCCTTGGCGAGCCCCAGGATCGAGGCGCCGGTTCCGGGGAGATCCCGGCGGACCAGTTTGGGAAAGGTATCCGTGGTCATCATAGCCCGGGCCACGAGAGGAGCCCGGTCAGGCGAGAGCCCGGAGACTAGATCCGGAAGGCAGGAGGTCAGGCGTTCCACCGGGAGGCGGGTTCCGATCACCCCCGTGGAGGCGGGCAGGATTTCCTCCGGCGAAATCCTGAGGAGGTCGGCCAGGCTTTTGAGGACCTTTTGGGCATCGGACAATCCCTCCGATCCGGTGCAGGCGTTGGCACAGCCGCTATTTACCAGGATGGCCCGGGCCGGTGAGCCGGATCGGAGCCGTTCGAGCCCGAGGATTACCGGAGCAGCCTTGAAGTCGTTCCGGGTGAAGACCCCGGCCCAGGTGGCCGGGACCTCGGAATAGATAAGCCCCAGGTCCGGACGCCCCCGGTACTTGATCCCGGCCTCCACCGCCGAAAATAGATATCCCGCCGGCGCACGCATGCCTTTCAATATACCGCGGAGGAGAGGGCTTGACAAAGTAGAGAATGTAAATTAACTTATCTACAGAAATCGAAAAAGGAGGTAAGGCATGGCGGTCTGGAAGTGTGATAAGTGCGGGTTTACCAAAGAGAGTCGTTGTAAGCCACGGAAGTGTCCGGAATGTGGCGAGGCCGGAACCTTCGTAAAGGAGGGTGCCGAGGCCAAGTCTTCCGCAAAGGGCGGATGCAGGAAGTGTAAGTGAGGGCTTTCTCCCCGCACCCCCTCCCTGCCTCCCTCCTCCTGGGGGCCCGCAAAGGGCCCCCTTTTTATGTCTCCAGAGGAACGGGATCTGCGCCCAGGGTTTTGGCGAGATATACCACCCGACAAACCTTTTCCAGAATAAGACTCAGGTTCACCGCCTCGTGGAGGTCCCTTCCCGCGGTGACGGCCCCGTGTCTTTCGAGCACCGCTACCCGGGTCTCGTCCAGGACTTCGGCCACCGCCCTGGCCAGTTCCTCACTACCCGGGGGAAGATAGGGCACTACGGCGATCTCCCCCAGGAGGAGGGCTCCTTCGGCGAGATAGTGCTTGCGAAAGTCGAATCCCGAAAGGCTCAGGGCCAGGGTGTAGGGGGGATGGGTGTGGACCACGGCCCGGATTTCGGGGTTTTGCCGATACACGGCCAGGTGCATGGGAAGTTCCGAGGTGGGACGACCGCAAAGGATCGTGCCCTCCGGAGAGACCTCCGCCAGGTCTTCGACCGAAAGTTCAGCCTTAAGTCTTCCGGACGGGGTGATGAGGATGCGGTCTCCGAGATGGAGCGAGAGGTTCCCCTCGCTCCCGGTGATGAGTCCCTCCCGGGCGAGCCAGCGCGTGTAGCGCACTATTTCCCGACGGGGATTCCTGGCCTTCACCGGTGGTGGCGTTCCAGATGCGCCGCGAGGTCCGGTTCCCTCTCGGGTACCCGCACGGCCTCCTCGTAAAGGGGTCTGGAGACGCGGTAGAAGATGCCGATGGGGATCTCCTCGGCCTCGTAGGTGTAAGCCCAGCGCCGGGCCAGATGCATGGCTGATTCAAAATCTTTCGGATCGTGCTCCGGACCGATCTCGCGTACATGTTTGTTGTAGAAATCGTAGGTATTGAAAAAGGTGTAGCAGGGCTGGAGTACATCCACAAAGGCAAACCCCCGGTGAGCGAAGGCCTGACGCAGGAGCTCGGCCAGATGTCGGGGGCGTCCCGCGTATCCCCGGGCCACGAAGGTGGCCCCGCTGGCCAGCATGAGCTCGACGGGATTGAGGGGGCTTTCCGGGCTGCCCTTCGGGGTGGAGCGCCCCTTGAACCCCTTCGGACTGGTGGGGGTGAATTGTCCGGTGGTGAGCCCGTAAACGGAGTTGTTGTGCACCACGAAGGTAAGATCCAGGTTGCGTTTGGCCGCGAAGATGAGATGAGCCAGCCCCTCCCCGTAGGCGTCTCCGTCGCCGGCGTGTCCGATCACGAGGAGCTCCGGCCGGGCCATCTTGAGTCCCCAGGCCACCGGGAGGACCCGCCCGTGAATGGAGTAAAAACTGTTTACCGCCAGATAGTCCACTATCTTGGCGTGACACCCGATTCCGGAGACCAGAACCACCCGGTGAAGCTCGTCTCTGACCAGGAGCTCCTTTAGTACCGTCTTTACCGCGGTAAGGATGCCGAAGTTTCCGCAACCGGGGCACCAGGTGATCTCCGCGTAGGTCTTGAGGGGATCCTTTTCGCTTCGCAGACTCATGGAGAGACCCCGTACAGTCTTCTTTCCAGATCCTCCACGGTAAAGGGGCGTCCGTCGTAACGGAGAAGGACCTCCTCCACGGGGAATCCGTGGGCCTCGAGCCTGCGGGCCAGCTGTCCGGTGGCGTTGGTTTCAGCCACCACCAGGTGCCGCACCCCGCGCAGGGCCTTCCGGAGGGTCGTTTCCGGAAAGGGTTCGAGTACCAGGGGCTGCACATAACGCAGTCCCAGCTTGCGGGCCACCTCCAGGGCCGCTCCCCGCGTGGACCCCCATACGCAGAGGGCCCGTTCCCCATCCCCCTCCACCGCCACCATTTCCGGACGATCCAGTTCTTCCCGAAGGCCACGGACCTTGCGCAGGCGTTTGTCCTGCATCCGGACGATGTCCTCGGGTTCCTCCGTGGTGATCCCGTAAGAATCGTGCTCGTAGGAGGTGACCTTGACCACGGCTCGCGGATCACCCGGGAAGGCCAGGGGGGAGATCCCGTCCCCGGTTACGGCGTAGCGCCGGTATTCTCTCTCTCCGTTCCAGGATTTGAAGCTAACCCGGGGGACCTCGACCAGGGGAAGTTCCTGATTGAAGAGGCTTTCGCTGAGGTGTTTGTCCGAAAGAAGGAGTACCGGAATCTGATAGTGCCAGGCCAGCTTGAGGGCCAGGGCCGCCAGGTGGAAGGCCTGCGCCGCGTCCCCCGGGGCGAGCACCACCCGGGGGAACTCCCCGTGTCCGGCCGAGAGCACGAAGTCCAGATCGGCCTGCATGGTGTAGGTGGGCACTCCGGTGCTGGGCCCGGGGCGCTGACACTCCACTACCACGATGGGGATTTCGGCCTGCCCCGCCAGACTCAGGGCCTCCACCATCAGGGCGAACCCTCCGCCGGAGGTGCCTACCATCGCCGGTTTCCCGGCACAGGCCGCGCCCATGGCGCAGAGGATGGCCGCGATCTCGTTTTCCGGGTGGATGGTGGTTACCCCCAGGGTTTCTCCGTGCCGGGCAAAGTAATGAAGGATCGAGGAAGCCGGGGTCATGGGATAGGCCACATAGAAGCGTAATCCCGCCGCCACCGCGCCGAGAGCCAGGGCCTCGTTCCCGAAAAGGGTGGGCCAGACGGTCCCCTCCGAACGCGGAAGGGTTCGGCCCGGCGGAGGCGGAGTGAGTTCGTAGCTTTTTCGGGCCACCTCCAGGTTGACCTCCGTGGCCTTGGGGAGATCCCGGCGCAGGGTTTCGGCCAGTTCCTCAAAGGGGAGACCCAGGATCCGGGCCGCTGAGGCCAGGGCCGCGGTGTTTCTGGTGATGGGCGGGGCGGAAAGGTCCTTTACTATTCCGCTCCAGGGAACCCCGATCCCCGGGGCCTCGAAGGTGGAAGAGTCAAACAGGACCACATTTCTTTCGGCCAGAGTCCGGCGGTGTTTCTCCAGAGTGAAAGCGTTAAGGGCCACCAGAAGGTCCACCCGTTCCCGGTGGGCCAGAACCGGAAATTCCGCCGCCCGCACCACGGTAAAGTTGTGTCCGCCCCGGATGAGCGAGGGATAGTCGTCGTAAAGGAAAACCCTCAACCCCCGTCGGGCTAGCAAACGGGCCCAGAGCTGACCGAGCTGGCGAATGCCGTCTCCGGCCTTGCCCCCGAAAAGAACCGAAAAGTCAAAATTAGACACTTATCTCCTTAAGCCAGTGGCGGTTTTCTAAGTACCACTCTACCGTCCGGGCCAGCCCCTCGTCAAGGTCCACTTTCGGTTCCCAGGAGAGGAGTTTCTTGGCCTTTTCGATCTCCGCCCAGGTGACCTTCATGTCCGCCCGGTGAAATTCCCGGTATTCCACCCGGGCCTTTTTGCCGAGGATCTTTTCGATCTTTTCGATCAGGGTGTTTATGGAGACCGGGTTGCGGCCGCCTCCGAGGTTGATGATTTCGTAGCCCAGGGGTCTCAAGGCCAGAATCGTGCCCCGGGCGATGTCGTCCACATAGGTGAAGTCCCGGGCCTGGGTGCCGTCTCCGTAAACCACGACGGTGTGTCCCTCGTCGATCCACTTGATAAAACGGAAGTAACTCATGTCCGGACGCCCGGCCGGGCCGTACACGGTGAAGTAACGCACCACGGAGATGTCCAGTCCGTAAAGATGATGGTAACTGTAGGCCAGCACCTCGGCGGCCTTTTTGCTGGCCGCGTAAGGAGACAGGGGACGATTTACCGGAAGGTCCTCCCGGTAGGGGAGAGGCGAACCCGCGTAGACCGAGGAGGTGGAGGCCAGCACCATCTTGCGCACCCCGTAGCGACGCATTAGTTCCAGGAGGTTCAGGGTCCCCTCCACATTGGTGCGATAATAAACCCAGGGATCCTCTATGCTGGCCCGCACGCCGGCCCGGGCCGCGAGGTTGATGACCGCCTCCACGGGGAAGGTCTCGAAGAGCAGGCGCAGGGCCCCGTAGTTTTCTATGTCGAGCTCGAAGAACCTGAATCCCGAATGGCGGAGTAGTTGGTCCCGACGCCACGCCTTGAGCCCGGGGTCGTAATAGTCGTTTAAATTGTCCACCCCCAGGACCCGGCGTCCTTCCCTGAGGAGGAACTCGCAGGTCTTCCAGCCGATAAAACCCGCCGCTCCGGTCACCAGCACCCAGCCCATAAAAGAAACCCCCTGCGTGGACTCTGGCCATTATAGGGGGTCTTTGGACTTTTAGGAAGGTGTCAGGGCAGGACTCCGTTTTTGAAAGAGATGATCAGTCCCAGGGTTACCATTATTCCGATCCAGATCCAGCAGAGGGCCACGGCGAGTTTCCCCCAGCCGTGGGCTCCCACCTCCCTCTGTCCGCGGCCGGCCCGGTAGGCCACCAGACCCACATAACCCAGGATCAGAAGCCCCATCAGGAAAGAGAGGAAAAAGAGGGCCGTGGAGGACCAGCTCGGATTCACGGGATAATCGGAGAAACGGTAGCCCGCCCGGGAGAGATACTTCATGCGCAGGACTTCCCGGGCATAACTCATGAGAAATACGGTGAGACCGGCTACTACGGCTACTCTCAGGGAGTGGCGGGCGGGATCCCTTCGGGCCACGAAGAGAAGGAGGATCAGGAGCAGGGCGGAGAGCGCGGCCAGGAGAAAGAGCGGCTGGGTATAAAAGCGGAATTCCGCCGGAAGGGAGCCGAGCCACCAGAGGCCTGCTCCGGCCTGAAGCAGGGAAAAGACCAGGGCCGTGCGGACTCCGATCCTGCCCACCCAGGCGAGATAGGAGGGATCAAAGTCCTTCCGAACCTCGAAATAGCGGGCGTAAAGCATGAGGAAGATCCCGGTCACGGCCACCGAGGCCAGGATGAAGTGGAGGTAGCGCGGGAGAGAGAAGGCGTGGAGGCGTCCTCCGGTCTCAAAAAGGCCCCGGCTTTCGGCGGTCCACTCCGGCCACTTTTCCGGATGGACGGCCTGAAGGGAAAGGGCGTGAATGATGGCCGCCACCAGAAGAAGGGCCATAAGGGCCAGAAGGATCCAGAGGGGGTTTCCGGCCCCCTCGTAGCCGCCCCGGAGGTAATAAAGGTAGGCCAGGGAGAAGGCCAGGGCTATGAGGCCCAGGAAGGCCAGGGCCCACCAGGCCGAGATTACATTGGAGAAGTACCAGAAGGGGTCGTAAATGACCTGAATGAAGAGGAGGGGAGCCACGCCCAGCACGATGGCCCAGGACAGGGATATGGGAAGCACCCGGGAGAGTGATCGCGAGAGTCTCAGGCCGAAAGAACCTCCGAAGAGCCTTCCCCAGAGGAGAAACATCGTGCTTCCCAGAACCAGATTGACCACGAGAAGGTGAAGCGCCAGGGTCAGGACCAGGAGAAATTCAAAGAGCCAGGGATAAAAGGGAAGCCCGCTCAGGTCCCGCAAATGGAGTACATAGGGGGCCAGGGATTCCATGGCGTCCTCCGATAGAGTGTAGTTTTTTTATGGGACTTGGGTCTATACGATCATGCTGGTCTTTGTGGCCGCAGTGGGGGCGGTGGCGTTTTGTCTCGACCGGCGCAAACTGGAAACTAAACATTCTTAACTCCTGCAAAAATTTAGGGGTTAACCAGGGTGGACAGAAAGGCACCGGCGGCCAGCCTTTCCTCCTCCGTGCCCACGAAGGGGGGCATGTAGGGGTATCCATCGAGTCCCTCCAGGAATCCGGCCAGGTCCTCCGGGTCGGTCATGCCCAGGCCCTCAAGCAAACGGGGAAGACTTCGCACGCCCCTGCGGGTGAGGGCGTGGCAGTTGGCGCACTGATGGGCCACGAGGATCCGACCCGTCTCGAGACGATTCTCCTCGGTGGGATGCCGGAGGGCCGGGGGAAGGTATCCCAGCCTGGAGAGGTAGCCCCTTTCGTTTAGCTCCTCCACCTCGGACTTTATGCCCTTGGCCGGAAGATCCGTTCCCACGACCTGATGGCCGTACATGAAACCGGCGATGATGTAGGGGCGACGGAGTCCCTCCCGCAGCCCCTCCCCGGCGAATATCCCCAGAAAGAGTACCACCAGCACCGCAAGCGCCCCGAAAAGGGTGTTGGCCCGGGGTGCGGCAAGACCGAAGATCAGGAAGTAGAGCAAAGTTACCCCCCATCCGGCCACGGCCACATAAAGCAGGGTCTTAAGATAGGGAAGCGTGCCCCCGAAGAGAAAATCCGCGGCCTCTGGGGGCAGCTTTTTCAGGTACCAGGCGGAGAAAAGACCTCCCAGGAGAAGTCCTGCCGAGCCCCACAGCCCGGCCAGGCGGGTAATTTCCCGGCGCACCTCCGCGTGCTTAAGGGTGGCCACCACGGCCAGGGCGTAGAGACCGGCGATTCCGAACATGAGGGTGGTGCGAGCGGCCAGCTGCGGCCAATAGGTGGGATTGAAGAACCCGTCGAAGAACCTCCCGGTCTCAAGCCACCGTCCGGGGGTGAGCATGAAGGCGAGGATCCCGGTTATGATAATCATGCTGATCCAGGCCGCCACCGCGTAAAGATAACCGATGCGAAGGTGGGTGCGCTCGTCCACCTTGCCGAAGGTGTAGTAGTACACATAAATGGTGGCCACCTCGATGAGGAAAAAGACCCACTCCGTGGCCCACCCCCACACATAGTTGTGGATGAGGGCCGAGATGCCCCGGGGACTCGAGACCGTGGCCGCGTACCAAATCCCCACCCCGGAAAGGGATCCGAACACGAAACAGAAGATCAGGATGAGGAGGGTGTAGCGTTTTATGAAGGAGAGGAGTTCCGGGCGTTTCTCCCGGTAGGCCTTTCGTTCCAGATAGACATTGAACCAGAAGGCCCCCACGGCCAGATGCGAGGGCAGGATGTGAAAGGAGGCGATGAGACCGATAACCAGACCCGAGGTCAAATAGGGCACCACCCATACGGGATACATCCCCACCTCCACCAGAGCTTGTGAGATATTATTATAGCAAATTCGTTTTAACTTTAGAAGCGTTGTGTTTCATTGAAGCTGACGGCAAGAAGGGGTGGTTGGTTTCGGACGAAGGGAGATTTAAAATGAGAGTTTGAGATGGGCTATCTGGTTCTGGCGCGCAAATATCGTCCCCAGCGGTTCGTCGAGGTGGTGGGGCAACCCCATGTGGTGCGGACGCTTCAGAATGCTTTGCGCAAAGGTCGTCTGGCTCACGCTCTTCTCTTTTCGGGCATCCGGGGGGTGGGGAAAACCACTGTGGCCCGGATAGTGGCCAAGGCTCTCAACTGCGAGGCCGACGATCCCGGGGAACCCTGCAATGTCTGCTCTCCCTGCCGGGAGATTGCGGAGGGCCGCTCTCTGGATGTGATTGAGATCGATGCCGCCTCCAATCGTGGTATCGACGAGATACGGGAGCTTCGTGAAAATCTGAAGTTTATGCCGGCCCGGGGGCGGGCTAAGGTTTACATAATAGACGAAGCCCACATGCTCACCCGGGAGGCGGCTAACGCACTCCTCAAGTCGCTGGAGGAACCTCCGCCGCATGTTTATTTCATACTGGCCACCACGGAACCTCATCGGCTCCCGGTAACTATTCTTTCTCGATGCCAGAGATATGACTTCCGGCGAATACCGGTGTCCATTCTGATAGAACATCTACGGGAGGTGGCCCGTCGTGAGGGAGCGGAAATTGATGAGCAGGCACTTTACCTTATTGCTCGGGAGTCGGAAGGGAGTCTGCGTGACGCCCTGAGCCTTTTGGATCAGGCCCTGGCCTACGGGGTGCGCACCCGGGAGGAACTGATCGAGGCCTTTGGACTGGCTGAGAGAGGCCTGGTGGAGGCCCTGGCCCGGGCCATCATTCGCCGCGATCTCGCCGAGGCCTTCCGTGTCTCGGAGGAGGCCTATCGTCAGGGGGTGGACCTCCTCTATCTTTCCGAAAACCTGACCGAGCTCTTTCGACATCTTCTAGCGTGTAAGGTAAGTCCTTCCGGGCCTTCGGAGGATCTTTCTCCGGCCGAGACCGTACTCCTGCGGGAGCTCTCTGTGGAGGTGGAAGTCGAGGAAGCCCTTCTGTGCTTCCAGCATCTCCTCCGGGGAACTGAGGCCCTCAAGCGGAGTCCTTATCCTCACCTTACTTTTCAACTTACCCTGGCCCGTCTCTGTGAGATGGGTCGGCTGACCTCTCTTCGGGAAATCCTGCGCAAGCTTGAGGAACTGACCGAAAGAGGACCTATCCGGGGAATCCCGTCCCCTTCACAATCCCCGGATCGGAAGCCCGACGAGATCTCCTGGGAAGAGGTGGTGGAGGAGGCCCGGAGGGAAAAACCCCGCCTTGCGGCCTGGCTGGCCTCCTTGGATCCGCCCCGGCAGGAGGGAGACCGTTTGGTTCTTCGGATTCCTGCGGGGACCCTTCTTGCGGAAGATGACTTTAAGGAGGAGCTTCGCGGTTTTCTGACCGCGAGGTACCGCAGGTTAGTGGATATAGAGGTGGAAAGGGACCCGGAAAAGAGTTTTCGGGAGAAACTGGTTGAACGACCGGAGGTAAAGGAAACCCTGGCCATTTTCGGTGGTAAGGTGGCCTGGGTAAAACCCAGAGAAAGGAGAGAGACATGATTCCACCCCAGATGCAACAGTTGATGAAACAGGTGCAAAAGATTCAGAAGAAGATGATGGAACTTCAGGAGGAGCTTGCGGAAAGGACCGTGGAGGCCAGTGCCGGGGGTGGTATGGTCACCGCGGTGGTGAACGGGCGTCAGGAGGTGGTATCCATCAAGATCGATCCCGAGATTTTTGAGAGCGGTGATCGGGAGATGCTCGAGGATCTGGTGGTGGCGGCCGTAAACGAGGCTTTGCGGCGTTCGCAGGAGATGGTTCAGGAGGAGATGGCCAAGATTACCGGAGGACTTAAAATTCCCGGGCTTTTCGGGATGTAAGATGGATGTTGTATTCCCGGAGCCCCTGCGCAGGGCCATTCGGGCGCTGTCGGCGCTTCCCGGACTGGGGGAAAAGAGTGCTACTCGATTGGTTCTGTATCTCCTCTCTCACCCCGAACGGGCCGAGGAACTCGCCGTGGCGCTCACGGACCTCCCCCGGATAAAACTCTGCCGGGAATGTGGCAACTTTACCGAGGAGGATCTGTGTCGTTTCTGTCGCGATCCATCCCGGGATCCGACGGTGATCTGCGTGGTGGAGGATCCGGCTTCACTTTCGGTAATTGAGTCCGCGGGGGTCTTCCGGGGTCGCTATCATGTGCTCCACGGATTACTCTCGCCGCGGGATGGTCTTGGCCCGGAGGAACTCCGGCTTCCGGAACTCCTGATGCGGATTCGCAAGAACGGTGTGCGGGAGATCCTCCTGGGCCTTTCACCCACTGCAGCCGGGGAGGCTACCGCGGCTTATCTGGTGGAATTGCTGAGGGAGTTCCCGGTACGGGTTACTCGCCTGGCCTGCGGCCTGGCCCTGGGCATGGAGGTTCGTTATGCCGATCCTCTCACTCTGAAAAGGGCTTTACTTTGCCGGGAAACGGTGAAATCTTCTACTTGAATCTCGGAAGAGTTTTTTAGACTTTTGTGGCCGTTTTTTTTCGAGTTATAATACTGCTTTGAGGATGAAATAATTATTTCAAGATAAAAAAAGGCTTTTGATTAAGGGAAACTCGCTGTGATTCAGGAAGATAGAATAGTTTTTGTTTTCGGGTCTCCTAAGTCCGGGACGACTTATCTGCAGATGATCCTTGATGCTCATCCCGAAGTATCCTGTCCCCCGGAACACAATTTTATGCAATTTTTGAACGGACTTCGTCAGCTAATAGAGGGATATAATCGTTTACTCGTTTATTCTGATGAGATTACGGCTCGTCAAGGGGCAGTACTTTTTGAAAACGACGATCTGGAACATCTTTTTAAAGAGGCTGTAATAAGAGCAGCTTTAAAAGGAGCCCGTGGGCGGAAGGTAAGACTATACGGTGTGAAAGATAATCATTTTGTGGCTTGGATTTCTTTGATGGAGAGATTATTTCCTGAAGCTAGAATTATTTCTCCTGTGCGAGACCCTCGTAGTGTTGTTCTTTCCGGTTGGTATTTTAATTCTCGTATCGACCCTACTTTTAGGCGAACTCGGGGACGAACCCAAGAACTTTGGGCGCAAGATATGGGGAGTATATGGAGAAGAGATATAGAAGCTTTGCTGAAGTTTCGCAAGCGTTATCCGGATAGAATACTTTTTGTTAAATATGAGGAGTTGAGGAAAGATCCTGAAAGAGAGTGTGCGCGCATATTTGATTTTCTTGAAGTCAAAAGTGATGGATCTATTCTTGCAGATATAGTTAAAAAAACAAGCTTTGATAAGTTTAAGGACGGGCGTTTTTTCAGAAAAGGAAGTCTCGACGATTGGAAAAGGGAACTTGTGCCAGAGGCCATACGAATAATAGAGAAGCTGAACCTTCATCTTATGAAAGAATTCGGTTATCAGACTATTTTCTTTTAATTTTCTTTTAAGGAGGATTTATGTTTAAAATTTTAAAGAAAATGGTCCCTCTGGAGCCTCGTTTGCATAGTGGTCTGGGGTTGGTGCGTCCCCACGATTATGGATTTGCCCATAAAATAGAAATAGTTCCGATTGGATTTTCCGAAATCGTACCCTGTAGCATGTGGTATCCCGTTTTTATAGCTAAAAGAGGCGAAGACTTAGGAGTCTTTGTGTTTTTAGGAACTGGGGAAACTAACCTCTTTGTAAATCCTGACGGAACCTGGAAAACAATGGTGATTCCTAATCTTATTCGGACTTATCCCTTTTCCGTACGAAAAGAAGGAGACGAATATGTAGTTCTGGTGGACGAAGAATTCCTGCGCGAAGGAGAAGGAGCCCCCTTGTTTGAAGGGGAAACCCCCACGCCCTACCTGGAAAACATTCGAACTGAACTTACTAATATAGCTCTGGATCTGGAAAAGGCCGGAGGGTTTGCCCGTGAGGTTTTTGAGGCCGGTCTTCTTAAGGGACTAAATATACACCACAACTTCTCCTTCGGCACTCTTACTCTCCGAAACGCCCTTACCGCTGATATGCAGGCCTTTATAAAGATTCAACCTGAAAAGTTATATCACCTCAATGTTAAGGGATACCTTTCCCTGCTGTTTGCCCAAAATTTTAGTCTGCGTAATTTGGTTCTTTTCGAAGTGTTTAATTCGTTTGTCGGGACCCTCCCTTTTTAGGTGTTTCGTCAAAACCCCATATACTTTGTATAGCAGAAAATCGTAGCGCTCTTTTAAGAAGAGAAGGAAAATCTGAGACAGGAAATTTTTCTTTAGCAGCGAAAACATATTGAAAGTTTCCTAGCGTAGGGGCATTTAGGTAAAGTGGTTTCATAGATTCAATCAATACTCCGGCGCTTACCTGGGATGGAACCTGTAATTTTTGCCCTCCAGAAAGTTCAAGGGTGAAGGGGATGGGATGAATTCCTTCTAAAAGAGTGCCTGGAAGAAAGGGTTCTGTGGAGAAATATATCTGAGAAAAGCCCGCCTTTTTCAAGGCTTCGTAAAGGGTCCAGGGTTTCCAGCGGGTGAGATGATGGGGGGGGTAGTCATTGCGCCACCATTTGTATTTTTGATATCCCTTAGCCAGATTTTCGAACTTATAGTAAGGAGGGCAACTTAAGACGAGGAGTCCTTGGTGGTCTAAAAGATCCTTTAACCCCTTGAGAAAGTTTAGGGGATCGGGAAGGTGTTCGAGGACTTCCAGGGCAGTGATAACTCGATAGGGTCTCCGAAAGTCCTGAGGTAATTCAGTAATACTTTCGGCCTTAACCACCCTTAGACCGAATCTCTGTCTAGCTATCTCGATGGCCTCATCTGAGACCTCCGTGCCGTAGACTTCGAATCCCAAACGCTGGGCCATCAAAAGAAGAAATCCAGTCGAACAACCCACATCCAAAAAGGGACCTCGCGGCAAGGCGTCCAGAATAGGAAGTAAAAATCGAAACCGGGGAAGGTTTTCCCATCGGGCTATCTCTTTCTCTGGCGTCTTCTCTACTGCTTTATAATCTTCATAGGCTAGATCTATGACAAAACGGAGTAAATTGTCTCGTTCTCCTTTGTAGATTGTGTCGTAATCTTTCCCTTGAAGGGGCCAAGCAAACTGTAACCCGCAGGAAGGACATTCGAAAATGGGAAATCCATTGATAATCTCAAACAGCCAGAAATCTTTTCCTTTATGTGCACAGGCAGGACAGTTTTCCGGGCGTTCGTATCTCCCTGCAACGAGCATCTCTGCATCTTCAAGAGCACGGGCAATTACTTCGGCCGGAATACTGTCCAGGCAGGGACTGTAAAACTGTCCCTTGCGTTTGGCCTCGGGACAGGGTTCGAGTGTGGCGTGTTGTCCGCACGGTGCAATACAGGTTTCCCCTCGATAATAAGGACGAACCGGAATGACCGTGGGATAGGTGATGGAACGCAGGTCAGCTTCGATAGGACCGGCAATAAAGACCGTGGGTTTACCCAAGCCGGCGGCCAGGTGGAGGGTGGCCGTATCCGCGGTGATGACCGCATCCGAGAGTTTAATGGCCGCTGCCAGATGTTTAACCGATTTCATGTAAGAGGAGAGATTGGCCGCCCGTATACCATAAACATCTAAAGAAACCTCAACCGTGATGTCCTCGCTGGGCAGGGAACATATTACGGGAACATATTCCCGGGAGAGCAAGTCCTCTAATTCTTTAAGGAGACGGGGAGGAAGAGTGCGATGAACGGAACTGGCCAGATAATGAAAAAGAAGGATCTTTTTTCCAGGGACCAGTTGCCGAATTTCTTCGAATAGGGGGGCCACTTCCTTTTCTACTTCTTCAGGAACAAAAACATCCGGGACTTCTTTTTCTGCTCGAATAATGCAGAACTTCCAGAGGAAATATTCCACCAGGTTTAAGTTGTCGAATTGGGGTTTGCCGACCATCTCCACGCACTTCACCAGGAAGTCCGCCTGTTTAACCTTCTCGTAAGGGAGTGGCATGGGAAGAATCTCGTCTAGGTAAGGGAGCCCTTCCAGAACCGGTCGGGCTCTGCCGGATATAGATACCATAAGGGTCATTTTTGGATAACGCCTTTTTATTTCCCGCAGGGCCGGGGTCATGCACAGGGCGTCGCCTATGGCCGCCTGAGCCACCACGAGTAGGGTGCGTCCGTTGAGATTTTCGCCTCTGTAGAAAGGAGGAAGTTTACCTTCCGCTCGGGCAAAAAGTTTACGGAAATTAGGAGGAAGAGCGCCGAAAACATCATCCGCAAAAAGATATTTTTTTCCTTTCTGAATTTCTAGATGATAGTCGTTAAAATCCATAGAAAAAGTTTCTAGAGCCTTTACTACGAGCATGAGCGCCTCCGGATTTGTTATGATTTCAACCCTTATCCTTAACCCGAAAGCCGCCCCTATGTAAATAGCCTTTTAAAGTTTTTCAGGAAGCATCCGAAAAGATTACTGAGATAGGAAAAGAAAACAAAGCTAGGAGGTGTAGCCATGGCTCTGAGGATTAACTTCAACTACGAAAGCGCGGCCACGCACACCGCGCTAAAGGTGAACGAAAGGTTGATGAACCAGTCGCTCCTGCGCCTGTCCACGGGTCTCAGGATCCTTTCGGCGCAGGACGACGCGGCGGGGCTTTTCATCGCCGACCAGCTCTCGGTGGTGGCCAGCGGTCTCTACCAGGGCAACCAGAACATCCAGACCGGAATCTCGGCCCTGCGGATCGCGGAGAATAACGCCGGACAAATCTTCACCAAGCTGCAGGAGATCTATGTGCGGGCCGAACGGGCGGCCAACGACATCAACGACCCCAACGCCCGTCAGTCCCTCCAGCAGGAAATCAACAACTTCATAGACGCTATCCAGAAGATCGGGACCGACACCGAGTACAACGGCATCAAGCTCCTCGACGGTACCTTCCAGGGTAAATACATACATTATGGTGCCCGGAGAGGGCAGGTAGTTACGGTTACCATTGGTGATCTTCGCGCTCAGAGCTTGGGGGCTTATCTTGTTTCGGGATCGGATACCGTTGACGAGCGGGCCTATTCTAGTGCCACTACTTATTCGGCTATGATCTCGGCTACAAGTAATGCCGCTCTGCAGTTTGCTTCTGGAGAAAGTGTCAGTATAGGAACCGAAAGCCTTACCGCGAGTTCTGACATGGTGACCGATGCTAAGTACTTCGCTGATTGGATTAACAACAATACTAATTTACAGGAAGCCGGCGTTTCTGCTCAGGCCACCAACCGGAGTGTGGCTTCAGACTGGAGTGACATTACCGTTCAAACTAACGACCAGGTGGTGATTAAGTTTTATGTAGGGACTTCTACCGCCAATGTGGCGGCCTCTTACACCGCTAATGCCGGTGAAACCATAACTCTCAGCGAGCTGGTTTCGGCCATTAACGGTCAGGCTCAGGCTAATGGTTACAACCTTACCGCTACCGCCGAGAACGGGAGGCTGGTGCTGCAGACCAACGGAGAAACCATTGGTATAGAGGTTCAGATAAACCATTCCGGAACTACGGGTGGAGGAACGGTCGTGGATCTGGGACAATTTGTGCAGGGTCTTACCACCAGCCTTACGAGTGGTACGGCGGCCGGTGCTACCGGAGCGGGTATTCTGGTGGGGGATCTTACCATCGCCGGTTTGGAGAACTTTACCTACGATTTCAGTGCCGTTAGTGGTACTGCTGCGCCCTACGGTTTGGCCCTGAAATCCACCACCGGTTTCGTGCCCACCGGAAGCGCGGGATTCAAGAATCTCTATCAGATTGATGTTACTACCAACTCCGGAGCAGAAGATGCTCTGTTGATAGCAGACAAGGCCCTTAAGCAGGTGGACAAGGCCCGCTCCCAGATCGGGGCCATCATGAACAACCTCCAGTCCATCTACGACGCGCAGAAGGTGGCCTACGACAACACCAAGGAGGCGGAAAATGTCATCCGCAATGTGGACTACGCCGAGGAGATGAGCCGGTTCACCACCTTCCAGATCCGGATGCAGAGCGGTATCGCCATGCTGGCGCAGGCCAACCAGCTTCCGCAGCTGGTTCTCCAGCTCCTCCGATAATCCGCTAACCCCGGCCCCGTCCGGCGCGGGGCCGGGTTTTAAATATTGAAGCGGGGGTGAACCCATGAAAATCAATGTCAGGCTTCCAAGGTCCGTCGCCCCCGAAGTATCGTCGGTGGTGCGAAACAGGTCCAGCCCCGGCGGAAAGGAGCTTTCCAATATCCTGAACCGGATCCCGTCCTCCGCTCCCTCGGGGCGGAATTTTTATCTTCGGGAGGCGGGCGAGGAGGCGGAAGGCCGTTCGGTGGAAAGGAGACCGGACGAACTCAAACGACTCCTCGAGGAACTTCAAAAGAGGTTTGACCTCTTCAATACTCAGCTTCGCATCGAAATCGACCGGGAACTGGACATCCCGGTGGTCAAGATCATCAACAAGGAAACCAACGAGGTGGTGCGGCAGATACCGCCGGAATATCTGCTGAAGATAATGAAAAACATAGACCAGATGCTGGGGTTGCTGGTGAACGAACGGATCTAGGTCGGCCCCGGGCGGAGAGAAAAGTCCCTTTCCCTCGGCCCCGAGAAGGGGAGGAGGGATTTTCTGTTTTTCCGCCGTCGAGTTCCTCCGGCCCGCGAGACATTTAAAGTTGTGTTAAAATTGGTATATCACGTAATGGCGGGAGGAAAAAATGAGGGAAGCGGCCTTCGTCGTGTGGGTGGTCTTTTTCTTCCTCATTTCGGGGGCCCGGGCACAGGCGGGGGAGGGGATCAGGGTCACCAACGAGATGATCTACGCCAAACTCCTCGAGATAGAAAAGAGACAGGCCGTTCTTGAAACCCAGTTCAGGGAATTCAGGGAGTCAGTAAACAAACGATTTGAAGACATGAACAAACGATTTGAAGACATGAATAAACGATTTGAGGATGTGAACAGACGATTTGATGAGATGAGGGATGATGTGAACAAGCGATTTGATCAGTTATACACCTTTCTATGGGTCATCACAGGGATATTTTCGGCGCTGGTGGCGGTGGTCATCGGTTTTGCGCTATGGGACAGACGGACCACCATCAGGCGGGCCAGGGAGGAGAGCCTGGAAGAGGTAGAGAGAGTCTTCGGGGTGAGCCGCCTGGAAAAACTTCTTCGGGCCCTTCGAGAACTGGCGCGGGAGGACGCCAGGGTTGCCGAAGTCCTTAGAAATTTCGGACTGCTTTAAATCCCGGAAACAGCCCCGGACAGAAGAAGCTTCAAGTTTTTCCGCCGGATGCCGATAAGATAGGTAGAGATTACTCGGAGGGGCTGGAGATGGCCGGGGAAATTTACCTGAGCAACCTCACCGGGGCCTTCGATGCGGCGGGCATGGTGCAAAAGATCATGCAGCTCAAGTCGAAGCCGCTCGAGGCCCTGGCTCAGAAGGAGAAACTGCTCCAGGCCAAGAAGAAGGCCCTGGACGAGCTGAAGTCCACAGTGGATTCTCTCCAGAGTTTCTTCGAGGGGGCCGGCATAGAGGAGCTCTTTCAGGCCAAAAGTGGTTCCTCCTCGGATCCGGATGTGGTGAGCATCTCGGTGGATCAGACGGCCCCGGACATATCCTTTGATGTGACGGTGTCTCAACTGGCGCAGAAGGAAATCCGCCTAACCACCGGAGGCGTCACGGACCTGAACACTGTCCTCAGTCCGGCCACCTTCACCCTGCGCTACAACCTCAACGGCACCTCCTACGAGGAGACCACCATAAACTTCGGCGGCGGTACGCTGGAGGATCTGGTAAACGCCATCAATTCGGCTCAGAGCCGCGTGGAGGCGAGCGTATACTTTGACGGAAGCACCTACAAGCTCCTTCTTTCCGAGGCCGACGAGGGGGCCTCCACCGTGGAGACCGACACCGTGGGGGGGACCTATGCCATCGAGATCTCCTCCGGGAGCCTTCCCACCGAGCTGGGCACCCTTGACACCGCGGTGCTTCAGGAAGCCAGGAACGCCCAGCTCCAGATAGGGACCGGGAGCCCGGTTTACAGCCCCACCAACACCTTCCAGGACATCGTAAGCGGCGTGGACCTTACCGCTCAGACCACGGGCTCGGCCCACATTTCCATCACCGAGGATTATTCCAAGGTGAGCACATTTCTCAACAACTTTGCCTCCAACTACAACAAGATCATCGACAAGATTCGCGAACTTACCGACCTAAAGACCGGGATCTTTCTCGGGGAAAACTTCGTCAATTCCCTGGAGTCCACTCTGTCAGGACTCCTTCAACCCCTGATCGACAAGGGACTCATCAACTTTGACGACACGGGCCACATCTCCATCAATTCCGACACCCTGGATCAACTCCTTCAGGAAAATCCCCAGGAGGTGGAGACCACTCTCTCCCGTTTTAAGGAGGCTTATAGTAATTACCTCTCCGTGGAGACGGATTACTTACAGAGCCTGTCCACCCAGTACGAGGATCAGATAAACGACATCGAGGAGGAGAGCAGGAGGATTCAGGAGAGGCTTGCCCGGGAGGAGGTTCGTCTGCGCGAGGAATACGGCAAGCTGGAGATATTCATGAACAAGGCCCAGGAGACCATAAAGCGTCTCCAGGACTACATCGTGACTCTATCCGAGATGTACGGAGGTAAAAAATGACGAAGGGAGACCGGTATCTTGAGAATCTGGTGAACACGGCCAATCCGGTGCGGCTGGTGATTCTTCTCTACGACAAGGCCATTACCAGTCTGAAGCTCGCCGCGGAGATCATGGAAAAGGCCGATCCCACTCCGGAGGAGGTGGACCGGAAGTATCGGGCCCTGGGACGGGCCGGCGAGATTCTGGCCGTGCTGGACGGCACCCTCAACTTCGAAAAGGGAGGGGAGATCGCCGCCAGGCTTCACGAGATTTACGAGTCCCTCACCGACGAGCTTCTCCGGGTGACCGCCAAGGACGATCCCGCTACCGTGCGCCGCATGGTAAAGGTGCTTGAGGATCTGCGGGCGGCCTGGGCCGAGGCGGAGACCAATCTCAAAAAGGAGGGCCTTCTGGCCACCGCCGGAAAGAACACCCGTGAAAAGTCTTCGGGACTGGCTGCTACGCTGTAAGGAGGACCTCTCCCGCAGGGACTTCGATCGGCTCCTTGCGGATTTTCGCGAGGTCCAATTACTCTCGCCGGAGCGGTTGTCCCCCGAGGAGGCCCGTGAGGCTCTGAGCCTTCTTGATGAGCTTCTGCAGGAAGCCGAAGAGCTGAAAAGCGACTATCAGGCGGGTCTCCAGGGCCTGGCCGAGATTCGGGAGGGCCTTCAGACCTTTTTTCAGCAATTGCGCTATCTCCTTCTGGCGTTTAAATAGACCTGATGGCCGATTCCCGCAGGATCGCCACCCTCGAGGATCTGAAGACCTTCCTGAAGGAATTTTTCCGGGGCAAAGAGGTGGAAGTGTACCTCTCACACCCATCATGAAGATGTAGCCAACGAAATCTTTCGGCGGCTGGGTGAATATATCGGGCTTCTGGAAAAGGTCTTAAGCCTTTGCGCTAAAGGAAGTTCACCAGGCTAAGGCCCATGGTCTGGGTGGCGGCTTTGAGGGCGGCCTCGTAGGCGGTGCGTTTGGCGTTGAGGTTGGTCACGGCCTCCAGGTAGTCCACCTCCTCCACCTCGCCCAAGTTTCCGATCAGGGTGTCGTGAAGGTCGCGATACAGGTTCTCCTTGACCTCCAGGTGGTCCAGCCGGGCTCCCAGGGCCGAGCGTTCCTCCAGGATGTGATTCAAAACCCGATCCAGGCGTCCGATCTGGGTCTGGATGTCCTCCACTTCCTTCCGGGGATCGGCGGCGTTGTCGTTGGCCAGCGTGTTGCGCAGACCGATTAGGGCGCCGAAGAGATCCGAGGCCATGAGGGCCTCCTCCCCGTTCCGTCCCGTGAGGATCCGGGACCCCGGAGCGTATCCCATGTAGAGATCCTCGGTCCCCCCCCGGTAAACCACGCGTTCCACCACCTGGCCGTCGGGAAGGGTCTCTTTCACCAGCTCGAAGGGCTTTTCTCCCTCGGCGTAGCCGGTGGGACGATTCCCGGCGAATACATACCGGTCCCCGTGCCGGGTATTGGCGAGAGCCAGGGCCTCCTGGATGAGGCCGTCCAGTTCCGCGGCGATGGCCTGGCGGGTGGAGGCGTTCTGAATGTCGTTGGCTCCCTGAAGGGCGAGTTCCTTGGCCCTTTTTATCAGGTCCTTCAAACTCTTAAGGGCCCCCTCCGCGGTGCGCATGTAGCTCCTGGCCTCCCGAATGGACTCCTGATAGCGATCTATCTCGGCCAGGGCCTTGCGGTATCCCAGGGCATAATTTAATTCCACCGGGGCCTCGGAGGGGCGTGAGTACTTCCTGCCGGTGGCGATCTGTTTCTGATAGGTGTACATGGCTTCGGTGAGGTGCTCGAGGTCGGTGAGCAGTCCTCCGTAAAGGGTCCTGAGACTAAGGCGCATGGCTTCTCACCCCCTTTAGCGTTTGGCCTCGATGAGGGTCATGAGCATTTCGTCCGAGGCCGTGAGCACCTTGGCCGCGGCGGCAAAGGCCTGCTGATACTTCATGAGGTTGGCCATCTCCTCGTCCAGCGAGACCGCGGAGATGGAATCCCGCATGAGCTGGAGCTGCTTGAGGAGGTCTTCGAAGAAACTCTTGGCCTCGGAGACCCGTTTTCCGGCCACCCCCACCTCCGCCACCACGGAGGCGTAGTAGTCGGAAAGGGAGGCCTGTCCCAGGGCCTCCCGGCGGGAATCGGAAAGATCGGAAAGCCTCAGGGCGTTGCGGTTGTCTCCGGGCGCGAGATCGAACCCCTGGAAGGAGGCCGTAAGCCCTTTCCGCCGGTCGCGAGCGTAAAGAAGTCGCCGGGCAAGGTAGGTGGCCAGATTGCCCGCCTGGCCCGTAAGATCGGAGCTCAGGGTGAAACGGACCCAGTCCGGGGTGCCGTCTCCGTCGAGATCCGGATCGTTCACCCGGATGTAGAGCCTCCCGGAATCGTCCACCCCGGCGGAGAAGTCGGCGGTACCGTCGCCGTCGCTGTCCAGGGCGTTCAGGGCGGTGAGAAAGTCGTCCAGGGAATCCCCGTCGTTCAGGGTGAGGGTTTCCGTGCGCACCGCGTTTCCGCCGGCGTCCCGGTAGGTGATGGTAATGGTCTGAGCCGAAAAGGTGTCCGTCCGATCCACGGGAAGATCGGTTAAGAGGTACCAGCTGTTGGTGGAGGGATCGAAGCTCCGGGGGGCCACCTCGCCGTCGAAGGCGTGCCGGGCCGCGGCGTCGCGCACCACGAAACTACGGGTCTCGTAGAGACCGGTGGTCTTCACCAGGAAGCGGCCGTTTTCGTCTATCTCCGCGGCCAGGCCGAATTTTTGGTTCTCCGGAGCGTTGTACTTCGTGACCAGCTGGATGAGCCCCTTATTCGTGGTGAGATCGATGCGGAAGGGATCCACCCTGGCGTTTCCCGTGTCGGCGTCCAGGGGCCGACCGGTCTCGTCGTAGAGCCAGTTCTCCAGGGCCCCCACGGTAAAGGTGAGCTCGAAGGGCTCGTCGTCCGCGGTGGAGGAGGTGCCCTTGGTATCGGTGAGATGAATTCGTCCCCAGGAACGGATGTCACCGTGCTCGATCACGAAGTAGGCCGTGCCCGAAGGGGGGCTGTCATCCAGGGCAATTGCCACCTGACCGTTGTCCACATAGGCCCTTAACTCTCCCGTTCCGTCTAACGCCCGGAGGAGGTCGTCCAGATCCACCAGGCCGTTTCCGTTGGAGTCCGAAACCGTAACATCGGGAGAGCCGGAGGTCCCGAAGGTCTTCGTTCCGATCTGGTTCCCCTGTGCATCGAAAAAACGCACGGTGATCGTACCGGAAAATTCCAGATTCTCGGGATTAAGGCCTCCCAGGTCAGCCCCGTAATGGGTGGGTTTCACCAGAGGTTCAAGTCCGGAAAAAATTTGAGACCCGTCGGTTTTGAACTGCGGCACCCACAGGCCCTTTTCCCGGAGGTAGGACAGGAAGGAGCCCTGGGTTGCGGGATCCTCCACCCCCAGTTCGAAGTGGGCGTAGGGGCGGGAGGTGTTGGGGTCTATTTTCATGACCAGGTGCCCCTCGCCGTCCACATAGGCCCGCAGACCCTCCTCCTCGTCCAGGCGGGAAAGCACCGTTTGAAGCGTATCCCCCTGGCGCACATCCACCCAGAGCCGATCCTCCTGGGTGAGACCTAGGGAGAACCGGCTATTCAGGGAGGTTTGCACCTCGCTCAATCGCTCCGCCTGCCCCGGATCCAGGTAAACCTTGAGCCCCCATTCGCTTCCGTTGAGTCTGAAGGTCTCCAGGCGATAACGCAGGTCCGGGTACTTTTCCGAAAGAAAATCGGCGACCTCGTCCCGGAGGGCGGTGATTTCGGCCTCGGTCGTCCGGAGGTTGTAGCCCACCAGAAAGGGGACCCGGACCTCGTTTCCCTTCGCGTCGAAAAAGCGCACGAAGAGTCTGTAGTCCAGCCCGCTTTCCCCTACGGTGGTCGTCCCCGATACCGTATCCCGGCTCCGGTAGGTCTTGAAGATGTCGGAGTCGCTTCTCCAGGCCTCCCGATCCAGCCTCGCCGCGGCCACATACTCCGGATGGACCGAAAGCAGGGGATTGACCTCGATGCTGGCTGCGTCCACCCCGGCAAAAAAGGTGTTGATCCCCGCCGAGGCCAGGATTCCGGAGGTGTCGTTGGAGAAGGCGAAGGCCCAGCCCTCCCGGGCCTGAAAGACCAGATGCCCGTCGCGCACCAGGGCCCGGACGCTCGCGGCGGGGGTAAATCCCGCGGAGCTAAGGGCGTCGTTGATCTGGCGGACCACATCCTCAAGGGTGGCGTCTGCGGGAAGCGCAAACTCTACCCTCACCGGCGTAATGTTCCCGTCCGGATCCTTCACCCACAGGAAAAGGCTTCCGTTGCGGTTGAGATCCCGAAAGAAAGGGAGGTTCTTGAGGTAATCCGCGGTCTGATAAAGTCCCTTCAGTTCTCCGGTAAAGAACTCAAGGCCCACCCCTTCGGAATGGACCTGATTTACCGCCCGGATGAATTCCTCGGCAAATCGGGAGAGCTTACCGACCAGGTTGAGCTCCTCCACCCGGTAGTTCAGGGAGGGGTCGTCGAACCGTCCGAAGTCGAGGGCGGTCCGGGTGAAGGTAAAGGAGAGTTGCCCGGAACCCCGGTAGGCATCCCTTATGAGGAGCCGGCCGTCGTGGATTTCGGCGGTTACGGTGAAACCGAAGGCCCTTTCGACTTCGTCGAGGAGGTCCCGCACGGTCTGCCGCTCCGGGTCGGTAACGGTGAAGGAACCGGAAACGGCATTTCCGAAGTGATCCGTTCCCTCGAAACGAAACACCTCTCCCGAGCCTATTCCCAGTTCCCGGAAGGTGGTGTTCTCGGTGAGGGGGAGACCGTCGGGGCGGATTACCGCCCGGGTGGAGGAGACATACTCGTGGTTCCACTCGTCGGAGATCTGTTCCACGATGCGGAGCCAGCCCCCCAGTTCTCCTCCGGCGATCTCCTTTCCGGTGAGTCGGGCTCTCTCCCCCTGGTGCCCCACCCAGTAGACCTCCGTTCCGGAGATCTCGAGCTGCCAGGCCCGATCCACATCCACCAGGTTGAAACCCCGCCCCAGGATCACATTGTAGGCCCCGTCCTTGTTTTCGAAGTAGCGGATGGGGGCCAGCTTGGCCAGTTCGGCCACCAGACGGTCGCGCTGATCCCGGAGGTCGTTGGCCTCGTGACCTCCGGTTTCCGCGGCGGTGATCTGAAGATTGATCTCGGCGATCTGGCGGGCCAGATCGTTTATGCGATCCACGGTGTTGCGAAGCTTGAGTCCGATGTTGTTCTCCAGATCCCGCAGGGCCTGGAACTTGGAGCGAAGACTTTCGGCCACGAGTTTCCCCTTCTCCACCACGAGACGCCTTTCCGCGAAGCCCTCGGGGCGATTGGAAAGAGTCTGCCAGGCGGAGAAGAAGTCGTTTACGAGCTTGGAAAGCCCGAGGTCCCCGGTTTCGTTAAAGATGCTCTCCACCAGTCGCAGACCCGTTTCCTCCGCGGAGACCAGGCCCAGGTCCGAGCGTTTGAAGTTCAGGTTGGCCTCGATGAAGGCGTCGAAGTAGCGTTTGATCTGATCTATCTTTACCCCGCTTCCGATGGGCCCCACCGGAGAGGGCGAGGGGGGATAGGGGGTGGTGATCACCTTCTGACGGCTGTAGCCCTCGGTGTCCACATTGGCCACATTGTGGCTGGTGACCTGAACCTGGGTCTGGAAGGCCAGGAGAGCGTTCTTGGCGATGTTGAGGGCGCTGGAAAGCCCGGCCATTTCTCAGGCCTCCCGGGAGATCAGGCGGGCCTCGCCGGAAGCGGCCTTGCCGTAGCCGGCCTCCGGGGTCATGGCCCGCCGCAGGATGGCAAAGGCCTCCTCCACGAAAGAGAGCCCCGCCTCGATCAGGGCCTTGTTGCGTTCGTTCAGGTGCAAGATTTCTTTAAGAAGCTCCCGGTCCTCCTCCGAAAGGCCTTCCTCCCGGGCCTTCTCCACCAGACGGGCCTTGTAGGAAGCCGTCCGGAGCACGCTCTCGATGGCTCCCCTGAGCAGAGCCTCGCGCTCCTCCTCCAGGGCCTTTTTCAGTTCCATCAGGGTCTTTTTAGCCATCACCTACCTCCTTTTTCGGCATGTTGAGAAAGATCCTTTAATTCCGCGTACTTGGCGAGCTGACGATAGAGGAGATCCGCAATGCCCAGGCCGTGGCCGGAAAGGTCCCGGGCCAGCTCCTGATAGTAAAAATCGCGGTAAATCCTGGCCTCCAGGGTCTCGGGAAAGAATCCGCTGCGCATGACCGTGCGCTCGAGCCCCCGGAGAAGGGTTTCCAGGAAGATGGCCTCGAATTCCCGGCAGGCCTCCCGCAGGGCCCGATCCGGATCCCGGCGGGCCAGGTTTTCCAGACGATAGAGGTCTTCAAAACCTTCACCTCGTACCCTCACGATCTCCTCCCTCAGATGATTACCAGTTCGGCCTGGAGGGCTCCGGCGGCCTTTATGGCCTGAAGCACGGCGATGAGGTCTCTGGGGGTGGCTCCCACGGCGTTGAGCGCCCGCACCAGCTCGCCTATGCTGGCCCCCTCCTCGAGCACCACGATGCGGGCCTTCTGCTCCCGGGCCCGGATCTGGGTTCGCGGCACCACCGCGGTCTGTCCCCCGGCGAAGGGTTGCGGCTGAACCACCTGAGGGGTCTCCCGTATCTCCACGGAGAGGTTGCCGTGGGCCACCGCCACCCTGGAGATGCGCACATTCTCCCCCATGACCACCGTGCCGGTGCGTTCGTCGATGACCACCCGGGCGGGCATATCCGGTTCCACCTCAAGCTCTCCCACCCGGGCCAGCAACTCCACCACCCGCCCCCGGTAGGCCGGGGGCACCGCGAGCCGCAGGGTGCGTCCGTCGAGGGCGCTGGCGTAAGGGCCGTGAAGGGCGGCGTTGATGGCGGAAACCGCCCGGGAAACCGTGGTGAAGTCGGTTACCCGAAAGGAAAGGAGGAGATGATCCCTTCCGTTGAGGTTCACCGGGACGGCTCTTTCCACCACGGCCCCGTTGGGGACCCTTCCCACGGTGGGATGATTGACCTGCACCGCCGCCCCGGCCCCGGCGGCCCCGAACCCCCCTATGGAGACCGGTCCCTGAGCCAGGGCGTAGACCTTTCCGTCCGGCCCCCGAAGCGGGGTGAGAAGAAGCGTTCCCCCCTGGAGGCTCTTGGCATCGCCTATGGAGGAGACCAGCACATCGATCCTCTGTCCGGGTTTCACGAAGGGAGGCAGCTCCGCCGTGACCATCACCGCCGCCACATTCTTGAGCTTGACCTGGGCCCGGGGGACACGGATCCCGAAACGCTCGAGCATGTTCACCACCGATTGCACCGTGAACTTGGTCTGGTCGCCGTCACCGGTCCCCTTGAGCCCCACCACCAGACCGTAGCCCACCAGCTGATTGGCCCGCACCCCCTCCACGGTGACCAGGTCCTTGATGCGGGCCCCCTGAAGCGTTCCGCAAAGGATCAGGAGGGAAACTATGACCAGAAGTCCCTTGCGCATACCGCTTCCCTCCTCAAAAAAGCCATATCCAGTGGAGGATCTGGGCCACCCAGCCCGGGCCCCGGACGATCTCCTTGTTCGGACCGCGACCGCTGTACTCCAGCGTCACATCCGAAAGCTGCGTGGAAAGGACCGAGTTGTCGGCGTCTATGTCCTGGGGACGCACGATCCCGGTGAGCACGATGTATTCCAGGTCGGCATCCTGCTTGACCACCCGTTTGGCCTGCACCACCAGGTTTCCGTTGGGAAGCACCTTCACCACCCGGGCCGTGATGGTGGCCTTGATGTCGGTCTTGCGGCTCTGCTGGCTCTGGGCGTTGAGGTTGTATTGATAAGAGGAGTCGAACATCTGGCTCGAGGAAAAACGCGGGTTGTGCTGTTCCACATACTTTTCGAAGCCCAGAAGTCTGGCTATTCCCGCCTTGAGACCGGTGGAGCGGCTGCCCTTGTTGGCCACCTGCTGGCTGCTCTGGTAGTTTTCCACGATCTTGATGGTTACGAGATCCCCCACCCGCCGGGCCCGGTGATCCTCGAAGATGTAAACCCCTCCACCGGAAAACAGGGACCCTTCCGAAAGGGGTTTGCTCTCCCCGGTGGAGGCGAGTTCCGGCACCTGCGGCGGCGGAGGGGGAACGATGGCCGCGGGTTGCCGGTAGGCGCAGGAGGCCGCAAGCACCAGTACGAGCATAAGTCCTCCGAGCCTCATCAGAAGCTCACCTCCACGGTCTGGGAGTCCACCACCCGGGCGTAGATCTCCCGTTTGCTCGATAGGTTTCTCACCCGGATGATCTCTCCGGGCCGTCCGTCCTGACGGGCCAGGCCCTTGGCGGTTACGGTAAGGAACCGTCCCCGGGCCACGATCTTTACGATCTGGTTGCGCCGGATCACCGGGGGCACCTCGAGCTGGGAGGCCCGGAGGGGACGGCCCGCGGGAATACCGTAGCGGGCCATCTTGCCCACCGCCTCCCGGGGATCAGAGAGCACATCCTGAGGCAACCCGGTGAGCGGCCTCTTCTCCACGGCGAGATCTCCGGCCCCGAGCACCGTGCCCCGGGCCACCGGCCGTTTGAGAACCACCACCGGTACCCGGACCTCCACATATCCCAGGACCCGCACCCGGGCCACGAGCCGACCGCCCACCAGATAGTCCACCAGGAGGGTGTTGGATCCGGGTCGGGGAGGGGAGACCGGATGTACCTTCTCCACCGCCCCGTCCGGGACCTCCAGCGGGGTGGGCTCCGCGGAAAGACGCACCACCTCCACATCCTCGGCCGGCCAGGGCAGGGCCTCCACCACCACCCTGCGGAAGAGGGCCCGAAAGTGGTCTTCATCCAGGGTTTCCGCCCTCACGAAACTTCCGGTCCAGACCAGAACCAGGAAGGTCCAGGCCCCAAGGAAACCCAGGAAAGCGAGCACTTTCAGCAGTTCAAGGGTTTTCTCCCTCATGGTGAACCCTACCTCTTGAGGTTGTTGGCCATCTCAAGCATCTGGTCCGCGGTGAGGATGCCCTTGGAGTTGGCCTCGTAGGCCCGCTGGGTGATGATCATCTTCACCATCTCCTCCACCACATCCACATTGGACATCTCGAGGTATCCCTGGGCGATGGTGCCCAGGCCCTGGGTGCCGGGGTTGCCCTCGATGGGGTCTCCGGCGGCGTCCGTGGCCCGGTAAAGATTGCGTCCGATGGGTTCAAGCCCCGCGGGATTGACGAAGTCGTAGAGAAGGAGCTGGGTCTGGGCCAGGGTGTTTCCGTTGGCGTCCAGGGCGGAGATCATCCCGTCGGGGGTTACCTCTATACGGACCGTCCCCGCCGGGACCACGAACTCCGGCTGCAACCGTGCCCCGTTCGCGGTAACGATGTAACCGTCCCGGTCGATCTTGAAATTCCCGGCCCGGGTGTAAAGCTCCTCCCCGTTCACCAGGACCTTGAAGAAACCCCGGCCCTCGATGGCCCAGTCGAGCTCCTGATTGGTCTGCTGGTACTCGCCCTGGGTGAAGAGTTTGTGCACCGCCACGGGTCTTACCCCCAGTCCGATCTCCATGCCCACCGGCACCTGCGTGCCCTCCGCGGTCATGGCTCCGGCCATCTTGAGCTTCTGGTAGAAGAGGTCCTCGAAGTCCACCCGGCTTTTCTTGAACCCGGGGGTGTTCACATTGGCCAGGTTGTTGGCGATGGTGTCGAGCTGAAGCTGTTGCCCCTGCATCCCGGTGGCCGCGCTCCACAGGGCCCGAATCATGGGTTCACCTCCTTTATTAGACTCGTCCGGCGGTCTCAAGCAGACGGCCCGTGGCCTCGTCCGAGGACCGCAGGGCCTTCTGCACCGCCTCGAATTCCCGGTGAATCTCGATGAGGTGGACCACCTCCGTCAGGGGATTGACATTGGACTTTTCCAGATACCCCTGACGGAGCTGGAAGTTTTCCGCGGGTCTTTCCCGGGCCCCTTCGGCCCGAAAGAGATTCCGTCCCACCTTGCGGAGCTTTCCGAGGTCGTCGAAGGTGACTATGTCCAGCCTGGCCACGGTGGTTCCGTCCACGGAGATGGTCCCGTCGTCGTGGATCTGGATCCTTTCCTCGGGGAGGGTAATGAGGCCTCCGCGGGCCAGTCCCGGATCCAGGATCACCGGCGCACCGTTAGCCAGGACCGGGTACCCCTGGGGCGTAACCAGGCGGTGTTCCCGATCCAGGACGAAGTTTCCGGCCCGGGTGTAAGCCACGCCCTCCGGGGTGAGGACCTTGAAGAAACCCTCCCCCACTATGGCCACATCCAGGGGATTGCCCGTGTGCTCCACCTCTCCCTGGGAAAAGTCCGTGTATTCCCTGATTTCCTTGTAGATGCGACGATATCGGGGACCGATCTTGCGCATGAGGTATTCGTGAAAGGTGACCCCGTCGCGCTTGAAGCCCGGGGTGTCCACATTGGCCAGGTTGTTGGTGGTCACCGCCAGCCGCCTCTCGAGAAGCCTTCCGGCCTCAAGCCCCTCCAGTAACCCCAGCTGTGGATTGACCTTCAACCCGCGCATGGCGTAGAAATGTTTCGCAACCTTCGTGCCATACCCTCCTCAAAAATAGGATCCGATCCCATTTTTATGTATTAGTGGGGTAAATCCGTTCTAAATAACGGGGTTTATCCTCCAGAATTCCTGGAAGAGGGGACTAATGAAAATAGGATCCGATCCTGTTTTTGAGGGAAGGGGAAGGGTTTTCCGGGGGAGGGTGGAAAATTTTTCCTACCGGAGGGGAAGGATCCCGCGGAGGGGAGGCGGAAGGATCTCCCGGAGTTTTTCCCTGATACGCTCCTCCGCGGGACGGGAACGCAGGATCAACCGGGGGTGCCGGTAAGGCCCCTTGAGGTGCACGGTGAGCTGGACTTCTCCCCGTGCGTTCAACAGATTGACGGCCAGGGGCCAGCGGGCCGTCAATTTTTTGGATAGCGTCGGGGATAGGGTCAGTTCCAGGGGAAGATCGAGCTCTCCCGCGAAAGAAACGGTGCCTCCGGGAACCTCCACCGAGAGGGTTTCTCCGGAGCCCCGGGCCGTGAGCTCCGCTCGGCCGCGGCGTACCCTGAAGGCGCCCCTCACCGAGTCGAAGATCACCACCCGCAATTCCTCAAGACCGAGAAGCTCGGAGAGCTTCCTCGTGGCCGGTATCCCGGAAAGTTTCAGGGGACTCAGGGCGAAAACACCCGCTCCGGAAAGCGTGTCGGGCCACAGATCCGGGCTGAGACCTCGCAGGGTGAAGTTTCCCCCGCCGGAAAAGATTCCCTGAATCTCTCCGGGCAGATCGGGGGAGAGGCCCGACAGAAGGGTTTCCACCCGGAGGGCCTCCACTTTTTCTCGAAGCCGGGTCAGGGGAGGATGGACGGCTAGATCCGCTTCGGCCCGACCCTGTACGCGTCCCCCGGCCACGGCGAAGGAATGCTCCAGGATCAGCCTCCGGGGCGTTCCCGTGAGGGAGATGTGCACCCCGGAAAGCCTCAGCCGGCGATAAAGGACCTCGTCCAGGGAAAGTTCCGCCGAAAGCGAACCCACGGGAAGCGGGGGAACCGGAACGGGCTTTTCCGCTTCGGGCCGCCGGGACGACCGGCCCGGTGTCTTCCCCCGGGGGGTCTCCGAGCTCCCGATCAGGAAGGGGGTCACATCCAGGCGTTTTCCCGTAAGGCGAAGCCTGACCTTCGGGGTTCGGCGGAAGTCCTCCACCCGCACCTCGAGGGCGTAGGGTTCGCCGAGGAGGACGAAGTTCAGCGTGCCCTCCAGAGCCTTCGGAGAAAGGGAGGCCCGAAGGTCGAAGGGAATGTCCAGGCGGGGAAGCTTTCCCGTCCGATCCAGAAACAGAAGGCGGCCCCGGTGTACGGAGATCTCCGGAACGAGGAGCGTGAGAAACCTCCCCCCGGAGGGGGTCTTCCCCCCGGAGGAGGGGCCCTTCCCCGGGGAAATCTCCCTTCCTTCTCGCCGGGCCAGGAAACGGAGACTCTCCCAGTTGAAGGAGCCGTCCTTCCGGCGCACCACCCGGAGGAAGGGGGCTTCGATCCGGACGCCGGTGAGGACCACCTTTCCGCGAAGAAGGGCCCGCAGGGAAGGGCGCACCCTCAGGGCCCCGAGGCGCAGAAAGTCCGTCCGGCCGTCCTCCTCCTTTATCCGGAGCTCCCTCAGATAAACGCCACGAAAAAGTCCCACCCGCACCTCCTCAAGGGTGACCCTGCGTCCGGAGAGCCTCTCCAGCTCCCTTACCACCAGAGGGCGGATCCTTTCGGGCTTGAGGTAGTGATGCACCAGGAAGGCGGCCCCGCCCACGATAACCACACCCAGAATGAGGAGAGCCAGGAGAAACCTCTTCATCGTCAATAAGCGTACCTTTTGAGGACCAGGATAGCAAAGGCCGCGGGGAGGACCAACCCCAGAAAATAGGCGATTTCTGGAGGGATGCGGCCTCCGGCGGAAAGCACCTTTATCCCCAGAAACCAGGCGTAGGTCAGGATCACCGCCGCGAGTCCCGCCGAAAGTCCCTTGGCCAGCGCCCGTTTCCCGCGAAAGGAGAGAAAGACGGCCAGGGCCGGAGCCAGCACCAGAACTCCTATAAGGGGATAGAAAAGCCGAAAAAGGATCTCCGAAACGGGTTCCGCCGGCGAAAGGCCGCTTTCCCTCAGAAAACGATATCTTTCCCGGAGGGCCCGGAGGGAGAGGGTTTTAAGGGGTTGTTTTACCGAAAGGAGGACTTCCGGGGAGAAGGGGATGCGGAAGATCTTTTTCCGGAAGACCCTGGGGGTGAATCGACCGGCTCGTTCCGCGTATATTCCTTCCTCGAGGAGCCACCGGTTTCGTTTAAGATAGCGTGCTTTCCGGGCGTAGAGGTAGGCCCGGGGACCGGTGCGGCCCTTTTTAAGGTAGAAGAAGTCCGCGAGGTATTCCCCCCGGGGCTCGAGGGGGGTGGCGGAGAGGAGGAAGTCCGGTCCGGCGAAGAAGAGACGGCCGGAGGAGAGGACGGTCTGGGGACGGTGTCCCTTGATGCGGACCTCCCAGGTGTAAAGCGCCCGGTAGGAGGCTCCGGGAAGGCTCAGGGCCAGGAATCCGGAAACCGCAAGGGAAAGAAGGAAACCGGCCGCCAGATAAGGGGCGACGATTCTGGAGGGAGAAAATCCCAGGGTCCTTAAGGCCAGGAGTTCCTGTCCCCGGGAGAGCATGGCCAGCGAGGCCAGGGCCGCAAGCCCCAGGGCCGGCGGCCAGACCTGCATAAGGATCTCTGGCAGCCGATAGGCCAGGTAGAGGAAAAAGACCGATACCGGGGCCCTGGCCACGAGCACATCTTCCAGGCGTTCGAAGAATTCCACCAGGAAGTAGATCCCGGAGAGGGCCACAAGCATCAGGGGAAGAAACAGATAGAGCGGGCTTAGGAGGTAGCGCTGGTAGGTTTTCATGTTCCCTTCCTGAAACGCAGGTATAGGATGAAGGCCGCAAGTCCCGTGGCCACCGGGGGAAGGGCCAGGGCCGCCGGGGGTGGAAGATATCCGCTTTCGGCAAGGGTGGTGGCCAGGGAAAAGAGCAGGTAATAGGCCAGGTAGAGAAAGAGGGCTGCACCCAGGGCGAGTCCCCGGCCCGAGGTGCGGAGTCTGGTTCCGAGGGGCGGGGCCAGAAGGGGTAGCACCAGGGCCGCAAGGGGATAAAAGAACCGCTGGTAAAATTCCGTGAGGTACTTACGCCGTTTGCGCGGGGGGAGCACCCTCCGGTGCCCCCGCGTCCAGAGTTCCGAAAGACCCATTTCCCCCCGCTTGAGTTCTCTTTCCACGGAAAGTCGAAGCGGAAGGCGATAGCGGTATTCTCCGAAGTAGAAGTTTTCCACCTCCCGAAGATCCGGAGAGAAGAAGTGCCCCTCACCTCTTTCCATAATCAGCTCGGCCTCGTGTCCTTTCACCAGAAGGCGTCCCTTTTCGGCGTAAAGAATCCCCTTTTTTCCCGAACGAGTCTCCTCAAAAAGATAGAACCGTCGAAAGTGGAATCCCTTTTTCACTTTTTCGGCGTAGAGGAGAAGGCCCGGGAACCAGTCCACCGGTGTTTTCTCGGGAAGCCCCCTCTCGAGCCTCCGGGTGGCCAGGGAGTAGAGGAGGTCGCGCATGGCCCGTTTGGCCCGGGGGAGAAGAAAGAGATTGAGTCCCAGGGTGATCAAAAAAACGGCCAGGGCGAAGAAAAGCACCGGTCGATAGAGCCGCCCCGGGGAGACCCCCAGGGCGGAAAGGGCCAGGAGCTCCTGATCGTGGGAAAGGCGCATAAAGGAAAGTAATACTCCGGCGAGGGCCGCAAGGGGCAGGGCAAAAGGCACGAGAAAAACGGCCAGATTTACGGAAAAGAGGAGGAGGTCACCGGGGCCTCCGCCTCGTGCGGTGATTTCCGGGCCGAAGTCGGCCATGCGGGTGAGCATCAGAAGAAGGAGGGCCACCAGCAACACGGTGAGGAAGTTTGAAAGGATTTCCCGCAGGAGGTATCTTGTGAGCACGGAAAGAATTTTAGCCCATGCCCGGTTTTTCGGCTACGGAGATAACGGTCTTCTACGCCCTTTTTTCCTCGGTGGCCGAGGAGATGGGGGTGGTGCTTCGCCGCTCGGCCTTTTCCCCCAACATAAAGGAACGACAGGACTTCTCCTGCGCTCTCTTTGACGGGGAAGGACGGTTGCTCGCCCAGGCCGCCCACATTCCCGTCCATCTGGGAGCCCTTCCGGATACCGTGGCCGAGATACGGAGGCTCTTCGAGCTTCACCCCGGAGATGTGATCATCACCAACGATCCCTATCGGGGAGGCACGCACCTTCCGGACCTCACCCTGGTCAAACCGGTGTTCGTGGAGGGGCGACTGGCCTTTTTCCTGGCCGTGCGGGCCCATCACGCCGATGTGGGAGGGAGGTATCCCGGCTCCATGGCGCTTTCCCGGCACATCGAGGAGGAGGGAGTGCTCATTCCCCCCACCAGGCTCGTTGAGGCCGGCCGGTTCCGCCGGGATTTCTGGGAGGACTTTCTCTCCCGGGTGCGGGGGCGAGAGGAGCGGGAGGGGGACCTGCGGGCGCAACTTGCCGCGCTGGAAAGGGGCGAAAAACGCCTGCTGGCCCTGGTTTCCCGGTACGGGCTTTCCGAGCTTTTGAGCCGGGGGGAGGAGCTCCAGCGCTACTCCGAGAACTACATGCGCGAGGTCCTGAGAGAGATACCCCGGGGCCGTTACTACTTCGAGGACTACCTCGACGACGACGGGGAGGGAGGCCCCCCGGTGCCCATAAGGCTTACGCTTACGGTGGAGGATGGCCGGGTGGTTCTCGACTTTCGGGACTCGGCCCCGGAGCTCGAGACCGGGCTCAACGCCGTGCGGTCGGTGACCCGGGCGGCGGTCTTTTATGTGTTCCTTTCCCTGGCCGGAGGACTCGTTCCCCCCAATCAGGGGGCCCTGGCCCCTCTCGAAGTCCTCACCCGGCCCGGCACGGTGGTGGACGCCCGTCCACCGGCCCCGGTGGCCGGAGGCAATGTGGAGACCTCCCAGCGCATCGTGGATGTGATTCTGGGGGCCCTGGCCCAGGCCGTGCCGGAGAGGATTCCCGCCGCCTCCTGCGGATCCATGAACAATGTGGCCTTCGGCGGGGAGGACTTCGCCTACTACGAGACCATAGGCGGGGGGATGGGCGGGCGTGCGGGAGCCCCCGGACTTTCCGGCGTGCACACCCACATGACCAACACCCTGAACACCCCGGTGGAGGCCCTGGAGCTCGGCTACCCCCTGGTGGTGGAACGCTACGGATTGAGGCCTCGCTCCGGAGGGGGCGGACGGTTCCGGGGGGGAGACGGGCTGGTGCGGCGTTTCCGGTTCCTGGCTCCGGTAACGGTAAGTCTCCTCACGGAAAGGCGGAAACTTTCGCCTTACGGTCTCTTCGGAGGCAAACCGGGGAAGCGGGGGCGGAATTTGCTTTTTGATCGGAATGGCCGTAAGAGGGTCCTCCCCGGGAAGGGGGTTTTCGATCTCAAGCCCGGAGAAGTTCTGGAGATCCGTACCCCCGGAGGGGGTGGTTACGGCCGCAGGGACTGATGGAGGCGGCCCTTTACCTCCATGTTCCCTTCTGCCGGGGAAAGTGTCCCTACTGCGACTTCTACTCCGTTACCGAGCCCCCGGACGAATCCCTTTACCTTTCCGCGGTGCTGGCCGAGGTCCGTCTCTGGCGTGAACGGATCCCCCGCAAGACCGTCTTCGTGACCTTCTACGCCGGAGGAGGCACCCCTTCCCTTCTTTCCCCGGACTTTTATGCCCGGCTCTTTGAGGAACTTTCCCGCCTTCTTTCTTTTTCTCCGGTGGAGCTCACCCTGGAGGCCAACCCGGAGGGACTCTCCCTGAAGCGTCTCGAGGGGTATCTCCGGGCCGGTTTTAATCGGCTAAGCCTCGGCCTTCAGAGTTTGCAGCCCGAGGGACTTCTGGCCCTGGGACGCCGGCACGGCCCGGAGGAGGCCCGGGCCGCGGTGGAGGCGGCCCGCCGGGCCGGCTTCGAAAACCTCTCCCTGGACTTCATTTTCGGCTGGCCGGGTGAGACCCCCGCACACCTGCAGAAGGACCTGGACGAGGCCCTTCGCCTCGCTCCGGAACATCTCTCCTGGTACGAGCTCACCCCGGAGGAGGGGACTCCCCTTTTCCGGGCCCTGGCCGAGGGACGGGTCCGCCTTCCCGGGGAGGAGGTGCTGGTGGACATGCACCGGACGATCCACGAGAGACTTACGGGGGAAGGATTCGAGCACTACGAGATCTCCAATTACGCCCGGCCCGGTCGGCGCTGTCTTCACAACCTCTTCTACTGGAAGGCCCTTCCCTATCTGGGCCTGGGTCCGGCCGCGGCCTCTTTCCTCGGTAAGCGGCGCTACCGGAATCCCGAGGATCTGAAGACCTATCTTTCCACCGTAAGGAGCGGCACCCTGGCCGCCCGCCTGGAGGAGGTCCTCTCCCCGGAGGAGGCGCTGCGGGAGGCGGTAATCCTCTCCCTCCGCCTCTCCGAAGGGGTTAGACGGAAGGAATTCCGGCGACGCTTCGGAAGGGATCCCCTGGAGTCGTTTTCTAAGGAAATAAAAGATCTCGAGCGTAAGGGTCTGGTTGAGGCGGACGAGGAGGGCTTCCGGCTCACCTTTGCCGGAAGACTCCTGGCCAATCAGGTGCAGTTGCATTTTGTTTGAGGTTGTATTATATTTCGACTAACGGGCGGGCATAGCTCAGGGGTAGAGCATCAGCTTCCCAAGCTGAGGGTCGCGGGTTCGAATCCCGTTGCCCGCTCCAGTAAAATTTTGGAAAGGGCCGAAAGTGGGCCTTAGTGCCCACTTTTTTGTTATGGTCCCCGGAAAGGGGCCCTGATGACGAGGGATGCACGCCGTGGAGAGGGAGAAACTCATACGGGAGGTCTGGGAGCTGGCCGAGCCGGTGATTATGGCCCGGGGGCTCGAGCTGGTGGAGGTGGAGTGGCAGAGGGAGCCCCGGGGCTGGGTGCTACGGATCTACATCGACAAACCCGGGGGGGTGACGCTCGGCGACTGCGTGAAGATAAGCGAGGTGGTGGGAGACTTGCTCGATGCCCGGGACCTCATCCACCATTCCTATCATCTCGAGGTATCCTCTCCCGGACTGGAGCGTCCTCTGCGCAAAAAGGAGGACTTTGATCGTTTCGCCGGGGATCGGATCAAGGTGATCCTGAAAGAGCCTCTTTCGGGGCGTAAGACTTTTACCGGTCTTTTGAGGGGGCTTGAGGGGGAGGAGGTCCTGATCGAGGTGGCCGAGGGGGTGATCCGGATTCCTTACGGGGCCATCAAAAAGGCCCGGCTCAAGCCGGAAATCCAGTTTTAGGAGCGAGACCATGGCCGAGGATGTAAGGAAGATCGTGGAGCTGATGAGCAAGGAGCGGGGGCTTCCCAAGGAGGTGATCGTTTCGGCCCTGGTGGAGGGGATGCGCACGGCGGCCCAGAAGAGGCTGGGCCCCCAGGCCGAGGTGGAGGCCATCTACGACGAGGATCGCGGCGAGATCGAGGTTTTTCGTCTCTACGAGGTGGTGGAGGAGGTGCGCAATCCGGAAAAGGAAATCTCTCTGGCGGAGGCCCGCAAGAAGAATCCCTCGGCCCGGGTGGGAGACACCATCGGCGAGCCGGTCAACATTCGCGATCTGGGGCGTATCGCCGCTCAGCTCACCAAGCAAATCCTCACCCAGAAGATCCGGGGAGCGGAAAGGGAACTTATCTATCAGGAGTACAAGGGCAAGATCGGGGAGATCGTGAGCGGGTTCGTGCACAGGTTTAGCAAGAGGGATGTAATCCTCTCCTTGGGGAGGGCCGAGGCCCTGCTTCCGGAAAAGGAACAGATCCCCACGGAGAGGTATCACCGGGGCGAACGCCTCAGGGCCCTTCTCATAGAGGTGCGCCGCACCGGGGATCCCCAGCTGGTGGTCTCCCGCACGCATCCGGAATTTCTCAAGAAGCTCTTCGAGCGCGAGGTCCCGGAGATCCGGGAGGGTATCGTTAAGATCGTGGCGGTGGCGCGGGAGCCCGGTCGTCGGGCCAAGATGGCGGTTACCTCTACGGATCCGGAGGTGGATCCGGTGGGGGCCTGCGTGGGGCTGCGGGGTTCTCGCGTCCAGGTGGTGGTGCAGGAGCTCAAGGGGGAGAAGATCGACATCATTCCCTGGGATCCGGACCCGGCCAAGCTCGTTTACAACGCCCTTTCCCCGGCGGAGTGCACCCAGGTGATCGTGGACGAGGAGACCAAGACCCTCGAGGTCATCGTGCCCGACGATCAGCTCTCGCTGGCCATCGGGCGGGAGGGCCAGAATGTGCGCCTGGCCTCCAAGCTTCTCGGCTGGCGCATCGATGTGTATAGTGAGACCCAGTACGCCCGCAGGCAGGATCCCGAATTTCTCCGGATGCTCGAGGTGGAGGGGCTTTCCGAGGAGGTGGCCGGGAGGCTTTACGACCAGGGTATCAATTCGGTGAAGGCGCTTGCGGAGGCCGATCCGCAAAAAGTGGCGGAGATCGGTCGGTTGCGTCTTTCCGAGGCGGAGGAGGTGGTGGCCCGGGCCCGGGAGAAGCTTTCCACGGGAGACGATGGGTAGGAAGGGGCATGTGCCGATACGGATGTGCGTATTTTGCGGGAGAAGAGCGCCGAAGGGCGAACTTTTGCGGCTGGTCCTCGACGGGGAGGGGCGGCCGGTTTACGACGCCGCGCAGAGGCTTCCCGGGCGCGGGGCCTACCTCTGCGGGGAGGAGAGGTGTTTAAGCAAACTTGCGACCCCAAAAGGACAGCGACGCCTTGGGCGGGCCTTTCGGGGAAGGATGAGGGGCTTTTCCCCGACCCTCATACAGGTCCTTTTGGGGGCAAGAGGAGGCCGGAAAAACGATGAGCAAGATTCGGATCTATGATCTGGCGAGGGAACTCGACCTCGGACCCAAGGAACTGGCCGAAAAGGTCAAGGCCATGGGCATAGAGATCAAGAGTCACTCTTCGACCATTTCCGAGGAGGAGGCCGCGCGGGTACGGGCGGAGCTCGGGCGTCACCGGGAGGGGGATGAAAAGCGGCCCGCGGAATCTTCTTCGTCGGAGGAGGCTCCCCAGGCGGTGATCATACGCCGGCGCGAGGAGAAGGAGACCCGGCCCAAGCGGCTTAAACTGAAGATCCGCAAACCCAGGCCCCGGGCCGAAGAACCGTTGCCTCCGGAGGAAACGGCCGCGGAAGAGAAGGAGGAACGCCGGGAGGAAACCGCGCCTGAGTCCCCGGCACCGGAACCCCCTCCGGAGTCCCGGGAGGAATCCGGTCCCGAGGAGACCCCCCGGGAGACCATAGGCCTTAAGGCCAGGATCGTTTCGCGAATCGACACCGAGAAGATTTCTCCCAAACCCAGGAAGCGGGTGGTCAAAGACTTCAAGCCCCGGCGTGCGGCGGCTCCTCCTCCGCCTCCCCCCAAGCCCGAGGAGACCGAGGAAAAGAAGGCCCGCAAGAAGAAAAAGGTCCGGGAGGAGACCGAGGAGCGTCCCAAGAAGAAGGCCAGGAAGAAGGTGGTGGCCGAGGCCAGGAGCGAGCGGGAGGAGATTCTGGAAGAGCTGGAGCTGATGGAGGAGCTGGAGAAAGGCCCGGAGGGGCTGGAGATGCTTCCGGAGGAGGAGCCGGGGGAGGAGAAGGCGGAGGGAAGACCCGAACGGGAGGAAAGGGAGAAGAAGACCGAAAGACCGCCCACCCTTCCCCCGAAAAAGAAGAAGATCAGGGTTCACGGGACCATTCAGGTGGGCGAGCTGGCCCGGGAGATGGGGGTGAAGGCCGCGGACATCATCCGCAAGTTCATGGAACTGGGGACCATGGTCACCATCAATCAATCCATAGACGCGGAGACCGCGGCCATCGTGGCTTCGGAGTTCGGCTACGAGGTGGAGACGGCCACGGTCGAGGAGGAGGCCCTCCTCGAGTACACGCCGCCCTCTCCGGAGGAGCTCGAGCCCCGTCCCCCCATCGTGACGGTGATGGGTCATGTGGATCACGGGAAGACCACCCTTCTCGATGCCATCCGCAAGACGGATGTGGCCTCGCGGGAGGCCGGGGGAATCACCCAGCACATCGGGGCCTACAAGGTGAGGCTTCCCGACGGGCGGGAGATTACCTTTATCGACACTCCCGGACACGAGGCCTTCACCTCCATGCGGGCCCGGGGAGCCCAGGTAACGGACATAGTCATTCTGGTGGTGGCCGCGGACGACGGAGTGATGGATCAGACCCGGGAGGCCATCGATCACGCGCGGGCCGCCGGGGTGCCCATCGTGGTGGCCATCAACAAGATCGACAAGCCGGAAGCCAATCCTGAAAGGGTTAAGAGCGAACTTGCGGAGCTGGGCCTGGTGCCGGAGGAGTGGGGTGGCGAGACCCTGGTGGCGGAGGTCTCGGCCAAGAAGCGGCAGGGGATAGAGGATCTCCTCGAGCTGGTTTTGCTTCAGGCGGAGATGCTGGAGCTCAAGGCTGCTCCGAGGCGTCCGGCCCGGGGCCGCATCATCGAGAGTCGTCTCGATCGGGGTAAGGGGCCGGTGGCCACGGTGATCGTCCAGGAGGGGACCCTGCGGGAGGGCGATCCCTTCGTGGCGGGGCTTACTTACGGACGCGTGCGGGCCATGCTCGACGAGTACGGCCGGAGGGTAAGGGAGGCCCCTCCGGCCACCCCGGTGGAGGTCCTGGGTTTCGAGGAGGTGCCCGGAGCCGGTGACGACTTCATCGTGATGCCGGACGAGACGGCGGCGCGGCGGGTGGCCGAATACCGGCAGCGCAAGGCCCGCGAGGCGGAAGCCGCCCGGGAGGCCCGTCTCTCCCTGGAAAAGGTCTTCGAGAAACTCAAGGAAGGCGAGATCAGGGAACTCAAGATCGTGCTCAAGGCCGATGTCCAGGGAACGCTCGAGGCCCTTTCCGAGGCCCTGCGCAAACTTTCCACCGATGAGGTCCGGGTGAACATCATTCGCTCCGGGATCGGGGCCATCAGCGAGAGTGATGTCATGCTGGCCGCGGCATCGGAGGCCATCGTGATCGGTTTCAATGTCCGGCCCACAGCCAAGGCCAAGGAGATCGCCAAGCAGGAAAAGGTGGACATCCGTTACTACGATGTGATTTACCAGGCCATTGAGGAGGTGAAGAAGGCCCTCTCCGGGTTGCTCGAACCGGAATACGAGGAGCGGATCGTGGGCGTGGCCGAGGTGCGGGCCACCTTCAGGGTGCCGAAGGTGGGCACGGTGGCCGGTTGCTATGTCAAGGAGGGGAAGCTGGTGCGCGGAGGAAGCGTGCGTCTGCTGAGGGAGGGGGTGGTGGTTTACACCGGAAAGATCTCCTCGCTCAAGCGCTTCAAGGAGGATGTCCGTGAGGTGGCCGCGGGTTACGAGTGCGGCGTGGGCCTGGAGAACTTCCAAGACATAAAGGAGGGGGACATCCTCGAGGCCTACGAAATGGTGGAGGTGAAGAGGGAACTCTGATGCGCAGGTTCGATTTTTTGAAAAACAATGCCCGGTACCTTCCTACGAATTATACCGCAAAAGAGGTGCAGAGAATGTTAAGTTTAGCGGAGAAGCTTGCCGCGAGGGTGGGCTTTACGAACGAAGTCGGATCTGGATTGAGTTTCTCAGGGCCATCGGGGATCTTGCGGCCCCTTTTGAGGTTCACTTCGCCCGGCCCGAGGAATTCGAGAATTACTATCGGCCCCTGGCCCGGAAGTTCAGAAAGATAGAGTGATAGAGATGGTGGTGGGCGTGGTGCGGATGGAATTTTTCATTCCCGGCAACAATTCCCTTAAGGGGAAGAGGCAGGTGGTAAAGAGTCTGGTCCACAGGCTGGAGGCCCGGTTCAGGAAGATCTCCGTGGCGGAGGTGGACGAGCAGGACCTCTGGCAGAAGGCGGTCATCGGGGTTTCCACCGTGGGAACGGACCGGGCCCTGGTGGATCGGCGCCTGAACGAGGTGCTCTCTTTCGTGGAGGGGTTTGACGGGCTGGAACTCCTTTCCGCGGAGATAGACTTCATTTCCTATTAAAGATGCACTATCGCCATCTCCGGGTAGCGGAACTCATACGGGAGGCCCTTTCCGTGATTCTGCTGGAGGAGGTGCGGGATCCGGACCTGCAGGGGTTCATCACCGTTTCCGAGGTGGAGGTTACTCCGGATCTCCGGAGGGCGCATGTCTATTACCGGGTCCACGGAGGGGAAGAGGAGTGGCGGCGGGCGGAAAGGGGATTTCGCCGGGCCCACCGCTACATAAAGCATCTCCTGGGGGAACACCTCTTCCTGAAGTACATTCCGGAGCTCGAATTTCATCCGGATCGGCGTCCGGAGGAGGCCGAGGCCCTGGAGGAACTTTTCGCGAGGATACGCCATGAAGGGGATAAGGGAGATTCTTGAAAACACGGAGACCTTTATTTTGGCCACCCATGTTAATCCGGATGCCGACGGTCTCGGATCCATGCTGGCCATGCACCTGGTGCTCCGGGCCCGGGGTCTGCGGAGCGTGCCCCTGGTGGAGGAAACCCCCCCGGGATTTCTGGACTTTCTGCACGGTTTTGAGGACCTGGTTCCGGTGAAGGATTTCCGGCGGAAGGACTTTCCCGTGGGCGAGAGCGTGGCCCTGGTGTTCGATCTTTCCGAGGCGGACCGTTTGGGAGAGGTGGCCCCCCTCGTTCAGTCGGCCCGGGAGAGGATCGTTTTCGATCATCACGATCGTTCCGGGGATCCCCTTCCCGGGCACCTCGTTCTCGAACCCGGGGCTCCGGCCACGGCCCTTCTGGTTTTCAGGCTTCTCCGGGGATTGCGCTGGGCCATTCCTCCCGGGGCGGCGGAAAACCTTTACGCCGGACTTTACAGCGACACGGGAGGGTTTCGCTTCGAGAAGACCGGGGAGGAGAGTTTTCTCGTCGCCGCGGAACTGGTGCGTCTGGGGGCACGGCCGGCGGTGGTGGGGGAAAAACTCCTGGAGAATCATCCTCCCGCCCGCTTTGAGCTTATGAAGCGCGTGCTCGAACGCCGGGAGTGGCTCGCCGGAGGCCGGGGGGTCCTTTCCTTTCTGACCCTGGGGGATTTCGAGGAGGCCGGATGTGGCCCCTCCGAGGCCGAAGACCTGGCCACCTTCCTGAGGAGCATGCGCGGGGTGGAGGTGGCGGTGGTGGTCAAGGAGATCCGACCGGGGGAGGTGGGGGTGAGCCTCCGGAGTCGCGGGGCCGTGGATGTGGCGGAACTGGCCGCCTCCGAGGGGGGAGGCGGCCACCGTCGGGCCGCGGGTTTCCGGAAAAGAGATCTTCCGCTGGAAAAGGTGTTATCTTTGGTAAGAGAGAAAGTAACTCTGGCGCTGGAGGGGTTATGACGGTTGAGGGTGTTCTGGTGCTCGACAAACCCAGGGACATGACCTCCACGGAGGCGGTGGAGAGGCTCAAGCGTCTGCTGCGGGTGCGTAAGGCTGGCCACGGAGGGACGCTGGATCCCTTTGCCACCGGGGTGCTTCCGGTGTGTCTGGGACGGGCCACCAAGATCGCTCAGTTCATCCTGGAGGGAGACAAGCGTTACGAAGGGGTCTTCGAGCTGGGGATCATCACCGACACCTACGATCTCACCGGAGAGGTGGTGGAGCGGCGGCCGGTTCCGGAGCTTTCCGCCGAGGAGGTGACCCGGGTCATGGAGGAATTCGTGGGGATCCTCGAACAGGTCCCTCCACCTTACTCCGCAGCCAAGTACAAGGGGCGTCCCCTGTATCAATGGGCCCGAAAGGGGGTGGCCGTAAAAAAGGAGCCCAAGCAGGTGGAGATCCTGGAGTTTCGTTTAAAAAGTTTTGATCCCCCTCGGGTTTTCTTTGAGGTTTACTGCAGCAAGGGAACCTATGTGCGGTCGCTGGTTCACGAGGTGGGGCTAAGGCTGGGTTGTGGGGCCACGCTGGTGGAATTGCGCCGCACCCAGAAGGGGCCTTTTCGTCTGGAGGAGGCCCTCACCCTGGAGGAGGTGGAAAAACTTCATGCGGAGGGGAAACTCGCGGAAAGGATAAGGTCCGTGGAGGAGGCCCTTTCCTTCATTCCGGCCATCGTGGTTTCTACGGAGATGGCCCGGCGCCTCCGCCAGGGCCGTCCCCTGTCCCTGAATGTGCTGGGCAATCTGGTGCGGCTTCAGAAGGTTCCGCGCCGGCCGCGGGTTCCCTGGCTCAGAATCGTTACCGAGGAGGGAGATCTGGTGGCGGTGACCTATTATCCGGAGAGATTTTCCGGGGACGGATGGGCGGAAATGTTGCGGGTTTTCGTTTCCTAGGTTTAGATAAAGCTAGGCTCCCGGGTTGGCCCGGCCACCCGGGGGCTTAAATCCATATTAACAGGGAGGGAGGAAGATGCCTCTGGATCCGGAAATCAAGACCGAGATCATTAAAAAGTTTCAGCGTCACGAGGGGGACACCGGTTCCCCGGAGGTGCAGATAGCTCTGCTTACCGCCCGCATCAAGCAACTGGAGGAGCACTTCAAGGTCCACAGGAAGGACCATCATTCCCGCCGGGGTCTTCTCAAGCTCGTGGGGCGCCGGCGCAGGCTTCTAAATTATCTGCGGCGCACCGACTTTCAGCGCTACCGCGAGCTGGTTCAGGCCCTGGGACTGAGGGGTTAGCGGTCCGGGGGGCATAGTATGGGGTATGCCCTGAAACTTTACGAAGCCTTTCAGGATCTGGGGAGGGATAAGGCGGCCATTCTGGCGGAGTTCGCCGAATGGGTGGAGAGTCAAAAGGCGGCCACCAGGGAGGATCTCGCCGAGACGGAGAAGCGACTGGAGTTGAAGATCTCTCAAGTGGTTGCTGGGGTGAAGGGTGTAATTTGAGGGAATTTGAGAACAGAAAAGGAGCGACGGGTTATGTACAGGGTGGAAACGGAGATTAACGGACGGCCTTTCGTGCTCGAGACCGGGCGCGTGGCCAGGCAGGCCCACGGGGCGGTCCTGGTGAGCCACGGGGACACGGTGGTCCTGGTCACGGTGGTGGCCTCCGAGGAGACGCGGGACATAGATTTTCTCCCCCTGACGGTGGAGTATCAGGAGATGTATTACGCCGCCGGGCGCATACCCGGGGGTTACTTCAAGAGGGAACTGGGGCGTCCCAGCGAGAAGGAGGTCATCACCGCCCGCCTCATCGACCGGCCCATAAGGCCGCTTTTCCCCAAAAAGTGGCGCTACGAGACCCAGGTGATCGCCACGGTGCTTTCCATGGATCCCGAGGTGGACCCGGACATCCTGGCCATTACCGGGGCTTCGGCGGCGTTGGAGCTCTCGCACATTCCCTTTAAAGGGCCCATTGCCGCGGTGCGGGTGGGCCGCGTTGAGGGTCGGCTGATCCTTAATCCCACGGCCTCGGAACTCCGGGAAAGCGATCTCAATCTGGTGGTGGCCGGAAGCGAGGAGGCCATCGTGATGGTAGAGGGCATGGCCCGGGAGGTGCCGGAAGAGGTGATGGAGGAGGCCCTCTTTTTCGCTCACGAGGGACTCAAGCCCCTTCTTGCCCTCCAGAGGGAGCTTCGGGAGAAGGCCGGGCGCCCCAAGATGGTCTTCGAAGAGCCCGAGCCCGATCAGGAGTTGCGGGAACGGGTCTTTCACCTGGCCGGGGAAAAGATGGCCGAAATTCTTTCCACCCCGGGCAAACAGGAGCGCAATCGCAAACGGAGGGAGCTTTTCGAGGCGGTGCTTTCTCTGTTGGGGGAGGAGGCGGCCGGGCGGGAGAGCGAGGTCCGGGAGTATCTGGAGGAGCTCGAAAGGGTGCGCATGCGGGAGATGATCCTTGCGGAGGGCCGGCGCATCGACGGGCGAGGTCCGGAGGACATCCGGCCCATCTCCTGCGAGGTCTCGGTGCTCCCCCGGACCCACGGCTCAGCCCTTTTTACCCGGGGCGAGACCCAGGTGCTGGTGGTGACCACCCTGGGAAGTCCCGAGGAGGAACAGCGCCTGGATCTTCCTGGGGAGGAGATCTTCAAGCACTTCATGTTGCACTATAACTTTCCTCCCTTCTGCGTGGGGGAGGTCAAACCCCTGCGGGGGCCGTCCCGTCGCGAGATAGGGCACGGGATGCTGGCCGAAAGGGCCCTCACCCCGGTGGTTCCCGGGGAGGAGGAGTTCCCGTACACCATTCGGGTGGTTTCGGATGTGCTGGAGTCCAACGGTTCCTCCTCCATGGCCACGGTGTGCGGGGCCACCCTTTCCCTCATGGACGCCGGGGTCCCCATTAAGGACATGGTGGCCGGCATCGCCATGGGCCTGGTCAAGGAGGGAGATCAGGTGGTGGTGCTCACGGACATTCTGGGTGACGAGGACCGCATGGGCGACATGGACTTCAAGGTAGCCGGGACGGAAAAGGGCATCACCGCCTTCCAGATGGATGTGAAGGTGCCCGGGATTACCCGGGAGATCATGGCCCGGGCGCTTTCCCAGGCCCGGGAGGCCCGTCTTAAGATCCTCGCCCGCATGCGGGAGACCCTGGATCGCCCCCGGGAGAGCCTTTCCGTGTACGCCCCCAGGGTCATCACCCTGGAGATCAATCCTGAAAAAGTGGGGCAGGTCATCGGTCCGGGGGGTAAAACCATCAAGGGTATTATTGCCGCCTGCGGGGATGTGAAGATCGACATAGACGATCAGACCGGTCTGGTGCGCATCTACTCCTCGGATCTGGAGACCGCCCGCAAGGCCGCCCGCATGATCGAGGAACTCACCCAGGAGGCCGAGGTGGGGAAGCTCTACCTGGGGAAGGTAACCCGGGTGACGGACTTCGGGGCTTTCGTGGAGCTCTTTCCGGGCACGGTGGGGCTGGTGCACATCTCCCAGCTCGATCACCGCAGGGTGCGCAGGGTTACGGACATTCTCAACGAGGGCGACGAGGTGCTGGTGAAGGTCATCGACATCGACAAGGCCGGTCGCATCAAGCTTTCCCGCAAGGCCGCCCTTGAGGAATCGGTGCGGGAAATGGGGAAGGAGACCGGGGGAGAGGGCTCAGGCGAGTAGTTTTTCGAGAACGGCCGCGTGTAGCCACATCTTGTTTTCGGACTGATCCCACACCACCGACTGCGGCCCTTCCAGAACCTCCTCGGTGATTTCCTCCCCCCGATGGGCCGGCAGACAGTGGAGGACTATGGCCTCCGGAGCCGCGTGCCGAAGGAGCCGGCTATTCACCTGATAGGGTTGAAACACCCGTCGTCTTTCCTCGGCCTCGGCCTCCTGGCCCATGCTGGCCCAGACATCGGTGTTTACCACCTCGGCACCCCTTACGGCCTCCACCGGATCCCGGAGAAGGGCTATGCGGGCTCCCCGGCTACGGGCCTCCTCCAGAACCTCCGGATCGGGATCGTAACCCTCCGGACAGGCCAGGCGCAGCTCGAACCCGAAAAGGGCTGCGGCCTCGATCCAGGAGTTGGCCATGTTGTTCCCGTCTCCCACCCAGGCCACCACCAGATCCCCGAGTTTCCGTCCGGTTTCCACCACGGTCATGAGATCCGAAAGGACCTGACAGGGGTGAAAGCGGTCCGAAAGACCGTTTATGACCGGGACCTCGGCGTAGGCGGCCAGTTCCTCCACCACCTCCTGACCGAAGGTGCGCACCACTATCCCGTCCACATAGCGGGAGAGCACCCGGGCGGTGTCCTTGAGGGGTTCCCCCCGGGCGAGCTGAAGGTCCCGCGAGGAGAGGAATATGGTCTGCCCCCCGAGTTTCATCATGGCGGCCTCGAAGGAAACCCGGGTGCGGGTGGAGGGTTTCTCAAAAATGAGGGCCAGAATTTTGCCCAGGAGGGGACGATGAGGAACCCCGGCCCTGAGCCGTTTCTTCAGCTCCAGACCCCGACGAATAAGTCCTTCGGCCTCCTCCGGCCGGAGATCCAGAATCCGTTTTAGGTGTTTCATTTTCCTATCCCGCCGGTGAACTTAATCGGATTTTAGGCTCTGTTTCCCAAGAGGTCAACTTGAAGTAAACTGCTCCCCGGAGAAGATGATGATTAGCGAAGCACCCCCGGACATTATGGAACTGAAAAAACAACTTCGAAAGGAAATGCTTCAAAAAAGGAGCGAGCTTTCCCCTGAAGAAAGGGAGAATTTATCCTTGTCTATCTGTCATCGTTTTCTTAAAACTGAACTTTTTGAAAGGTCTCGTACTATTTTATTTTTTGCCTCTTTTGGCACCGAAGTGAATCTTTTTCCTGCATTGGGAGCAGCTCTTCTACAGGGAAAAAGAGTAGGTCTTCCCCGCACCGTGATCTCCCGGCGGACTTTATTCTTCCATCAAATTTTTACCCTTGGAGAGTTGGTTCCGGGGCCTTATGGAATTTTAGAGCCTCCCCCGGAAAATCCTTTGATTTCGCCGGATGAAGTTGATCTCGTACTGGTTCCGGGGCTTGCTTTTGACCGGAGTGGTTATCGCCTAGGCTACGGAGGGGGATTCTACGATCGTTTTCTCCGGGAAATTCGTGCTATTAAGGTGGCTCCGGCTTTTTCTTTTCAGGTGGTGAAGAACCTGCCCCACGAGAAACACGACCTCCCCGTAGATTTCATTATTACAGAGAGGGAGATTATAATACCGGAAATCTCTCCTCTCGCACCTTAAATCAGCCTTCTTTTTTTAAGTGCGGGCGATGGTATCTGAGCTTCTGGGAGTGGAATATTTTTTCCGCAAATGATTGTTGGGAGATTTTTCACAAATTACTGAAAAAATTTCGAGAAAAATTTTGAAAACTCCGTTAATGAATTGTTTTGGTAATTGATATTCTTTTAAGAACGATGTAGAAAAGGATAAGAAGGTGGTGGAGTTAGTGGGATTGTAGACGAGCTGTCTTTTCGGCGTAAGCTTTGGGAGGTTATTTCTCTCACTCCTGAGGATTTCTGGATTTCTCTGCCTTTTTGTTCCTCCCCGCGAGGATTTTTTGCTCATCGAATAGGAGAATTTTTGAGGAAATTTTTTCTTGATCCGGAAAGTTCCGAAATTAACGATATCATTAGGGAACTGGGGGAACATCATTACAGAGTTGGGGTAAGTCCGTCAGAATTCAATATGGCATTATTTGAGCTGTGGCGACGGATTGTGCAACTTATTTCTTGTAAAGGGGCCCGGCAGCTTGAGGACCTTCTGGGACAACTTTTCTTTGAGCTTTCGGCCCGGGTCTTTCAGGCCTATTTTGAGGCCCGGGAACGGGATCTCCGCGAAGCCCGAGAGGAACTGGAGGTTCTAACCAGGATATATGCCCTTTTGCGGGAAATTAATCTTCTCATTTTTGAGGAACGTTCTGACCCCCGGAAGCTCTTTCAGGAGGCCTGTGGGATTATGATTCGTACCGGGGGGTTCGCCCTGGCCTGGGTGGGTTTGGCTGGGGAGGTGGTAGCCGCTGCAGGGGAGACCGCGGTACTGGAAGGGGTGCCCCCCCTTAAAGAAATTGCAGAGGGAAAAAATCCTCATCTTGTGACCCTTAAGGAAGGAAGATCGGTAATTGTACTGGATACCCGAGATGAAGATATATTTGCTGTTTGGGCCGAAAAGGTCCGAGATTTTGGATTTGGTTCGTTTGTAAGCCTCCCCTTGTATCTTGACGGGCTTAAGGGAGTTCTGGCTCTTTATGCGGAGGCCCCTTTACATTTTACCGATCGTGAGGTCAGGCTTCTTGAGGAGATAGCACGGGATCTCTCTCTGGGGTACCTACACATTGTAAAGACCCGGGAACTTGAGAAGGCGCTTTTCCGGGATCTTCTCACCGGGCTTCCGAACCAGCGGTTTTTACTGGCTGCCCTGGAGCACGAAATAGAGGTGGCTCGAATCGAAAAGCTTTCCCTGGCTCTGGTAAAACTGGATCTGGATCACTTCAGTTCCCTAAATATGGAATTGGGACGACTGAAGGGGGACAGGATTCTTAAGGTTGTGGGTGAACGTTTGTCCCGTTTGGTGAACCAGGCTGGAACTCTGGCCCGAATAGGTTCTGATGAATTTGCTTTCTCGTATTTGCTTCAGCGAATATCACCGGCCTTGCTTCTCACCCATCTTGAGAATTTATTCCAGGAACCCATAAGAGTTGAGCAGGAGGAGGTCAAGGTTTCTGCTTCTGTGGGAATAGCCCTTTTTCCGGAAGACGCCTCTTCTCCAGAGGATCTCATGGAGGCGGCTTCTGTAGCCCTCAGAGAAGCCAAAACCAGGGCTCCTCACGGGGTAGCCTTTTTTTCTCCAAATTTATCCAAAAAAGCTTTTCGGCATTTTGCTTTGATAAGAGAATTGGAAAAGGCTTTAGGGGAGCAACAATTTGAGCTATTTTTTCAGCCACGCATTCGTCTCCGTGAACGCAGGCCTGCGTCCTTGGAAGCGCTTTTGCGCTGGCGTCATCCCGAAAGAGGACTGGTAATGCCCGGAGAGTTTATTCCTGTACTGGAAGAGTCTGGCTTAATTGTGGAGGTAGGGTGCTGGGTTATACTCGAAGCAGCCCGTTTTCTGAGGGCTTGTCGCGAAAGTTTTCCGAAAATGCGCATTTCTTTCAATGTCTCGGTTAAGCAGTTTCTGGCTCGAGATCGCTTAATTCGTGTATTACAGGAGATCTTAGAGGACGGATTCTTGCCGCCCGGGGCTTTGGAGGTGGAAATTACCGAAAGTCTTCTTCTTGAGGCTGGTCCGGAGGCCAAGAGCTTGCTTAGCCGTATTCACGAATTAGGAATTGAGATTGCTCTTGATGACTTTGGAACGGGGTATTCGTCTTTCGCCTATCTAAAAGAGATTCCCGCCCGCACCCTTAAGGTGGATTATTCATTTGTGAGGGGGCTTCCCGAAAGCCGAGAGGATGCCGAGGCGGTGATGGCCATTGTATCCATGGCTCGGAATTTGGGTAAACGCGTGGTGGCGGAGGGGGTGGAGCGGAGGGAACAGTTGGCCTTTCTGGCGGGTTTGGGAGTGGATGAAGTTCAGGGTTTTCTTTTTTCGCGTCCTCTGGTAGCTGAGGAAACACTGAAATTTTTGAATAATTTCCGCTCTGAACGGTTCTTTTGGTAACACGAGGTTGACCTGCTCCCCCCATTTTTCGAACCACCCGGGATGTTAGGATTTATAGGAATGACAACTCAAAATAATGGATGTGAGCCACGAAAAAGTTTGCTATCGACCGGATCATCAGAATCCTGGCCGAGGCCGACACCCCCGGTAACTCCGTAGCCGCTATCGCAAGAAAATACGGTGTATCGCGAGACCATCTACCGGTGGCGCAAAAAATACCGCGGGTTTTTTTTCCTCCTCAGAGGCCAAACGTCTCAAAGCCCTGGAAGAAGAAAATGCCCGGCTGAAACGACTGCTGGCCGAAAAAGAACTCGAAATCTTTATGGCCTGTATCGAAAGCTTGGTCTTAGTCTTTGTCTTCGCAAGAAGCGAGGCTGGCGGAGGACCCCGAGAACGGAAGAAGCTTTTCCCGTTGAGGTTGCCAGAAAGCCTTTGAAACGATGGAGCATGGATTTCAGTTTCGCTCCGGGGAATTCCGGAGGGTTTGTCGGAGGTGGAGGGTCAGGCAGAGGGTAATTCCTCCGGGCAGTCCTTATTGGAATGGATTCATGGAGAGCTTACACGGTAAAGAGGAAGTTGAGTGGCTTTCCAGGGAGGAGATCGAGAGGGACCGCTTACATAAAAAAACGATTAAAACCCTCACAGAATTTACCCTGCACATAGGAGGCCAAAAAAGGGATCACCGGAAAAATTCCAGGGGGCCGGAGGCCCCCCGATTATTACGAGACCCTTAGGCGGCGCCGCACCCCCACCAGAACACCCAGCCCCGGAAGGAGAAGGAACCCCGCCGGCGGAAGAGGCACCGCGCTGAGGTGAAGACCCCCCTCGGCCGAAATAGTGTCCCCCTGATAAGCCCTCCCCGAGAGGTTGAAGGTGGCGGAAATGGAATACCAGCCGGGCTCGAGAAAATAGGTGTAGGTGTACACATAATCACTCTCCGAGGTTATCCCCCGTCGGTTAATCTCGTCATGGACCCCCCACAGCTGGCCCTTCAGGGTATCCGGTTCCCCGTCCCCGTTAGAATCCTCATAGCGGTAGAGACTGAGGTCCCACCGTCCCTGGAGATAGTTCGCGTAGTCGAATTCCTCCTCGTTGAAGTTTTCCCCTCCGTAGTGCAGGAATTCGGTAACCCGCAGGGTGAGGGGCCTATCCAGGAAAAAGTAACCGTACTGCTGGGAGGTTCCGTAGAATCCGGCATAGTCGTGGGCGTTTACAAACATATTGGTGGAGGCCCCGCCGGAGATGGAAAGACCGCTCACCCCTCCCTCGTTGAGGAAACTCCGGACATTAAGCGAGGCCGCCCAGGTCTTCTCCACCGGACCGTAGGGCTTTGACTGGTGCTTCGAAAGGGATTTCTCCGCCGGGGGATCGTGTGCCCAGATTCCCACCGCGGTATCCGCGTGGTCACCACCCGACACATTGAACACATATTCGTTGGCGCTGTGATCGTAGGCCGTCACGCTTCCATAGGCATAAAAGCGAGCGATGTGATAGGGCCAGTTGTCATCCCAGTAGTAGGGGATGGGCGAAGCCCGAAGCCCCGTTCCTAAAAACAGCGCCAGGAGAAACACCAGAGCCATCATCTTAGTGGAGAAGAATCCCTTAAGCCTTTTCATGTCCCCCCTCCAAGGAAATTTTTTAATCAATTATTAAAACATGATGGAGTGGAATGTCAAGCCATAAGGCAGGATTTTATGCCATAAATTGCCCATAACATTCGATTTTTCTGCATCCTATTGCGCGATTTTTTGGTTTTCTGTCAATGCGGAGCACGGAGGTACGGTGACAGGGACGGCGAGCGGGGCAATTTATGAAGGGAGGGTGTTCCCCGGATCCGTTGGAGGCCGGTCAAGCTCGGTTTTTCGGTGGTAAGGGTATTATTTTGGTCAGTTCTTTGCGCAGATCTTCGAAAAAAGTATAGAAGAGGGGCACATAGAGGAGGGTAAGAAGGGTGGCCACGATCAGTCCTCCGATGGCCACCACCGCCAGGGGGGAGAGCCTTTCCAGCCCCAGGGCCCTTTCCGCGGCTATGGGAAGCATCCCGGTGATGGTCCCCAGGGCGGTCATTACGATGGGCCGGGTGCGCACCCGGATAGCCTCCTCAATGGCCTCGTGGAGGTCTTTCCCCCGGGCCCGGGCGCGCCTGATAAAGTCTATGAGGAGAATGGAGTTGTTGACCACGATCCCGGCAAGGAGGATCATGCCCATGGCCGCGGGCATGCAGAAGTGCCTCCCCACGAAAAGGAGCCCCCAGACCGCCCCGATCACCGAAAGCGGAATGGCCACCATGATGGTGAGGGGATCCAGGAAGGAGCGAAAGGTCGGAACCAGGGAAAAATAGAGAAGCATCAGGGCGAGGAGCAGGGCCCTGCGGAGCCGACCGAAAGCCTCCTTCATGTGTTTGATCTCCCCTTCCTGGGATATCCGGTAGCCGGGAGGAAGGGGAAGGACCGCAAGGAGGCGGTTCACCTGAGCCTGGAGGTGGGTGATGGCGGTGGTGTAACGATAGCCCAGGACATCCACCACCGGAGAGAGTCCCTGGCGCCTGTAAACGGTGAGAGTACGCGACTCCTCCAGACGGGCCATCTCGTTGAGGGGGATGGTGCCCCGGGGGGTATGTACCGGGAGGGTGTCCAGATCCGAGAGGGCCCGGCGTTCGCCATCCGGGAGACGCACCCGAATGACATAGCCGTCCTCCCCGGGCACCCGCAGGACGGAAGCGCGGGCTCCGCTGAAGGCCGCGCGCACGGTTCGGGCCAGATCGAGAGGGGAGAGCCCGTAGCGGACCGCCTTTTCCAGGTCGGGACGAATCAGGATTTCCACCCTGTCCGGGTACCAGTTGCGGGACACGGAGACCAGCCCCCGAACCTCGTGCAGCCGCACCACCACCTGATCCGCCAGTTGGTCGAGCACCCTCCGGTCCGGTCCGCTGATCATCACATCCACCGGAGCGGCGATGGAGGAGAGGGGCGTGGCCCCGAAGTCGTAAACATGTACATAACGCAGGCCGGGGATTTCCAGAAACCTCTCCCGAAGACGCCTTTCTATCTTCCAGATGCTTTCCTTCCGGTGAAAACGGTCCACGAAATGCACGGTGATGAGACCCTGCTGAGGCGTTCTCTCCGCCCCGAAGCTGATCACCCCGGGCTCGCTTCCCACCACGGTGGCCATGCGGATGAATCCCGGCGTCCTCCGGATAATCTCCTCCATGCGGTTTACGATTTCCTCGGTGCGGGAAAGGGAGGTATTGGCCCCGGTCTCGAAGGCGATCTTCACGATACCGGTGTCCATGGGGGGGCATGAGGTCCCGGCCCACAAGGGGCATCTGCCGGACACTGATCAGGAGAAGCCCTATCCCCAGGGGTCCGATGAAAAGAAATCTTTTCGTCACCGCGAAATCGAAAAGACGCACGAAGAAATTTCTGAGGGGTTCCAGCATCCCCTCGCCTACCCGGTGGAGCATCCGCTCCGGAAGGTTCCGGCTTCCGTCCCCGCGAAGGAGAAACCGGGAAAGCAGCGGGATCACCGTAACGGAGATTACATAGGAGGAGAGCAGGGCCAGGATGAGCACCGCGGCCAGCTGCCGGAGAATCTTCTCCACATAGCCCCCGATGAAGAGTATGGGCACCAGGACGGCCACGGTGGTGATGGTGCCGGCGAAGTCGGCCAGCATGATCTCCCGGGTGCCGTCCACCGCGGCCCGAAAGGGAGACTTGCCCAGGTGATGATGGCGATCGATGTTCTCAATCACCACGATGGCGTCGTCAAGAAGAAGCCCCACGGCTAGGATCACCGCGGTGAGGGTCACGATGTTGAGTTCGAAGCCGAACACCCTCATTCCGAAAAAGACCATAAAGTAGGTAAAAGGGATGGATATCGCGGCTAGCAGGGTCATCCGCAGACGGGCCAGAAGTACCAGGATCACGGCCACCGTAAGCACCACCGCATCCCGCAGGGCATCGATCATGTTGGCCACCGAGGTGCGGATGAGGTCCTCCTGGGTGTCCACGATCTCGAAGGTCAGATCCGGAAACTCGCTTTCGATCCGCGGAAGGGCCCGATGAAGGGCCTCGAGCGTGTCGGTGACATGTCCCTTTTCGGGACGCAGGATGTTGATCCCGATGGCCGGATGGCCGTTTCCGTGAAAGAAACTCTGTCTCTCCGTGTAGAGGACCCTCACCCGGGCGAGGTCCCGCAGGTGGATCTCCCCCCGCGGGGTGCGGGCCACCACCAGATCCAGAAGCTCTTCCGGTTTGAGCCTTTCCCCGGCCACCTTAATGAGGATCTGGTCCCGATCCCGGATAAGGAGCCCTCCGGGGATGTTGAGGTTTTGAGCGTAAAGAGCGGAGATCACCCGGGAGAGACTTAAACCGTAGCGGGCCAGCCGGTCGCGATCCACCTCCACCCTTATCTCCGGGAGATATCCGCCGAAGACCTCCACCTGGGCCACCTCCGGGATGCGCAGGAGGGCCTCGCGCAGTTCGTTGTCTGCTATCTGCCTGACCTTGGCGAGATCCAGAGGCGAGCCCGGGCGGGGACGGACCGCAAGCGTGCAGACCGGGGTGGTGGCGTCGCTCACCCGGAAGATCCGCGGGGGAAGAAGCCCCCGGGGAAGCTTCGCCCATATACGGTCAAGAGCGGCCGAAACATCCACCTCCGCGGAGTCCAGGCTCTTCTCGTATTCGAACTCCACGGAGACCACGGCCACCTCGTCCCGGGAGGAGGACCTGACCTTCCGTACCAGATCCAGGGTGGCCAGCTCCTTCTCCACCGGGCGGGCCACCTTGTCCTCCACATCCCCGGCCGAGGCCCCGGGCCAGACCAGCACCACCGCGATCTTCGGATAGTTGGCATCGGGAAAGAGGTTGAGCGGCATTTCGCGAAAGGAAACGATCCCCAGCACCACTCCGGCGAGGAGAAGAGAGGTGACCAGATAAGGATTGCGCAGGTAATCTTCCACGAAACTCATGAATTTTCCCTTTCGGGAAGGACCTCTTCTCCCTCGTGGAGCCGGAGGAGGGTGCTTTCCTCAGCCACCACCACCGGCACACCCGGGGAAAGATCCCCGGAAAGGACCACTTCCCCGCCGGAGCGCCCGCGCACCTTGACCCTCACCACCCGCACCCGGAATCCACCTTCCCCTCTTTCCACGGTGAAGACATAGGCGCCTTTCGTGGTTTCGAGGAGGGCCCGAAGGGGCACGATGAAGCCCTCGGCCTCGCCCGTGGCGAGATCCACCCCCACCCGGGCTCCGGAGGGAAGACCGAAGGGACGCGAGGGAAGCCTTATCTCCACCGTGGCCAGTCCTCCCTCTCCCACCGCGGGGTGAACCCGGAAGATCCGGACGGCCAGGCGCCTTTCCCCCTCGGTGAGAAAGGCCGGGGCCCCGGGTCGGAAGCGCACGGCCATGCGCTGGGGCACCCCCACCAGGACCCGATATCCCCGCGAGGGGGCCTCGATCACGAGGAGGGCCTTTCCCGGGACCACCATGTCCCCGGGTTCGGCAAGCCGGGCGGTCACCACCCCGGAAAAAGGGGCCCGGATAACCGTATAGGTGAGGTCGTTTTCCGCGGCGGAAAGCTCGGCCCGGAGGGTCTCGAGACGGGCCGCGGTCTCCCGAAAGGCGGATTCCGAAAGCTCGAAGGCCTCCTCCGAGATGGCCTTCTCCCGGTAGAGGACCCGATCCCGTTCGAAAATGCGCTTTCTGGTAAGGTAGCTGACCCGGGCGGCCTCGATCCGGGCCCTGAGCGAGGCGATGCGGGCCCGGATGGGAGCGTCGTCTATCCTGGCGAGCACCTCTCCTTTTTCCACCCTATCCCCCTCGTACTTGGTGAGGGAGAGGAGGTAACCGGAGAGCCGGGAGGAGATCCGGGCCGAAAGGAGGGGCCTTATTTCCCCCAGATAGTGTTCGGTGAGGAGGAGTTTTCCCCGCCGGATCGGGGCCACCTCCACCGGAAGGGGCGCCCTTCGCGGGGGAGGGAGCCGCCTGAGAGCGGCTCTTTTCTCCCTCACCTTTTGTACGGCGAAAACGATCGCGAGGCCGGCCACCAGAAGAACCAGGAGGGGTTTAATCCTGCGCATGACTCTCTCCTTCACAGGGAAGCTGGAGAAGACCCCGGGCGATCTCACCGGTGGCCCGCTGATAGGACACCACGGCACGGGCGTAACGGTAGAGAGCTTCCCGGTAGGCGGCCTCGGTCTCGGACCAGGCCGCCTGGGCGGCGAGGAGATCCGTCACGGTGCCGGCCCCGGTGCGATAGCGCAGGCTTTCCACCCGGAAGGCCTCCCGGGCGGCCTGCCGGGCCGCCTCAAGGGCCCGCACCCGGGCCCTGGCTTCGGCAGCCTCGGAGAGGGCCGCAAGAACCCTTCTTCGCACGGAAAGCTCCACCTGCCGCAGCCTCTCCCGGGCGGAAAGCTCCCGGGCCCGGGCCGCGGCCACCCTGGCCGAAATTGTTCCCCCGCTGAAAAGATTGAGCCGCAGACGGAAACCGGCCTCCCAGACCTCCTCGTCGTCATGGAGACCGGAGCCGGCCCGCCGGCCGTAGTCGACCAGGAAATCCAGACGGGGGAGGTGCCCGGATCTCTCCAGGCGGACCCTCTCCCGGGCCGCTTCAAATTCCCTCCGGGCCGCCTCCACCTCCGGGAGACAGAAAAGGATCCTCTCCCACTCGGGCTCCCGCGGAAGCGGAATGAGGGTGAGATTTCCGGAGAGCTCGAAGTCGCTCCTGGGAGACTCCCCCATAAGGACGGAAAGGGCCTCCTTGACCCGGCGCAGGGCCTGACGGGCCGAGGCCAGGGCCGCCTCCTCACTTTTGACCCGACTCTTCATCCGGAGGAGGTCCAGGGGCGGAACGCGCCCCACCCTGAGGCGCAGGGCCGCGTCCTTCTCCTCGCGCTTCAGCGCCGCAAGGACCCGCTCCCGGGCCCGGATAAGGCCGCGGAGATAAAGCCCCATGAAGTAGGTTCCTTTCACATTGGCCAGAAGGTCCAGGGCGGTCTCCCGCCGCAGGCTTTCGGCAAGCACGGTCCGGATCCCGGAAAGCCGCACCAGGGAGCGCAGCCGCCCTCCCTCGTAAAGGGGAAGACGCAGCTCCACCCCGGCGTAATAGATGTCCCGGCTGAAGGCCGGGAATTTCCCCGGCCCCTTGATGGGGGTAACGGCCTGGGGGTCGCTCAGGCGCCTGGCCTCGGCAAGAAAGTCGAGCTGCGGAAGGAGGACACCCCGGGCGGCCCGGCGTTCTCCCTCCGCGGCCCGAATCTCGTGCGCCCGGGCCAGGATCTCGGGGTTGTTCCTGAGGGCCCGGGAAAGGGCCTCCTCCAGGGTGAGCCGTTCTCCGGCCAGAACCCCGGAGGAAAGAAGAAATATCGCCCCCCAAAGGAGAAGAACCCTCACCTGGACCTCAGCAGTTCCTTTATCTCTTCTACGGAAAGGACCTTCCCCTGGGAGACCACCCTTCCGTCCACCACGAGCCCCGGGGTCTGCATCACCCCGTGGGCGGCGATCTGCCCCAGATCCTTCACCTTCTCCACCGTGGCGTCGATCCCGAGTTCGTCCAGGGCGAGAACCACATTGTCGTAAAGGGCTTCACACCGGGGGCACCCCGGCCCAAGGACCCTGATTTCCCTGACCATATCGCCACCTCCCTTTTGATAATTAAAGGCTTACAAGAAAATGCCCGTAAAACCACCCGCAGAGGGTGGAGATCATCACCACCAGGGCCACATAGGCCAGGGTCTTTCGGGTACCAAGGACCGAACGGATGACCAGCATGCTGGGAAGGGACACCGCCGGCCCGGAAAGAAGAAGGGCCAGAGCCGGGCCCTTGCCCATCCCGGCCCCGAGAAGTCCCTGAAGGATGGGGACCTCGGTCAGGGTGGCGAAGTACATGAAGGCCCCGGAGACGGCAGCAAAGAAGTTGGCCGCAAGTCCGTTCCCACCCACCAGCTCGGCCACGAGGTGCGAGGGGATGAGGGCCTCGTGGCCGGGACGGCCCAGAAAGAATCCGGCCCCGAGCACCCCGAGAAAGAGAAGGGGAAGGATCTGGCGGGCCAGCCAGTAGGAGGACTCGAACCATTCCCGGGCCTCGCCTCCGGTGCGCCAGAGGGCGAACGAAAGCACCACCACCCCGGAAAGAAAGGCGATCTCGTGGCCCCGGGAGAGGACTTCCCCCAGGGTTGCCGCAAGGGCCGCGGCGACAAGCCAGGGGGTTTTTACCCCGAAGAAGAACCGCAGTTCCACCAGTAAGACCAGGGCCGCCGCGGCCACTAGCTTCCACTTGAGGGCGAAGATCCTTTCCCAGAGGCCGGTTCCGTGTCCCCAGGTGGCCAGGACCAGGATGGCCACCAGCGTAGCCATGAAAAGGACCGTTTGCCGGAGGGGGCGTCCTTCGGCCGGAGGCTCGGCGGCGAACTCCGCAAGCCGTGCGGTCTCCTCCCGCCGGAAGAAAAAGGCCATGAGAAGCCCGATGAGAAGGCTTGCTCCGATGGCCGCTATCGCTCGCGCCAGACCCAGCCCGGCCCCGAGCACCCGGGCCGTGAGCACGATGGCCAGCACATTTATGGCCGGCCCGGAGTAGAGGAAGGTGCTGGCCGGGCCGAGCCCGGCCCCGTTGAGATAGATTCCGGCAAAAAGGGGAAGCACCGTGCAGGAGCAGACCGCAAGTACCGTCCCGGCCACCGAGGCCACCCCGTAGGCCACGGGTTTGGGAGCCCCCGGCCCCAGATAACGCATCACCGATTCCTTGGAGACGAAGACGCTTATGGCTCCGGCGATGAAGAAGGCCGGAATGAGACAGAGGATCACATGCTCGCGGGCGTACCAGTGGGCGAGAAGCAGGGCCTCCCGCGCCCCGGAAAGAACCCGCTCCCGGGCCGGGAAGAAATAAAACAGGAGAAATACGGCCGTGGCGATCCCTATCTCCCGGGCCCGTTTAAGGCTTCTCACCGGCGAACCCTCCCTCTTCCTCGTTATCGGTGCAGCGTGGTTTTTCGGCCGGGGCCCTCAGGAAAGGCGGCCCCACCTCGAGCCTTTCCAGCCTCTGCCGGAGCCCGGCCACCTCCGGGTCGTCAGAGAGTTCTCGGAGGGCCAGGGTTAGAAGGTTTTCGGCCTCGCGATCCGCCGGGGCCAGTCGGTAGATCTGGAAGAAACCCCGCCTCTCGAAGACCAGGAAACCGGCCTCGGCGAGCTTCTGGAGGTGTCGGGTTACGGTGGGCTGGGAGAGTTCCAGGGCCGCACTCAATTCGCACACGCAGCAGGGCCGCACCGCAAGGAGGGCCAGGATCTTGAGGCGCGTCCCGTCGGAAAGGGCCTTGAACCGCCGCACCCGCTGTCTCAATACACCGGCCCTCCGCGTCATCCCCTCACCCCACTTTTTATTTCTTGAACTATATAGCCAATTAGCCATAAAGTCAAGTAAGATCCTTCCTCCTTTTTAAAATAGGATCCGATCCTATTTTTCGGGGTTCCATAGATTATTTTTTTCGAATTTGGGGAGGATGTTGGGTAGTTTTTAGAGCTATTTTCTTTCTCCGAAATTTCTCCGAAAATAGGATCCGATCCTATTTTTCGAGGGCCGGGCGGCGGGCTAGGAGGTAAACCCCGTAGTAGGTGCTCTCCAGAAAGGGGATCCCCCCGGGAGCCCGGGCGAATCCCCCCCGACGGTAACACATCCGGATGAAGCGCAGGGTCGGATCCGGATCCGCGAGGAAACGCCCGGATCGCTCCAGCACCCGAAGGGCAAAGTAGGTGTTTTCCAGAAAAGAGGTAGTGCCCGGTCGAAAACCGAACCCCCCGTCGGGATTGCGAGAGGCGAGCACCCAGGACAGCCGCTCCGCATCCAGGGATTCCGGAAACATCTCGCTCCACCGGTAAAGATCACGAAGGGTGCGCAACGCGGGCCTTGCGGGTGCCTGAGGCAAAACCCCGTCCAGCCCCAGCCGTCGAACACAGAAGTAATAGGCGGCCCGAACTTCAGGGTCCCGCGACAGAGGCCTCCTCCGGCCAAGCAGAATCCTCCGTGCTCGAACCTGCACCTCCTCCCGGGAGAGAATCCCCGTGCGATCCGCCAGCCACAGCCACCGTCGCAGAGCCGGAAGCTGCGGAGGGGGAGGCGTGTGCTCCAGAAAGAGGCGCACCGAAGAGAGCACCTTCCCGGAGGGGGGAAACAGAAGCTCCCAGGTGCGCAGGGCGAAATAGGTGTCCTCCACCGTGGCGGGAAGCCTGGGCGTGGCGGCAAACCCTCCCTCCTCCTTGGCCCGCATTACCAGGAATTCGTGGATCTCCGGCCTTATCTCCTCCAGAAATCCCCCCTCACGGCCCACACCAAACCTCCCGTACGAAATCCTCCCCCACGCTATACCGCCTGCGGAGGAAGTCAAGGGCCCCCGGGCGGGCTCACGAGAAACGATCGTCTCCGGGATTAATTCCCGGCGATCTGAAGAAATCGCCGCATTTCTTTAATTTTCAACCTTAATTCCCTTTGACTTAGGGGACAAAGAGGGGGATAATGAAATAAATCCGTCGAGGGGGTGAGAGAGATGGCCCTTTATCGCATTCACCCGCTGGTGCTGGGGAGCAAGATCTTCGACAAGGGGACCATGACCTATCAGTACGGGTACGGGGAAGAGATTCATGTGCCGGTCTTCGGCTGGCTCATCGAGGGGGGTGAAAAGGTGGTGCTGGTGGACACCGGTTATCTGGGGCCGGTGATCACCGAGGCCCGGGAGAAGGCCCTGGGGGCCAAAATATATCGCTTTGAGGAGGCCCTCTCCCGTTTCGGACTTTCACCTGCGGACATAGACCTGGTGCTCCACACCCACCTCCACAACGACCACTGCGAAAACGACTTCAAGTGCGAGAACGCGGTGTTTTACGCCCACCGGCTGGAGTTCGAGGCCCTTTACGGGGGCCATCCTCTGGACTTTCGTTACGCCCCGGACTTCGTGGAGGAACTGGATCAGGAGGGGCGCTTCGTGAAGCTCGAGGAGGATCGGGAGATCCTCCCGGGGCTCAGGATGATCCACACCCCCGGGCACACCGCGGGAGGGATGACCGTGCTGGTGGAGACGGAGCGGGGAGTTGCGGCCATAACCGGGGTGTGTACCCTGTTTGAGAACTACTGGCCCCCGCGAAAGATCCGGGCCCTGGGCTGGGAGGTCATCCCCCCGGGGGTCCACACCGATGCCTATGTGGCCTACGAACAGACCCTGCGCATCAAAAAGATGGCGGACCTGATCCTTCCCCTTCACGAGCCGGAGCTCGCCAGGATTGAGACCGTCCCCGATCAGTGGGATCAGGTGAAGTTACCCGAGGGAGCCCGGGAGGAATAAGGAGCCCTTCTTGTCCGACTTTTACCTTTAAGGTATCGTTCCTATTAAATGAAAAGGTTTCACTTCACCCCTCTCGGGTTTTTTCTGCTGGCCACGGGTATTTTTTTGCTCCTTGCCCTTATTTCCTATCATCCGGGGGATCCCGGTTTCGGAAGAGCCGGAGGGGAAATCGTTCACAACTGGGAGGGTCTGGCCGGAGCCTATCTTTCCTCATTTTTTTTCGATCTTTTCGGTCTGGGAGCCTTTCTGGTGCCTCTTTTCGGATTACTTCTCGCCCTCAAAGTCTTTTCCGGAAGGCCTCCCCGCGGCCGGGAGGTCCTGGGGGCGGGGTGTCTTATTCTCGGTGCCTCTCTGGCCCTGGGATTCCTTCCGGAGGGGGGTCGCTGGTGGCGGTATCCCGCAAGCGGCGGGCTCGTCGGATTCCTGGGGCAGGCCCTGAGACCCTTTTTGGGCGTGCCGGGGCTGGTTCTGCTCGTACTCTTTCTGGCCCTGGGGGGACTCGCTCTCCTGGGAGTGCGCCCCGGGGAGGAGCCTTTGAGATCGTTTTCCGGACGAAAGAAAAAAAAGAGGACGCCCGAGGAGAAGGAAAAGGTTTCCGCCCGCACCCTCCCGGCGGAGCCCCCTAAGGGCTCGGGTTTTCCTCCGCCCCTTGACCTTCTTGAGGAGCCTCCGGCCCGCAGGAAGGGTCCCTCGCAGGAGATCCTGGGAAACATGGCCCGGGCCCTTGAGACCAAACTCCGGGAGTTCGGGGTGGAAGGGGAGGTGGTGGCGGTCAATCCCGGCCCGGTGATCACCGTTTACGAATTCCGGCCCGCTCCCGGGGTAAAGATCAACCGCATCGCGGCTCTGGCCGACGATCTGGCCCTGGGCCTTTCGGCCGAAAGCGTGCGCATCGTGGCCCCCATCCCGGGAAAGGATGTGGTGGGAATCGAGGTCTCCAATCCCGAACGGGAAACGGTCTATCTGAGGGAGATCATCGAGAGCGAGTCCTTCCGGAGGGCGAAATCCCCCCTTACCCTGGCCCTGGGCAAGGATCAATCCGGGGAGCCCGTGGTCACGGATCTGGCCCGAATGCCTCATCTCCTCATCGCCGGGGCCACGGGAACGGGAAAGAGCGTGTTCCTGCACTCCGTTATCCTCAGTCTTATCTACAAGAGCACCCCGAAGGACATCCGTTTCCTTCTCATCGATCCCAAACGGATCGAACTTTCCGTCTACGAGAACATTCCCTATCTCCTGCATCCGGTTGTACTGGAGCCCCGTCTGGCCACCCGGGCCCTGCGCTGGGCGGTGGCGGAGATGGAACGCCGCTATCGGCTCCTCGAGGAGACCCGGGCCCGCAATCTCGAGTCCTACAACCGACAGGGGGAGGAGAAACTTCCCTACATCGTCATCATCATCGACGAGCTGGCGGACCTCATGGTGGTGGCCTCCAAGGAGGTGGAGACGCTGCTCACGCGGCTCGCCCAGATGGCCCGGGCCTCGGGGATTCACCTCCTGCTGGCTACCCAGCGCCCCTCGGTGGATGTCATCACCGGAATCATCAAGGCTAACTTCCCGGCCCGGATTTCTTTTCAGGTCTCCTCCCGCACCGATTCCCGGACCATTCTGGACACCCAGGGGGCGGAAAGACTCCTCGGAGCCGGAGACATGCTCTTCATGCCGCCGGGGGCCTCGAAGCTCCGGCGCATCCACGGCCCCTATGTCTCGGAGGCCGAGGTCCGCAGGGTGGTGGAATATCTCAGGGCCCGGGGAGAACCCGAGTACCTGGCCGATTTCGAGGCTCTGGAGGAGGAAGGAGAAGAGACCGGAGTCTTCGGAGAGGAAGAGGCCGACGACGAGCTCTACCGGGAGGCGGTCCGCATCGCCATTCAGCAGGGCAAGATCTCGGTCTCCATGCTCCAGAGACGCCTGCGCATAGGTTATAATCGAGCCGCCAGGCTCGTAGAACGCATGGAGGAGGAAGGCATTGTTGGTCCGAGTGACGGTGTTCGTCCTCGCCCTGTGCTGGTGGACCGCAAGCCTTAGGGCCGGAACCCTCTCTCCGGAGACGGTCCTCTCCCGGGTGGAGGCCTTTTACCGGGAGATCCGCACCCTTTCGGGTAGCTTCTCTCAGGAGGTTTACTGGCGCAAGGGCTACCGGGTGGAGGTCTCGGGGGGAAAGTTCTGGTTCAAAAAAACGAATCTTCTGCGGTGGGAGTACCGTTACCCCGAAAGGATACTCATCGTCTCCGACGGAAGGCGGGTTTACTACTACTCCGAGGAGGATCGACAGGTCCTGATTCTCTCTCCCGAAAAGGCCTTCTCCAGGGTAATGCTCGCCGTGATTTCGGGAAAGGCCAGGCTTTCCGAGGAGTTTGAGCTTATCTCCGGCACCCCGGGCGAAAACGATTTTTACTTCCTGGAGCTGAAACCGCAAAACGACTCCAGCGTCTCACGCCTGAAACTCAAGGTAAGGGTTTCCACCGGAGAAATAAAGGAACTCTGGTTCTGGGATCCCCTGGGCAACCTCACCCACATGACCCTGGAAAATCTCCGGATCAATCCTAAAATTGATAAAACTCGATTTGCTTTTCGGATTCCCAAGGGAGTGGAGGTCATTGATGAAACCCGGAGAGGTGAAAGGGATGGAAAAGGAGCAGCTTCAGGTCGAAATACGGAAACTCGCCCGGGACCGTAAGGCCCTCATCCTGGCCCACAACTACCAGCCTCCGGAGATCCAGGAGATCGCCGATCTGGTGGGGGACTCGCTGGAACTAAGCCTCAAGGCCGCGCGCACGGAGGCCCGCGTGATCGTTTTCTGCGGGGTGCTCTTCATGGCCGAGACCGCGCACATCGTATCCCCGGACAAGACGGTTCTATTCCCTGCACCGCAGGCCTGCTGTGCCATGGCCAGCATGATCACCCCGGAGGATGTGCGGGTCCTGCGCGAGAAATACCCCGGAGCCCCGGTGGTCACCTATGTGAACTCCTACGCCGAGGTGAAGGCCGAAAGCGACATCTGCTGCACCTCGGCCAATGTGGTGCGGGTCATAGCCAGTCTCCCCGAAAGGGAGGTGATCTGTCTTCCGGACATGAATCTGGCCCGTTACGCGCAGAGGCACTTTCCGGACAAAAAGATTATCTATCACCAGGGGTTCTGCCCCTTTCACGATACCCTTACCCCGGAGGATGTGCGGCGGGCGCGCGAGGCTCACCCCGGGGCCCTTTTCGTGGCCCATCCCGAGTGCCGTCCCGAGGTCATAGACCTGGCCGATCATGTGGCCTCGACCAGCGGAATGCTCAAGTTCTGCCGGGAATCGGAACACAGGGAGTTCATCATCGGGACTGAGGTGGGGTTGCTTTACCCCCTGCGCAAGCAGAATCCGGACAAGAAGTTCTACCCGGCCTCGGAGAAGATGCTCTGCGAGGCCATGAAGCTCACCACCCTGGAGCTGGTCTATCGGGCCCTTGAGACCCTGGAGCCCCGGGTGGAGGTGCCCGAGGAGATTCGAAAGCGGGCTTTGCGGGCGGTCAAACGCATGCTCGAGATCCCGAGGGGGTAGGATGGCACAACTAAATCTCAAACCCCTTGCGGAAACCGTGGAGGCCCCGGAGCCCTACTTTCGGCGCTGGCGGGAGGTGCTCTCGGAATTCCGGGAGGAGTTTCGGAGAAGGACCGGGAGGGAGGTTCGCCTCCTCGTGTTCGACTTGATACTTGAGGCGCGGGCCCACCCGTCCCTCTCGGACATAGATGTCCTGGTCCTTTCCGAAAAAGGAACGGTCATCCGTCCCCTCTTTCTAAGACTCTTTAGGGAACGGCATCCCCTGCATCCCTTTGAGTTTCACTTTGCCGATCAAAAACTTTTCGAGGAGTGGTATACTCGGTTCGTATCCCGATGGGAGGAAATCGCTTAGGGAGGTCTCGCGGTGGCGGAGGTCTTTCGCATAGAGGTAGCCCTTAAGCCGGATCTCCGGGACGCCCGGGGGGAGAAGGTAGCCCGCCGGGCCCGGGAATTTCTGGGACTGTCGGTGGAGGCGGTGCGCACGGTGCGGGTCTATCTGGTGGAGGGGAACTTTCCGGAGGACCTTCTCGAACGGTATGCCCGCGAGGCCCTGTGGGATCCGGTTATCCAGCTGGTGAGTCTCGGCCGGCCTCTGGCCCCGAAGCTCGACTTCCCCTACGACTGGCTCATCGAGGTGGGGTTCCGCCCCGGGGTGACCGACAACGAGGGCCGGGTGGCGGCCGAAGCCCTCTCGCTTCTGCTGGAACGCCCCCTCGCCCCCGACCGCGAGGGAGTCTATTCCGCCGTCCAGTACCTGGTGCGGGGGGCGCTCTCCCGCAAGGATTGCGAGCGCCTGGCCCGGGAGCTTCTGGCCAACGAACTCATCGAACGCTGGTGGATCCTTTCCCGGGGGGAATACGAGGCGCAGGGGCTGCGTTATCCGGCCCCCCGCGTGACCGAGACCACCGAGGCCACCGTGGAGAGCTGGGACCTGGCCCGGCTTTCCGACGAGGAGCTCCTGGCCCTTTCCCGCGAGAGGCTGCTGGCCCTTTCGCTTGAGGAAATGCGCACCATCAGGGATTACTTCGCCCGGCCCGATTTCATCGCGGAAAGACGCAAACACGGCCTCGGGCCGGAGATCACCGATGTGGAGCTGGAATCCCTGGCCCAGACCTGGTCCGAACACTGCAAGCACAAGATCTTCAACGCCCGCATTCACTACCGCGACCTCGAGACCGGCGAAGAGTTTACCGTGGACAGCATCTTCAAGACTTACATCCGCGGAGCCACGGAGAAGATCCGGGAAAAACTCGGAGAGCGGGACTTCTGCCTTTCGGTCTTCGTGGACAACGCCGGGGTCATAAGGCTAAACGACCGGTGGGCCCTGGCCTTCAAGGTGGAGACCCACAACAGTCCCTCGGCGCTCGACCCTTACGGCGGTGCGCTTACCGGTATCGTGGGGGTGAACCGGGATCCCTTCGGCACGGGCAAGGGGGCCCTTCTGGTCTTCAACACCGATGTCTTCTGCTTTGCCCCGCCGAACTGGGACAAACCCCTACCGCCGAGGCTGCTTCACCCCCGGCGGATCTTCGAGGGGGTGCGCGAGGGCGTGGAGCACGGGGGCAATCAGAGCGGGATCCCCACGGTGAACGGATCCATCGTCTTCGACCCCCGCTATCTGGGAAAGCCCCTGGTTTATTGCGGAACCGGAGGGATCCTGCCCCTTGAGGTCTGCGGCGAGCCCTCCTGGAAGAAGGGGGCCCGTCCCGGGGACCTGGTGGTCATGGTGGGGGGGCGCATCGGCAAGGACGGGATCCACGGGGCCACCTTCTCCTCCGAGGCCCTGCACGAGGGGAGCCCCGCCACCGCCGTCCAGATCGGAGACCCCATCACCCAGAAGAAGATGACCGACTTCCTGCTGCGCGCCCGGGACGAGTGCCTCTACACCTCCATCACCGATAACGGGGCCGGGGGACTCTCCTCCTCGGTGGGGGAGATGGCCCGGGAGGCCGGAGGGGCGGAGCTCGACCTCGAAAGGCCACCCCTCAAGTACCCGGGACTCAAGCCCTGGGAGATCCTTCTTTCGGAGAGTCAGGAACGGATGACCGTGGCCGTGCCTCCGGACAAGATCGACCGTTTCCTGGATCTCGCCCGCAAAATGGATGTGGAGGCCACCGTGGTGGGGCGTTTCACCGATTCCGGTTACTTCCATCTCCGTTATCGAGGTCGCACGGTGGGGCTTCTTCCGCTCGACTTTCTCCACGGGGGTGTCCCCCAGATGGAACTTCGGGCCGAGTGGCAGCCGCCGAAGGTCTCGGAACCGGATCTTCCCGAACCCGAAGACCTGGGGGCCGTCCTCAGGGAGATGCTTTCCCGCCTCAATGTTTGCTCCAAGGAATATGTAGTGCGGCAGTACGACCACGAGGTCCAGGGCGGGTCCGTGGTGAAACCGCTCACCGGGGCGCAGGACGACGGCCCCAGCGACGCCGCGGTACTCCGGCCGGATCTCTCGCGCCCGGACGGAATCGCCGTGGCCCACGGGATCTGCCCCAAGTTCTCGGACCTCGACACCTACTGGATGGCGGCCAACGCCATTGACGAGGCCATCCGCAACGCGGTCTGCGTGGGTGGGGATATTGAGCACATGGCCGGGCTCGACAACTTCTGCTGGTGCGATCCCATCGAGAGCGAAAAGACCCCTGACGGGCGCTACAAGCTGGCCCAGCTGGTAAGGGCGGCCCGAGCGGTGCACGACTTCACCCTGGCCTACGGGGTGCCCTGCATATCGGGCAAGGATTCCATGAAAAACGACTACCTCATGTCCCTGGGACTGGATCCGGAGGGCGAGAACCCTTACGGCGTGGGCGTAATCCTTCCCGACGGAAGCCTCAAGATCTCGGTTCCACCGACGCTTCTTTTCTCCGTGGTGGCCCGGGTGCCGGATGTGAGCAAGGCCTGCACCATGGATGTGAAACGCCCCGGGGATCTCCTCTACATCCTGGGTCTCACCCGGGACGAACTCGGGGGCTCGGAGTACTATGCCAGCAGGGGCTTCCTCGGGGCCTCGGTACCGAAGGTGGATGCCCGTGAGGCCCGGAGGCGCTACCTGAGACTTCGCGACGCCATCTACTACGGCCTGGTGTCCTCGGCCCACGACGCCTCCGACGGGGGCCTGGGGGTGGCTCTGGCGGAGAAGGCCTTTTCCGGGGGTTACGGTCTTTTCGTGGATCTCTCGGCGGTACCCTACGAGGGCTGCGGTCGGCCGGATTTCATCCTCTTTTCCGAATCGGCAAGCCGCATCCTGGTAACCGTGCCGCGCGACCGCCAGCGGGACTTCGAGAAACTCATGGAGGGCACCACTTACGCCCTCATCGGAGAGGTGATCGCCGAGCCGGAACTCATCGTCCGGGATGGCCTGGGCCGCGACCTGGTGAAGGAACCCCTTTCCGAACTCAAGGCCGCCTGGAAGGCCCCGCTGGCGGAGGTATAGTCAAGAGAAACGATCCTCCCAGTAAAAGGGACGGCGATGGTGATGGGCAATAGCCAAAATCAGAATGACTTTTTCATCTTCAAGAACAGTATAAAAAATACTGTAAGGAAATGTATGAAGAATACATCGTCTAATGCTTTCACTCACTATCGGATACATATAGGGATTAAGGAAAATCCTCTGTAAAGCTCTCTTAACCTCTGTGTTAAACCTTAACCCCAATCCTTTTTGTTGGATTTCATAATATTCAATCGCTTCTTCAAATTCCTCCTTTGCTGCTTCTAAAAACTCGATCTTCATTGGTCAAATACTTCCTCAAGAGGAACAGATCTCATAGCTCCCTCTCGATAAGCTCTCAACCGCCTTTTAGACTCTTCTATCCAGGCCTTTTCGATCTGCTCATCTCTTTCTTCAAGACTCCTCATCAAGACTTCCACTAAAAAATATCTTTCAGAAGGCTTAAGTTTCAAGGCTTTCTCAAGCAGATCATCTATAAGTTTCTTTTCCATTCCCGATCCTCCTTTTTAAAGGTTAAGGTTAAGGAAATTATACCACATCCTGGTGACCGTGCCGCGCGACCGCCAGCGGGACTTCGAGAAACTCATGGAGGGCACCACTTACGCCCTCATCGGAGAGGTGATCGCCGAGCCGGAACTCATCATCCGGGATGGCCTAGGCCGCGACCTGGTGAAGGAACCCTTTTCCGGACTCAAGGCCGCCTGGAAGGCCCCGCTGAGCAACTTGTAACCGGAGGTCCCGGAAAGAGGTTAACTCAGAAGCTGATCCAGTAGTTCTTTTCGAAGATAAGTCCTGCCCAATTCTCTAGCCCGCTGTACCTTCCGGGGGTGTCTTATCCTGGTTTGCAGGGGTAAATGTTCCACTTTGCGGGCCACGGAATAGGTGTCCTCGGGAAGCACTAGCACCGGGATCCCTGCCTCCTCGGCCCGGGTTAAAATGATTTCGTTAGGATAGAGCCCTCCCGTGAGGATGAGACATATTGCTCCGGTTTCGATGGCTGCCAATTGAATATCGGAACGGTCTCCTCCTACAATAACTCCAAAGTTGGGGGTCTTGCGAAAATATTGAATGGCTTTGTCTACCTGCATGCCCCCGATCAAAAAGTGCTCTACCAGTCGATCCTCCCCGGTGTTCCCCAGGAGTTTGGCTCCTAAATACTCTCTAAGTTCCCCTACAGAAACCGCAGCCAGGAGATCGTCATGAGGGAACTCTCCCAGAATCGAAATACCTCTTTTTTCAAGAAAAGGGCGAATTAGGTCATTATAGTTGGGAAAGTCCGCCGGAGAGATATCATTAAAAATTACTCCCAGAAGAAGATCTTCCAGATCCTCTGCGGCTTTGAGAACATAATCCAGGACATCTTCCCCTTCATAGCGCACCACCAGAACCACACGGGCATGTAGAGATTTTGCCAGAGTTAGACCGGAGATTCCGAGGAATGTTCCGGAATAAAGACTTCCGTAGCCTCCCAGAAGTAAAAATTCATCCTTTTCTCCTGCCTGTTTGCAAAAGTCCAGTATCTGATGGAAAAACCCTCCGGTTTCCCCCCTCAGGGCCTTCACCAGAACATCTTGAGTAAGTAGTACGGAGGAAAGCTCAGAGGGAGAGATGGTTAGATTCAGGGTGCGGGCTACAAATAAAGCGTCATCGTCCACCAGTGTTCCTTCTATCATGGTGGGGCGGTTTCCTACGGGTTTGCGGTAGGTGAAGGAGGTCCCCTTTTCTCTGAGGTAATCTCCCAACATCAGAGTGGTCAGGGTCTTTCCCGCAAAAGGTGTGGTTGAACATACATAGATGGTCTTCATTTTTCTCCTCCTGCAATGAATTATGTTATATCCATTCCCGAGATAAAGTTTATAGAGGGACAAGGACTCCATTTTTCGTAGGCTTGGAAGCCTCTATAGGAGTCTGTCCCTCTGTCCCTCAACTCCCAATTGGTTGGTTGGGCGCAAAAGCCCCTGCCAAACGGGAGGATGGAGCTGAGGGACATATACCTTATCCCAGGAGGTAGCCTATGTTCTACATAGGTATCGATGTCGCCAAAAATTCCTTCCAGTTCTGTATCCTTCACCCACAAAAGGGAAAGCTCGTATCCAAAAACCTCCCCATGTCTTCCAAAGGCTTCGAAGACTTCCTCCAAACTCTCTCCGCCTATACCCCAAACCATATCGTCCTTGAATCCTCCGGACGCTTCCACCTCCCTCTCCTCGCCTTCCTCCTGGACCAGGACTTCCGGGTATCCCTCCTCAACCCTAAAATGGTTCATCACTTCGTCCGGTTCGTCTCCGCTAACAACCCCTCTAAGTCCGATAAAAAAGACGCCTTCCTCCTGGCGCTCTTTGCCCTCTCCAATCCCCACCTCCTTAAACCAGCTACCCTCCCCTCCGAAACCAAACTCCTGGCCCGACAAATCCAAAAACTCAAACAGGAAATCGCCGAGGCCAAAACCCAAATCAAACACTCCCTCGCCGCCCTTTTCCCCGAAGCCGAAAAACACTTCAATGTCTTCTCTCGGGCCTTCCTTGAAATCCTCAGCCGCTACCCCTCCGCTAAAAGAATTGCCAAAGCCGGTTGGGGAAAAATAGACTATATCCTCTCCCGACTGCCGGGCCGTAAACCTTCCTTCTCCGCTCAAGACCTCGTGCAGGTGGCCCAAAACTCGGTGGGGATCTCTCATAAAGGCCTGGAAAAAATCCTCCAAATTTACATCCAAAAGATCTTCTTCCTCCAATCCATGATCGAAAAACTGGAAAAAGACCTCCAGACGGAGATCGAAACTACCATGAAAACTCAGCTGGAATGCCTCTCCTCCATAAAAGGCATCTCCCGCGACCTCGCCTCCAGGTTCCTGGCCGAAGTCGAAAACATAAAACGCTTCAGTAACGCCAAAAAACTGATCAAATATGCCGGAACAGATCCCGTGGTCAAACAATCCGGAAAATGGAAGGTCCGTATGAACATCTCCAAACAGGGAAATCCTTACCTTCGAAATATCCTCTTCCAGATGGCCGTAGGAACGGTCAAGTGGGAGAAAACTTTTCAGCATTACTTCCGAAGGAAATACACCCAGTTCAGAAGCTATAAAAAAGCCATGATAGCCGTAGTTAACAAACTGATCCGGGTAATCTATGCCCTCTCTACTCGTAATCAATTCTTCGATCCTTCTAAACTTGCTCCTGCGGGGGTGCCCCATGCCTAGCTATCAATTCCTGATAGTTGACTCCTCTTAAACTCCCAAACTGAGGCGGGCGTCTACGGCCACAACTCCTTGGCCTTTAGGGCAAACTATTAAAGGATTTATTTCTCCTTCGTTTAATTCCGGAAAATCGGTGGCCAGTTGGGCCAAATTTACGATGCTTTTTACCAGAGCGGGGATATCGCTCTCGGGCTCTCCCCGTATTCCCTTAAGCAATGGATACGCCTTGATTTCACGCACCATCTCCAGCGCTTCCTCCGGAGACAGGGGGGCCAGCCGAAAGCTCACATCTTTCAAAATTTCCACATAGATACCCCCCAGGCCAAACATTACCAGAGGACCGAATTGAGAGTCGCGTGTGAATCCCACGATGGTTTCCTTTCCCCGGGAGACCATTTCCTGGACCAGAACTCCCAATACCGTAGCCCCCGGAACAGCCTGCCGGGCCCGCATAGTCATGGCTTGAAAAGCCTGGATCAATTCTTCGTCACTGCGAATATTGATCTTGACTCCCCCGACATCGCTTTTGTGGATTATCTGAGGGGAAACGATCTTCAGGACTACCGGATAGCCGATGGCTCGAGCAGCGATTACGGCCTCGTCGGTGGTACGGGCTATAAGAGACTTGGGAAAGCGAAAACCGTAAGCCTGAAGTATTTCCTTGACTTCGTAATCAAATAGCTGGGAGCGATCCTCGGCACGCACTTGCTGGAGTATGGAAGCAGCTCGCTTAAAATCTACCGATGGCCGATGACGGGAAGCCGAAGGTTTACTACATCGGTATTGATAGAGCCATACTTTCTCAAGAGAGGTTATCGCTTCTTCAGGATAGGTAAAATGGGGAATTCTGTGTTTCAGGAGTTTTCGTCGGGCCTTCTTAATGCTTTCATGGCCTAAAAAACAGGCAACTATGGGTTTTGGACTCTTTCTTTTTCCCAGGTGTTCAGCAACCTCCTCGGGATCAACGGTGGCGGTGCGGGAGAGGATTACGAGGAGGCTATCCAGGCGTTCGTCCTCAATGAGAATTTCCAGGGCTCCGGCATACCGCTGAGCATCGGCGTCACCGGTAATATCCACAGGATTAAAAAAAGCGGCATAGGGCGGGAGGATCTTCCGTAGTTTTTCCACCGTATCCGTGGAAAGAGTGGGTAATTCCAGAGTCGAGTGTTCGCAGGCATCTGCCGCCACGATACCCGGTCCTCCCGAATTGGTTAGAATGCCCAGATTGGGTCCCCGGGGCAGAGGCTGAAAAGCGAGGAGGAGAGCCAGATTGAAGAATTCACGGAGGGTATGGGCCCGAATGATTCCCGCCCTTCGCACCGCCGCCTCGAAGGCCACCTCCGAGCCGGCGAGAGACCCGGTATGTGAAGAAGCCGCCCGCGCTCCGGCAGCGGTCACCCCGCTCTTGAAGATGATTATAGGTTTTTTGCGGGCTATCCTCCTGGCTACTTCGGTAAAAGTGCGCCCGTCCTCGACGCCCTCCAGATATCCCATTATTACTCTGGTGTGGGGATCATCTCCCAAAAGACGCAAACATTCCAGCTCCGAAACATCACACTTGTTTCCCAAACTGATGAATCTTGAAAGTCCCACTTTTTCCGCTTTTGACCATTCCAGAAGGGCCAGGCACAGGGCTCCGGATTGTGAAAAGAAACCTATGTGCCCCCTGAGGGGTTTCAGGGCGGCAAAAGTGGCATTAACCCGATGATAGGTGTCCAGAATCCCTAAACAGTTGGGACCTATGACCCTGATACCGAACCTTTTAGCAACTTCACCAAGCTCCTGTTCCAGTCTGGCTCCCTCCCGTCCGGATTCCTTAAAGCCCGCCGAAAGAACTACCGCCGCCCCGATACCTTTATGGCCACACTCTTCTAGAATCCTGGGTACGAGAGGAGCCCTTACCGCTACTACAGCCAGATCAATCTTATCCGGTACCGCTGTGACTGAGGGATAAGCTCTGAGCCCCGCGATTTCTGAGGCCTTGGGATTTATGGGATATATCCTTCCCGAAAACCCACTCTCAAGAAGATTGCGAACCACATCGTGCCCTACCTTGCCGGGCTCACGCGCTGCTCCGATAACAGCAATGGATTCGGGATTAAAAAATTTTTCCATCATTGAGCGTCCCCTTGTCTCTTCCGGTAGGATCCTCTCCGGATCAATTATAGCTGTTCACCTTCGAAATGAAAGGATGAATTTTATTTGCGGAAAAGCGATTGTAGCTGAATAATCCCTTCTCGAAACGACCGCCTATTAACCAGTTCACCCGGAAGGGGGGATCTGGATGGCCTCTGAACAGACCGAGCTTTTTGCCCAGGAGTTTTCGGGGTAAAATGCCCGTGAGGAGGGCAAAGTGCGGTTGACCTTGTTTTTATTTTTGATGGTGATTTTTACCGGTTGCGTGGCCTCTCAGGAGCAGTTGCAGGATCTCTCCGTGCGGATCTCCGCGCTGGAGACTCAGGCCTCCCTTCAGGAAAAGCGGCTTTCGGCCCTGGAAAAGGCCCTTCGCGAGCAAAAACAGAGGCTCGCCGCTCTGGAAAAGCGTCTCTCGGCCCTGGAGAAGGCCACCGGAACCCTTACCGAAAAGAGGGCCGAGATCCTGGCCGAGATAGACAGGACCCGGGCCGAAATAGCTCGACTTAACGGTCTCCTTGAGGAGTTATCCTATCAGCAGAAGCAGGATCGGGAGGCCTTCTCCGAGTTTCAGGGGGAGGTTCTTCGTCGACTGAGCGCCCTGGAGAAGGGGAAGACCCCGTCCGGCGAATCCGCCCGGGTGCAGAAGAGCCCCCCGGAAAAGCCTTCGGAGGAGGACCTCTATAAAGAAGGACTCTCCGCGTTAAAGCAGAAAGACTACGAAGCGGCACGCCGGGTCTTCCGCCGGTACCTGGAACTCTATCCCCGGGGGAAGTACGCCGCCAACGCCTACTTCTGGATCGGCGAGACCTATTACGCGGAGAAACGCTACGAGGAGGCCATTCTGGAATACCAGAAGGTCATCGACCGGTACCCCAAGCACTACAAGGTTCCGGCGGCGCTTCTCAAGCAGGGGCTTTCCTTTCTCCGCATCGGGGACACCGAGGCCGCCCGGATCCTCTTCCGCAAGATCGTGAAGCAGTATCCCCGCAGCGAACAGGCCCCCCTCGCCCGGAAATACCTGAAGCGTTTGCGTCGTTGAGGTGCGTCTTTCCGCGGTCTTCTTTCTCATCCTGACCCTCCTTTCTCCCGCCCGGGGAGCCAAGGTGGGTCTTCTCTTCTCCGAGAAGAACCCCTTAACCCCCCGGGCCGTGGCCCTGGCCTGGGAGATGGCCTCGAGTTTCCGGCTGGAGGGGCTTCCCCTGGGGCTGGCCGTTTACGATCCCGGGCCGGGAGGTAAGAAGGCCCTTTCGGCGGTGCGCCGGGCCCGCAGCGAGGGGGTCTCCCTTCTCATAGGTCCCCTGGACCCCGCCGCAAACGAAGCGGCCCTCACCGCGGCCCGGGCCTTCGGCCTCCCTATCGTCCTCCTGGCCGGTGATCTGGACCCCCTCAAGATACCGGGGGAACCCTTCCGGGGAGTCTTCCGCACCGGTCTCTCCCCCCGCCTGGCCGCCAAGGGAATCCTCCGGTGCCTGGCCGCCCGGGGGGTAAAGCGGGTAGGCCTCCTCCTTTCCCTGAACCGTGAAGGGCGCACCGGCCTCAAGTGGCTCCGCATATACGCCTGGGAATACCGCCTGCGGATCCAAAAGACCGTCTGGTTCGGGCCGGAGGACACCTACCTCTACCCCAAGTTCGAGGACCTCCTTTCCGCCGAGGCGGTGATCGTGTGGAGCGATCGGAAAAGCGCGGCCAAGGTGGCCCGGGCCCTCAGGGATTACGGGCTCCGCATCCCGGTGGTGTTCGGGCCGGAGGTGGCGGACGAGGAATTTCTCGCCGCCCACGGGGAACTCACCGGTTATCCCTTTCCGGCCACCGCCCTGTATCTTCCGGCGAGAGTCCGGCTGACCGGTGGCAACCTTAGCCCGGAAACGGCGGCCCTGGTGGACGCCCTTTACCTGATCCGAACCGTGCTGGCGAAGGGCCTTCCTCTTACGGAGAGGTCCCTCGAGGAACTAAAGAAGGTCCGTCTTCCGGGAGGCACTTACTACCTTTCCTCGGACGACCACTACGGTCTCCTTCCGGAAAGTGTGGGTCTTTTCACCTACGGTCCCGAGGGCTTCCGCGTCTACTGCGCTCCAGAGTTTCCGTGAGGGCCTGCAGGACTTCCTCCGGGGAAATTCCGGACATGCAGCGGGGTTCGGGACAGGATCTGCGGAAGCAGGGACTGCAGGGAAGCCCCGCGCGGAGCACCCGGTGTCCCTCTCCGAAGGGGCCGGTGCGCCACGGGGCGGTGGGTCCGAAGAGAGCCACCACCGGCCTTCCCAGGGCCGCGGCCAGGTGCATGGGGCCGGTGTCCACGGAGACCACCGCCGCGGCCCCGGAAAGGATTCCCGCAAGTTCCTTCAGGCTCAGCCGACCGGAGAGATCCGTGCCCCTCAGGGCCAACCCGGCCAGGTAGTCCCGATCCCCGGGACCCCCTATCCAGAGCAGGGGAAGCCCCAGGGCACACGCTCTCCCGGCAAGGTCCCTCCAGTGCTCATCGGGCCAGAGCTTGGTGGGCCATCGGGTGGCCGGGATAAAGACCAGCCAGGGCGGAGGCGGAAGACGGAGCCTTCGCCCCACGGTCTCTGCGGAGGGATGCGGGGGCAGGGGGAATTCCACCGGTTCGGGCCTTCCTCCCAGGTGTTCCGCCGCGGAGAGGTAACGCCTTACGGCGTGAAGATCCGGATCGTAAGGCGGGAGCTTCTCCGTAAGCACCAGAGGGCTTCCCTCCCGGTGGTTGGCAAAGCCGATCCTGCGCCGGGAACGGGCCAGAGCCACCACCAGAGCGCTCTTGAGAAGCCCCTGGAGGTCTAGCACCGCGTCGTAGCGCTCGGCACGGAGGTCCTGCAGGAACTTCCGCGCCAGGGACCATCCCCGGGGAAGGGTGCGGGGGTTGCGGAGACAGCGAAGAATCCGCCGTCGGGGGAAGACCAGCAGCCGTTCTATCAAAGGGTGTCCCGCAAGCAGCTCCGCCTGCTCCTCCTCCACCACCCAGTGGATGGCGAGTCCCGGATGCACCCGCTTGAGCGCGGCAAGCACCGGAAGCGTCTGCACCACATCCCCCAGAGCGGAAAGCTTCACCAGGAGGAGTTTTTTCATCGTCCTCTATCCAGGTACTCTCGCAGGGCCCGGGCCGTGGGGGTGTCCAGGGAGAGCAACCCCTCCGGCGGGCCCTGGTAAAGGAGTTTCCCACCGGCTTCCCCTCCCTCCGGCCCCAGGTCCACGATCCAGTCCGCCTCCCTGACGACCTCGAGATTGTGTTCGATCACCACCACGGTGTGTCCCCGGTCCACCAGACCGTGAAGGAGGCGCATGAGCTTTTGCACATCCGCCAGGTGCAGTCCGGTGGAGGGTTCGTCCAGCACATAGAGGGTGCCGCCGCGTCCGCCCTTTACGAACTCCGTAGCGAGCTTTACCCGCTGGGCCTCGCCCCCGGAGAGGGTGGGGCTGGGCTGTCCCAGGGTGAGGTAGTCCAGCCCCAGGTCGCACAGAATTTCCAGAGGGCGCCGGATCTCGGGCACCGCCTCGAAGAACTCCCGGGCCTCCTCCATGGTCATCTGAAGGACCTCGGCGATGTTGCGTCCCCGATAACGCACCGCCAGCGTCTCCTCGTTGTAGCGCGTCCCGCCACACAGGGCACAGGTCTGGTACACCTCCGGCAGAAACTTCATCTCCACCCGGATGAGCCCCTGCCCCTTGCAGGCCGGACACCTTCCCTCCTCCACATTAAAGGAGAACCGGCTTTCGGTGTAGCCCCGGGCCCGTGCTTCCGGGAGACCGGCGAACAGTCGCCTTATGGCGGTCATAAATCCCACATAGGTGGCCGGGGTGGAGCGAGGGGTGCGGCCGATGGGGGAATGATCCACGGAAAGGACCCGGCGCAGGTTTTCGTGACCCTCGATCCGCCGGCACCCCACCGGTTTCCCGCGGCCGGAAAGGATCCGGTGGAGACTCTGAAAGAGCACCTCCATGACCAGGGTGGACTTGCCGGAGCCGGACACTCCGGTCACCACGGTAAGGGCCCCCAGGGGGAAACGTACGGTGAGGTCCTTGAGGTTGCGGAACCGGGCCCCGTGAACGGTTACGAACCGTTCGGGACGGCGTGCGCGGCCGGAAAGCCGGTAGCGTCCGCGATCGGAAAGCACCCGGGCGGTCACCGAACGGGAGGCCCGGGAAAGTCCCTCCGGAGGACCGCAGTAGACCACCTCCCCGCCCCGACGACCGCCACCGGGACCCAGGTCCACCACCAGGTCCGCGGCCCGGATGGTGTCCTCGTCGTGTTCCACCACGATTACGGTATTGCCCCGGTCGCGGAGGCGTTTGAGGGCCGCGAGCAGCCGTTCCGTGTCCCGGGGATGGAGCCCGATGGTGGGCTCGTCCAGTATGTAGGCCACCCCGGTGAGGTTGGAGCCGAGTTCGGCGGCCAGCCTCACCCGCTGGGCCTCGCCCCCGGAAAGGCTTTCCCCCGGACGGGAGAGACTCAGGTAGGGCAGCCCCACCTCGATCAGGAATTCCAGCCGGGAAGTGATCTCCCGTACGAGGGGGGCGGCGATCTCCGCCGCCCTTCCGGAAAAGGACAGCTTCCGCAGAAACTCCCGCAGCTCCGCCGCGGAAAGATCGGACAGTTCGGCGATGTTCCGTCCTCCCACGCGGAAGGCCAGGGCCTCGGGGCGAAGGCGGCTTCCCCCGCAGGAGGGACAGGGGTTCCCGCTTTTCTCTCCGAGCCCTCCGCATTCCGAACAGGCCCCGGCCCTGGTGTTGAAGGAAAAAAGGAGGGGATCCGGCTCCGGGAGGCTCACCCCGCAGGCTGCGCAGCTCAGCCTCTCGCTCAGGAAAAGCTCCCCCTCCGGAGACCAGATCACCGCCTCGCCCCCGCCCCCGGAAAGCGCCTCCGCCAGGAGATCTCGCAGGTGATCCGCCCTCTCGGGCCTCACCTCCACCTCCCCCACCACCACCTCGATGGTGTGTTCCCGGAAACGGGAGAGTTCCGGAAACGGGGGGATGGAAAGGAACCTTCCGTCCACCCGCACCTCGTCGTATCCGGCCCGGTGGGCCCTTTCGAAGACGGGACGATGGTACCCCTTGCGCCGGCGCACCCGGGGGGAGAGGATCTTTACCGTGCGGCCGGAAAACTCCGAGAGGATTCTTTCGGCCAGATCCTCCCGGCGGACCCTGGAGAGGGGGCGTCCGCAGCGGGGGCAGTGGGGTTCCCCCACCCGGGCGAAGAGAAGACGCAGGTAGGGAAGGATCTCGGTGAGGGTCCCCACGGTGGAGCGGGGCCCGGGGCGGCTGGAGCGCTGTTCCAGGGCCGCGGTGGGGGGAAGCCCCGCGATGAGGTCCACCTCGGGTTCCTCGTGGAGTTTCACGAACTGTCGCAGGTAGGCCGGAAGGCTCTCTAGATACCGCCGCTGGCCCTCGGCGAAAATGAGATCAAAGGCCAGAGTGGATTTACCCGAGCCGGATACGCCGGTCACCACGATGAGCTTTTCCCGGGGCAGATCCAGATCGATGTTTTTCAGGTTGTGGTGCCGGGCTCCCCGAAGGCTGATCACCCGCGGGGAAGGGGATTCCCTTTCCGGAGAACCCTTTCCTTCCAGGCGGATTTCTCCGGAAAGATAGCGTCTCAGCCAGACCCCGGTGGGCGTATCCTTTTCCAGGAGTTCCCGGACCGGCCCCTGATGAAGGAGGTGTCCTCCGGCCTCGCCACCCTCCGGACCGAGCTCGATCACCCAGTCCGCGGAAAGGACCACCTCGGGATGGTGTTCCACGGCCACCACGGTGTGCCCGCGACTTACCAGCCCCCGTAAGGCCGAGAGGAGTTTTTCCACATCCCGCAGGTGGAGTCCCACGGTGGGTTCGTCCAGGATGAGGAGGGCTCGCCTGTTCTCGGGCAGGGCGAAGACGCGGGCCATTTTGAGACGCTGGGCCTCTCCACCGGAGAGGGTGGAAAGGGCCTGTCCCAGGCGCAGATAGGAAAGCCCCACCTCCGCCGCGGCCCGAAGCCTCCGGACCATCTCGGAATGGCCCCCGAAAAACTCCAGGGCCTCCTCCACGGTAAGATCCAGGATCTCCGAGACATTGCGTCCCCGCCAGCGCACCGCGAGCACCTCCGGACGGAAGCGCCGGCCGCCGCAGGCCTCGCAGGGGAAGGTGAGGTCCGAAAGAAACTGCATCTCCACCACCTGATAACCCAGCCCCTCGCACTCCGGACAGCGCCCCTCCGGGGAGTTGAAGGAAAAGTGACTCTCGGAAAACCCCCGGGCCCTAGCCTCCGGTGAGGAGGCCAGGAGACGCCGGATGAGACCGTAGACCCCCAGGTAAGTGGCCACGGTGCCCCGAGGGGTGCGGGCCAGGGGACTCTGATCCAGGAGTTCCACCGCGTCGAAGACCTCGTGTCCGGAGAGAGAGGAGAAGCGACCCGGAGGCTCCGTGGCCTCCCCGCGCAGGCGCCTGAGGCCCCGCCAGAGACACAGCTCCACCAGGGTGGACTTTCCCGAACCCGAAACCCCGCAGACCACCGTGAGGGTCCCGTGCGGGATCCGAACGGTGAGGTCCTTGAGGTTGTTTTCCCTCGCCCCGGAAAGAACGAGGGCCGGCCGTGCCGCGAGATCCGGAGGGGGTTCGGGAGGGGCCGTCCTCCGCCTCTCCCGCTCGCGCAGGGCCTCCCCCGTGGGGGTCCCGGAGGAAAGCAACTCGCGGGGGGACCCCGCGAAGAGGAGCCGACCTCCCTCACGACCCGCCCCGGGGCCCAGGTCCACCACCAGGTCCGCCGAAAGGATCACCTCGGGGTCGTGCTCCACCACCACGGCGGTGTTCCCCCGCCGGGAAAGTTCCCGCAGAAAGTTCACCACCCGCGCGGTATCCCGGGGATGGAGCCCGGTGGTGGGTTCGTCGAAGAGGTAGAGGGTCTCGGTGAGATCCGAGGAAAGGGCCCGGGTTAGAAGCACCCGGGCCACCTCGCCCCCGGAAAGGGTCCGGCTCTGCCGATCCAGGGTGAGGTAGGAGAGCCCCACCTCGTCCAGGTACCGCAGGCGCCGGTGGATCTCCCGGGCGAGCACCTCCTCGGCCCGGGGAAGATCCCGGGAAAGGAGTTCCTCTTCCAGGAAACGGCGGGCCTCGGCCACCGGAAGGGCGTAGAATTGTCCCAGGTTGAGTCCCCCCAGGAAGAACTGCAGGGCCTCCCGGCGAAAACGGGTCCCCCGGCAGAGCGGACACTCCCGGTAGGCCCGAAAACGGGAAAGCAGGATGCGCACATGGGCCTTGTAGCGCCTGGACTCCAGCCAGTCGAAGAGTTCGCGCACCCCGTACCAGTCTCCGTCCCCGAAAAGGATCTTCCGGCGTACCTCCTCGGGCAATTCCCCCCAGGGTCGATCAAGAGGGATCCCCTCCCTACGGCAGTACTCCAGCAGGTCCTCCCGGACCTCCCAGGCGAAGGGCATGGTGAGCACGGTGATGGCCCCCTCCCGGAGGGACTTCCGCGGATCCGGCACCACCAGGTTCCAGTCGATGTCCAGCACCCGTCCGAACCCCCGACACTCCGGACAGGCCCCCAGGGGGCTGTTGAAGGAGAAGAGGTTGGGCGTTCGCCGGGGCACGGAAAGCCCGCAGTAGGGACACCTCTGGCGGTCGGTGAAGCGGAGTTCCCTTCCGTAGGAAAGGTGCACCCGCACCTCTCCGGCCATGGAAAAACCCCGCTCCAGGGCCTCGATCAGGCGTTCGCGACTCTCCGGGCCGATGGGGAGACGGTCGAGAACCACCTCCACCTCCTCGGGGAAACGCTCCACCTCCTCGATCTCGCACACCCGGTCGGCGGCAAAGACCCGGGTGTAGCCGGCCTGAAGAAGTCCCTTCCGGAGGAGTTCGGGGTCGCTTTCGGCCCGGACGGGCGCGGTGAGGACCGCCCGCTCTCCGCTTGTCTCCCGGAGGATCTTTTCCGCCGCCGTGGCGGGATCGGTACTTATCACCGGTCTTCCGCAGGCCTCACATCTGGCTTCCGCGGCCCGGAAGTAGAGCATCTTGGCGAAGTGGGTGATCTCGGAAAGGGTCCCCACCGTGGAGCGGGAGCTTCTCACCGGATTGATCTGGGCTATGGCTATGGCCGGGGGGATGTTTTCCACCAGATCCACCCTGGGGCGGGGCAGACGCTCGAAGTACTGCCGCACATAGGTGGAGAAGGTCTCGAGATAGCGCCTCTGGCCCTCGGCGAAAAGGGTGTCGAAGACCAGGCTGGACTTCCCCGATCCGGAGACCCCGGTCACCGCCACCACCCGGTAGAGGGGAATCTCCAGATCGAACCCCCTGAGATTGTGTTCCCGGCAATTTCGGAGGACTATTTTTCGATCCATTCCTTTCATGTTTTCAAATCCTCTGAATGTGGTAAAAAGATTGAAAGATTTATGAACGGCACCGGGTTCTATTATGGAAAAAGATCCTATTTTGTTGAAAATAATCAAACCGTGGAATAAAAAAAGAAATTAGGGGTCTTGACTTCCTTGATGAAAAGTATTGGAAGATGTATTTGGTAAATCCTGTGTCAGAATACACGGGAAGAACTTTAACCCAAATTTGAAATCTTGCAGGGGGGTCCCATGAATTTCAAGAAGGTGGAAGAGTTGCTTGACAAACGACGGATTAATCTTCCCTCTCCCCCGGCGCTAGCCATAAGACTGCTCGAGTCTGTACGGGAGGAGGATTACAAGAGGCTGGCCGAGACTATCCGTCTGGATCCGGCCCTGGCGGCACGGGTACTGGGCCTGGCCAACTCTCAACTTTACCGTACCGGGGCCACGGAGATTACTTCCATAGAAACGGCCCTCTCTCTTTTGGGCACGGATGTGATCAAGAATATGGCTCTCTCCTTTGCGGTGGCCCACAGTTTCCCCCGTAAGGGACGATCTTATGGATTTGATCTGGAGAGATTCTGGAAGAGGGCGGTAACCAATGCGGTCTCCGCCCGGCTCCTGGCTCAGAGAATCTCTCTCGAGGATGATCACCTTTTCACCGCAGGGCTTTTAATGGATCTGGGGGTTTTGCTTCTCCATCTGATCTTGGAGGAGGAATATGCCCGCGTGTTCGACGAAAAAGAGGTGAGCGAAAAGCCCCTGTGGGAGGTGGAGCAGGCACTTTTGGGATTTACCCATGCCGAAGCCGGAGCTTACCTCTTTCGGAGATGGCACCTTCCCGAACACATCATTCAGGATGTCTGTTTTCATCACAGATGGGAGGAGGCCCCGGAGGAATTTCGGGAACATGCCCGTTTGCTTTCTATGGCTGCTCTTCTGGGAGGTATTTATTTTAGTGAAAAGAAAACGGTGAAGTATAACCGTGCCCTAAGGGAAATACCCAAATTTCTGGGGATTTCCGGAGAGGACACGGAAGCCCTCATTGACCAGGTGGCCCGGGAGTGCCAGGAAATCTTCTCCTTTTTTGATCTGCCGGTTGAAAACATTCCCCCTTATTCTGAGCTGGTGGAGGAGGCCCATCAGGAACTGGAAAGACTGAGCCTCAACTGCGCGCTCATCCTGCGGCAACTCAAGGAGGAGAAGGCCCGGGCCGAGGAGCTGGCTCACAGACTCAGGGAGGCCAACGAGCGTCTGCGGCTGCTGAGTATTCTGGACGGTCTTACCGAACTCTACAATCACCGTTACTTTCAGGAACGCCTCAGGGAGGAGTTTGAGCGGGCCCGACGCTACCGGCGTTCTATTTCGCTTATTATGCTGGATATCGATCACTTCAAAAAGATAAATGATACCTACGGGCATCTTGCCGGCGATTTTATTCTGCGGGGACTTTCGCGTCTCATCCGCGAGAACATTCGTAAAAGTGACATACCGGCCCGATACGGAGGGGAGGAGTTTGCCATTATTCTTCCGGAGACCGATCTCAGGGGGGCCAGTGTGCTGGGTGAGAGATTGCGCGAAAAGGTGGCTCAGGAACCCTTTTATTTTGAGGAACACGCCATACGGGTGACCATAAGTGTGGGGGTGGCCAGTTGTTTTCCATCCATGAACGGCACCGATCCGAGAAAGCTTCTGGAAACCGCCGACAAGGCCCTTTATTATTCGAAAACTCACGGACGCAATCGGCTTACCGCGGTGATCGTCCACTGAGCGTTCGTAGCACCGTTTAATCTTGGTTGACACTCAAGTCCCCTTTACTCTATTCTTGCTCTATTCTTGAAGCCATCACGGAGTGGAGGGTTGAACCTATGCATCGCCTTGGACTGGTGTGGCGAATGGGACTGGTTTTTACCATCATTGTCATTTTCAATTTGTCGGGCCTTATAGCCCTCTTCTGGGCCAAAAAGGAATATCGAGAGGTCCAGAGGAGAGTGAATGAGAAGGTGGAAGACATCCAGCGCCTCCAGGATCTAAAGTACCAGTTCACCCGCTGGAAAGTAAACATTCTTTCGGGCATGTTCAATCTGGCCGAGTTCCGATTCTCCACCACCCCTCTGGAAAAGGATCTGAAGGGATTTGTCCCTCACACGCAAGAGGAAAGAACATTTTTAAAGAAGATTCGAGATCGTTTTAGCAGAGTCAGGACCATATCTTCTCGTGTGCTGGATATGCTCTCCCGGGCCGACGAGTGGGAGGACGAGGACGAGCTGCGGGACGCCCTTCTCGATCTCTACAACGAGGAACTGAGCCCCCTCACCAAGGACACCTACAGGTTGCTGGATCAGGGTCTGGAGGCGGCGAAAACCGATCTTCTGGCCTATCAACGCCTTGCGGAGGAGAAGTTGCGCCTGGTCTCCCTTCTTCAGGCGATAAGCGTGGGGCTTTCGGTGTTGCTCCTGATACTTTTCGGGGTTTACTTTCATCGGAAACTTAAGGGAGGTTTTACCGTTCTCGACACCGTGCTCTCCCGCATGGCGCAGGGGGACTTTTCGCAGCAGGTGGAGGTGAAAGGGCACGACGAGATCGCCGAAATGCTCACCAAGATCAACCGGACCATAGCGGAACTGCGTCCGGTGGTGGAGAAGATCCGGGGCATATCCGGGGAGCTCGAGGGCGAGGCCCGGGAGATGAAGGCCGCGGCCGAGGAAGGGATGGAGATAAACGAGCGTACCCGTCTGCGGGCCGAGGCCATGGAGCGGGGGGCCAAGGACATTCTGGGCAACACCGAGGCCGAAGCCCAGGCGGTAAACGAGATCTCCTCGGCCATTCAAGAGATCAGCCAGAACACCGCCAAGGCCAGTCAGGTCACGGGCGAGGCCGTGGAGAAGGCCCGGCTGGCCCAGGAGGTCATTCACAAGGTGGGGCAGGTCTCCCGGGAGATCGAGTCGGTGATCCAGCTCATCACCGGGGTGGCCGAGCAGACGAAGTTTCTGGCCCTCAACGCCACCATCGAGGCGGCCCGGGCCGGGGAGGCCGGAAAGGGATTCGCCGTGGTGGCCAACGAGGTGAAGGAACTGGCCCGGCAGACCGCCGAGGCCACCGGGGACATCACCCGGAGGATCCGGGCCATGCAGGCCGAGGCCTCCCAGGCCGTGCAGGCCACGGACGAGATCGTGAACATCATCGAGGAGCTGAACCAGATCGCCTCCACCATCGCCGCGGCGGTGGAGGAGCAGTCCGCGGTGATCTCTCAGATTGCCGAAAAGCTCGAGGCCACCCGGGGCAACGCCGAGGAGCTTTCCTCGGAGGCCCGGGAGGCCTACGAGGCGGCGGTGCAGGCCGTGGAAAGCGCCCGCAGGAACCTGGAGCAAGCCCGGGGCCTCTCCCGACTGGCTCAGGAACTGGCCTCCCTGGCCGGACAGTTCCGGGTCTGAAGGGACTGCCTTTCCGGCTCCCCCTGAAAGCCGGCGGTGGGACTTGAACCCACAACCCTCGGATTACAAATCCGATGCTCTGCCGATTGAGCTACGCCGGCGGGAGAACCTGAATGGCGGAGGGGGTGGGATTCGAACCCACGGTGCCCCTTTTGGGGGCACACTCGCTTAGCAGGCGAGCGCCTTCGACCACTCGGCCACCCCTCCAGGTTCCTTCCAGTTTAGCCAGACTTTTTCCCTCGATCAAGCCCAGCGGAGGGGGAGGGATTCGAACCCCCGGAGGGCGCTGAGGCCCTCAGCGGCTTTCAAGGCCGCCCCCTTCGACCACTCGGGCACCCCTCCTCCAATCGAATTTTACTCAAGAACCATTCCTTCTCAACCTCTCAAGACCCCGGACTTAACCGGAAATTTTGGCTGCTTTTGGGGAAAGCTTGTAAGGGGGGAGATTTGACGGTAACTTTTTTCCAAACTTCGTTCGGGAGGCGGCCATGGGTCCGCAGGAACTCTTTGAGGAAGGGGCTTTTCTCCTGATGAAGCAGCGCTTCGAGGAGGCCATAGAGTATCTTTCCCGGGCCATCGAGGCCGATCCCGGGATGGTCAAGGCCTATCATGCGCGGGCTGCGGCCTATCTCAAGCTCGAGCGTCTTGACGAGGCGGAGGCCGACCTTCGCAAGGCCCTCTCCCTGGAACCGGAAAACCCCCGTCTCTACTTTCGCCTGGGGCAAATCTTCTATCGCCGGAGTCAGCTCACCGAAAACGAGGCGGACAAAAAGGCTCTTCTGGAAAAGGCCCTGGAGCAGTTCAACCGGGCCATCGACATAGAACCTCTTTACGCCGCGGCTTTTATGGCCCGCAGCCAGGTTTATCGCGACATGGGGGAGGAGGAGCTGGCTGACTTCGATCTGGACAAGGCCGCGGCGGTGCAGCGGGAGACCGCCAAGGCTCGAAAGATCATCGACTTTTAGTCCAGGATCACCGTCCAGTCGAAGGGGTCCTCCTTCTCCCCGTACTGGATGGCGGTCAGCTCGTCGAAGAGCCTGCGGGCCAGGGGCCCGGTTTCACCATTGTTTATCAGGTATTCCCGCCCCCGATAACTCAGGGCCCCCACGGGGGAGATCACCGCGGCGGTGCCGGTGCCGAAACACTCCCGCAGGCGGCCACTCTCTATCCCCTCGATGACCTCCTCGATGCTCACCCGTCTTTCCGAGACCGGAAGCCCCCAGTGGCGGGCCAGGCGAAGAACCGAATCGCGGGTGATTCCCGGGAGAATGCTTCCGGAAAGGGCCGGGGTGACCAGCTCGTCCTTGAAATAGAAGAAGATGTTCATGGTGCCCACTTCCTCCACATAGCGCCGCTCCACGGCGTCGAGCCACAGGACCTGGGTGTAGCCCTTTTTTCTGGCCAGCTCCGCGGCCTTGAGACTGGCCGCGTAATTGCCTCCGGCCTTTACCTCCCCCGTGCCTCCCGGAGCGGCCCGGACGAACTCGTCGGTAACATAAATCTTCACCGGGTTGAAGCCCTCCTGGTAGTAAGCGCTCACCGGGGAAAGAATGACCAGGAAGAGGTAGGAATGGCTGGGTTTCACCCCCAGGGAGGGTTCGGTCCCGAACATGAAGGGGCGAATGTAAAGCGCGGCGCCCTTTTCCCGGGGGATCCAGGCCCGATCGATAAGGACCAGCCTCTTGATGGCCGAAAGAACGAACTCCTCGTCCACCCGGGGCATGCAGAGGCGCTCGGCCCCCCGATTGAGCCGCCGCATGTTCTCCCGGGGTCGAAAAAGGCGGATGCGCCCGTCCACCCCGTAATAGGCCTTGAGCCCCTCGAAGATGGTCTGGGCGTAATGCAGAACGATGGCCGCGGGATCCAGTTCTATGGAGTGATAGGGCTCAATGCGGGCCGAATGCCAGCCCTTTTCACAGTCGTATTCCATCACGAACATGTGCTCGGTAAAGAGCCTCCCGAAGACCAGGTTCTTAAGCTCCGGTACCGGCCGTCGCCGATCCTCCGGAAGAACGCGAAGTTCTATTTCCATTTTTCTTGCTCCGTTTAAAAATTGAATATAAAGTATTGGTCCAACCTTTAACCCAAGGCGGAAAAATGCTCAAGTGGTTTCGCCGCAAAAGAAAGGAAGGCCCTCCGGAGGAACCTCCCGCCGAACGGGAGAAGGCCCCGGTCTCTCGTGAGGAAGCCCCGGAAAGGTCCCCCGAGGCGGAGAAGGGGCTCTGGCAGAAATTCCGTCGGGGGCTCGCGAAGACCAGGGATCGCCTTAAGGACACCCTGGGGGATCTTTTCGAGGTGGATCGGCTGGTGGATCAGGCCTTTATGGAGGAGCTCGAGGAGATCCTCGTCACCGCCGACATCGGAATAGAGACCGTCGATCGCCTGCTCGAGCCCTCCCGCCGGAAGCTTCTTCTGGGTGAACCCCTCAAGACGGGGGAGCTCAAGCGCAGTCTTCGGGAAGAGATGTTGAACATGCTCTCGCTGGAGTCCCCGCCCTTTCCTCCGGAGGAGAACCCGGCGGTGATCTTTTTTATCGGGGTAAACGGTGTGGGCAAGACCACCACGCTGGCCAAGGTGGCCTGGCACCTTAAGAACCGTGGATTTTCGGTCCTCGCGGTGGCGGCGGATACCTTTCGGGCTGCGGCCATAGAACAGCTCGAATCCTGGGGGGAGCGGGTGGGATTCGAGGTAATCAAACAGGCTCCGGGGGCCGATCCCGGAGCGGTGGTCTATCAGGGGCTTGAGGCGGCCCGGGCCCGGAAAACCGATGTCGTCCTGGTGGACACGGCCGGTCGTCTTCACACCAAGTACAACCTCATGGAGGAACTCAAAAAGATGGTCCGGGTGGCGGGCAAGGTCATTCCCGGGGCCCCGCACGAAAACATCCTGGTGCTCGACGCCACCACCGGACAGAACGCCGTAAGCCAGGCCAAACTCTTCGGGGAGGCCGTAAGGCTCCACTCCATGATCATTACCAAGATGGACGGAACGGCCAAGGGAGGGATTGCCGTAACCGTGGCCCACCTCTTCAAACTGCCCATCCGTTTCGTGGGACTGGGCGAAAAGATGGAGGATCTGGCCCCCTTCGAACCCAAAGCCTTCGTGGACGCGCTGCTGCCATGAAGGCGCTCCACCTCCTCGGCCCCACGGGATCGGGAAAGACCCCCCTCGGAGAAGTTCTGGAGGCCCGGGGACTCTACGGGGTGCGGGTGATTCACTTCGACTTCGGGGCGGAGCTCCGGAGGATCGCCGGGGGACTCCCCGCGGAGGGAATAACTCCCCGGGAGGTTTCCTTCATAAAGAGGGTGCTTGAGGAAGGGCTTCTTCTCGAAAACGAACACTTCTACCTCGCCGAAAAGATCCTCCGGGGGGTTCTCTCCCGAAAAGGGGCCTCCGAGGGGGACCTCCTTCTGCTGAACGGTCTTCCCCGCCACGAGGGACAGGCCCGGGATGTGCTTCGTCTGGTGGACCTGCGTCTGGCCGTGGAACTCTCCGTGGAAGAGGAGGTCCTCCTGGAGCGACTTCGTCGGGATCCCGCCGGGGACCGGCGACACCGCACGGACGACACCGCGGTCCTGGTGCAGAAGAAACTGCACTGGTATCGGGAAAGGACCCTTCCCCTCAGGGAGCTCTACCGGAAGAAGGGAATTCCCCTCATCTCTCTTTCGGTGGAGGCCGGGGATACCGGGGAAACGCTCCGCCGGAAACTCCTTCGAGCCTTGCCGGAAACGCAATTTAAAACTATTTTTGGTTTTTAAGGGATCTTTCCGCGCAAAGGGGGTCTTATGGGGCGTCTTTATGTGGGGCTTGATGTGGGTTCCGGAACGGCCAAGGTGGTGGTTCTCGACGAGGCCAGGAACCTGCTCCACAGGGTATATCGCAAGACTCACGGCCAGCCGGTGGAGACCGCCGAGCGGCTCCTTTCCGAGGTGGAGGAGCGTTTCGGTTCCGCCCTTTCCGGTATAACCTGCACCGGAACCGCGGGCAAGTTTATTGCCCGTATTCTCGGCGTCGCCTTCGTCAACGAGGTGATCGCCCATGCCCGGGCCGTGGAACACTTCCATCCCGAGGCCCGGACCATCATTGACATCGGAGGCGAGGACTCGAAGCTCATCTTCATCAAACACGAGGGAGGCAAATTTCGCATTGCCGACTTCGCCCTGAACACCCTGTGTGCCGCGGGGACCGGGGCTTTTCTGGAACAGCAGGCCGCGCGCCTCGGATATTCCATCGAGGAATTCAGTCGGCTGGCCCTTAAGGCGGAAAACATTCCCCGCATCGCGGGCCGCTGCACGGTCTTCGCCAAGTCGGACATGATCCACCTCCAGCAGGCGGCGGTGCCGGATCACGAAATCATCGCCGGACTGTGCTTCGCCATCATCCGCAACCTCAAGAGCAATCTCGCCAAGGGGCGCAGGGTGGAGCCTCCCGTGGTCTTCCAGGGCGGGGTGGCGGCCAACCTGGGGGTGCGGCGGGCCATAAAGGAGGTCTTCGGTCTCTCGGACGAGGAACTCATCATCCCGGAACATCACGGCATCATGGGGGCCATAGGGGCCGCCCTTTACGGTCTGGACGGAAAGGCCACCTCCCCCTACCGGGGGGCGGAGTTGCTCCGGGCCTATCTCCGGGAGAGGCGTCCCTCGCCGGAGCGTTTCCCGAAGCTCTCTCCCATGCGTTCGGTTTACCTTTCCCCGAAGGCGGCCCCCGTCGGGGTGCGGAGGATCTATCTCGGGATCGATGTGGGTTCGGTGAGCACCAAGTTGGTGGCCGTAAGCGAAGAGGGGGCCCTGGTGGCCAAGGTTTACATGCTCCATCACGGCAAACCCCTTGAAAGCGTAAAGGAAGGACTGGCCCGCCTGGCGGAAAAACTCCCCCCCGAGGTGGAGGTCCTGGGGGTGGGCACCACCGGCTCGGGGCGCTATCTCGTGGGAGACTTCGTGGGAGCGGATGTGATCCGCAACGAGATCACCGCCCAGGCCACCGGAGCCCTGGCCCTGGATCCCGAGGTGGACACCATCTTCGAGATCGGCGGTCAGGACTCCAAGTACATTCGTCTGGAAAAGGGCACCGTGGTGGACTTCACCATGAACAAGGCCTGCGCCGCCGGCACCGGTTCCTTCCTGGAGGAGCAGGCCGTGCGGCTGGGGGTCCCCATCGAACGGTTCGGAGAGTTCGCCTTAAAGAGCGAGGCCCCCCTCCGGATGGGCGAGCGCTGCACGGTGTTCATGCAGTCGGACCTCCTTCACTACCAGCAGCAGGGACTTCCCAAGGAGGACCTCATCGCCGGGCTCTGTTACGCCATCGTTTACAACTATCTGAACAAGGTGGTGGAGGATCGCCGGATCGGCAGGAGGATCTTCTTCCAGGGGGCCACGGCCTTCAACCGGGGTATCGTGGCGGCCTTCGAGAAGGTCCTGGGGCGCCCCATTACCGTCCCTCCCCATCACGAGGTCACCGGAGCCATAGGAGCGGCGTTGCTGGCCCGCAACGAGCGCACCTGGGAAAAGAGTCGCTTCAAGGGGTTTGACCTCACCCGGGTGCGTTACGAGATCTCCACCTTCGAGTGTCGGGCCTGTCCCAACCGGTGCGAAATCCACAGGGTATCCGTGGAGGGACACCCCCCCTATTACTACGGGGGACGCTGCGAGCGTTACGAGGTCGAACACCGGAAACCCCCGGCCCACCTCCCCAATCCGGTTCTGGAGCGGGAACGCAGGTTGCTTTCCTATGTAAAGGAGGACGGAAACTTCCCCCGCGGAGAAATCGGGATCCCTCGCCTCTTATTCTTCTGGGAAAGACTTCCCTTTTTCGCCACCCTGTTTCAGGAGCTGGGGTTTCGGGTGGTGCTTTCCTCTCCCACCAGCAAGGAGGTCATCCGGGAGGGTTGCGAGATAGTGGCCGCGGAGACCTGCTTTCCGGTAAAGCTCGCTCACGGACATGTTCTGGACCTTCTGAAGCGCGGAATAAAACGGATTTTCGTGCCCCAGATCACCGATCTTCCCTCGGATCATCCCCGGCTTGGCAGCGGGAAGATATGTCCCTATGTGCAGGGCTTTCCCTGGGCCATGCACGCGTCCATTTCCTTCAGGGACTTCGGGGCCGAGGCCATCTCCCCGGTCTTTCACTTCGGCACCGGGGGGGCGCTTCTGCGGGAGGAGTTTCGGGAACTGGCCCGGAAACTCGAGGTCTCCTGGAGGGAAATGAAGCGGGCCCTTGAGGCGGCCTTTGCCGCCCAGGAGGACTTTCAGCGCTGGTGCCGGGAGCGTGGGCGGGAGATCCTGGAGGGTCTTTCCGGAGACGAGGTGGCTCTGGTAATCGTGGGGCGTCCCTACAACGCCTTCGATCCCGGGGCCAATCTGGCCATTCACAACAAGATCCGGAGTCTGGGGGTGGTGGGGCTTCCGGTGGACATGTTGCCCCTTGACGAGATCAAGGATCTCGACGGCCTCGAGGGCATGTACTGGCGCTACGGTCAGAGGATCCTCCTTGCGGCCCATTACTGCCGGGAACACCCCCGGCTCTTTCCGCTCTTTATCACCAACTTTTCCTGCGGGCCGGATTCCTTCATCGAGCACTTCTTTGAGGAACTGCTGGCGGGCAAACCCTATCTCCAGATCGAAATCGACGAACACAGTGCCGACGCCGGGGTGGTCACCCGGATAGAGGCCTTTCTGGACAGCATAAGGGGGAAGAGCGCCCGTTATCCCAGGCCGCAGAAGCCGCCCCGGCCCAGGGTTCGGCCCGGAGACGGAAGAATTCTTTACATCCCCTACATGGCGGATCACGCCCGGGTGCTGGCGGCGGCCTTCAGGGCCTGCGGGGTACACGCCGAGGTGCTTCCCGAGCCCGACGAGGAGGTTCTTCTTCTGGGAAGACGCTACACCAGCGGAAAGGAATGCTATCCCACGGTGCTCACCACCGGCGACATGCTCAAACTCCTAAATCAACCGGGGATAGATCCCCGGCGGGTAGCTTTCTTCATGCCCTCCGGGGCCGGCCCCTGTCGTTTCGGCCAGTACAACCGTCTTCACCGCAAGATCCTGGACGAGCTGGGCTATCAGGATGTTCCCATCTACTCTCCCACCCAGGATGTGAAGCTCTACGAGGACCTGGGTATGATCGGAGGCGACTTCACCCGGCTCACCTGGAAAGGGCTCATCTGCATGGATCTTCTGGACAAGCTCCTGCGCGAGACCCGTCCCTACGAGGAAAATCCCGGTGAGACCGAGAAGGTCTATTGGGAATGCGTGGCCCGTCTGGAGCGGGCCGTGGAGAGACGAGAGGATCTCCTTGCGGTCATGGGGGAGATACGGGATCGGTTTGCCGCCATCCCCACCCGGGGCCGGGGGGAAAAGCCCGTGGTGGGCATAGTGGGGGAAATATATGTGCGTTCCAATCGGTTCGCCAACGAGAACATCGTGAAGGTTCTGGAGGGTCTGGGGGCCGAGGTGTGGCTGCCCACCATTGCGGAGTGGTTTTATTACATCAACTACACCTCCAAGCGCTGGGCCAAGCGTTTCCGGCTCTACAGGAATCTCCTAAAACTCGTCATAGAGAATCGGGTGCAACTTCAGGACGAACATCGGTTCGTGGAGATCGTGAGGGATCTCCTGCGCACCGCCGAGGAACCCACGGTGGAGGAACTGCTGTCCCTGGCCCGCAGGTACATGAACGACGAATTCGAGGGCGAGGCCATCCTTTCGGTGGGAAAGTCCCTGGACTATCTCCGGCACGGGGTAAACGGCATCGTGAATGTGATCCCCTTCACCTGCATGCCCGGCACGGTGGCGGGGATGCTCCTCAAACGGGTGCGGGAGGACCGGGGTTATGTTCCGGTTCTTACGGTGCCGTGCGACGGGCAGCGCTCCATGGGCACCCGCATGCGGATCGAGGCCTTTATGTATCAGGTGCGCGAGCACTTTGAGGGACGGGGATCTCGAGAAGTCTGAGGGAAGGCAAAAGAGAAATTCGGGGCCTGCGGGGCTAAAAAGCGGACCTCTTTTCCGATTTTTTTGCGGAACGCCGTTTATTTCCGGTTGACTTAAAGGGGCTTTCCTGCTAAGCGTAAGGGGCGTGAATGGGAAAAGGGACCTGGGAGTATTTCTGGGAGCTGGTGGGCGAGGCCTTCAGCGTGGGTCTCGCCATGGTGGGCTCGGTGCTGGCCGGGGCGGTGTTCGGGTGGCTGCTAGACGAAAAGGTCTTTCACGGTCGCACCTCTCCCTGGTTCACCGTGATAGGAATAGGTCTGGGGGCGGCAGGGGGCATTAAAAATGTGTTTTACTTTCAGCGTCGCATGAACCGGGAGAAGGAAAGGTGAACTTCGCGCAGGCCCCGGAAAAGGTATTGCGGGAATTCGAGGTGCGCAATGTGGTACTGGGGGTGTCCATGGCCGCGGCGGTGGCGGTTTTCACCCGGGATCCCGGGGCCACGGGGAGCGTGCTCGCCGGGCTCTTTCTGAGTCTCCTTCTCTTCCAGTACCTCAAGAAGGACGGCCGATGGATTGCCTCGCAGGCCATGGCCGGAGTTCCCCACGGAAAGATAGTGCGCGGTTTCCTGATCAAGTATTACCTGCGACTCCTGGTGGTGGGTTTTCTTATGGGGTTTGCGTTTTACTTCCGGATACTTCATCCCCTTTATCTCACCCTCGGGCTTTCGGTGGTGGTCATTCAGGGCTTCCTGGTGGTGGCCGAAGCCCTTTTTAACCGAATTTTTCCAATAGCCCGCAAGGAGGTCGTCCATGACTGAGCCGCTTTATCTGTTGTGTCTTCTTCTTCAAAAACTGGGACTTCCCTCCGGAGAGCACTTCTATGTCCATGCGCATCCGGAGGGCAGTCTCTTTGCGGATCTTTTCCGCCTGAAGCTGGAATATCTGGTGGCGCCGCACATGGTTTACGGGTATCTCACGCTGGCCATCATCCTGGTGCTCACCTTTCTAGGGGCTCGACGGGGGGAGTTCATTCCCAGCGGTCTTCAGAACTTCTGGGAGTTCGTGATGGAGACCCTCTACAACTTCACGCGGGAAAACCTGCCCGATCCCAAGCACCTCAAGCGGGATGTGTTTCCTCTGGTCTTTCCCCTTATCGTTTACTTTGCCCTCTTTATCGGCATTTCCAACTTTATGGGGCTCATTCCGGGGTTTGCCTGTCCCACGGCCAACATCAATGTGACCCTGGGGCTTACCCTCATTACCATCGTTTACTATCACATTCTGGGAATCTGGTTTCACGGACCGGGGTACATCAAACACTTTCTCGGGCCCATCAAGTGGCTGGCTCCGCTCATGTTCTTCATCGAGGTCTTCAGTCATCTGGGGCGGATTATTTCCCTGTCGGTACGACTCTTTGCCAACATGTATTCCAAGGAGCTTCTGGTGGGAATTCTTCTCTTTCTGGCCGGGAAGTATCTGGCGCCGCTGCCCATTCTCCTTCTGGGTGTAATTGTGGCCTTCGTGCAGATGCTGATCTTTATTGCGCTTTCGCTGGCCTACTTTGCGGGTGCGGTGGAGGAGGCCCATTAAAGGAGGCGAAGGGTGCGGGGGAGGACCTCGCATTCGGTGGAGATACGAAAATCTAAAATCTCAAAAGAAGGAGGGAGGAGATGCGGAAGGTTTTGGGATTGATGGCCATGTTCGTGCTGATGGGAGCCGGTCTTGCCTTCGCGGCGGAGGGTGGAGCGGCCACCCAGCTGGGTTTCGGGTTCCTGGGAGCCGTGGTGCTGGGGGCCTGTCTGGGAGTGGGTATCGCGGCCAGTGGCTGCGGAGTGGGCATGGGTCACGCCACCCGGGGTGCCTGTGAGGGTATCGCCCGGAATCCGGAGCTGGCCGGAAAGCTCACCGTGACCATGATTCTGGGTCTGGCCTTCATCGAGGCGCTGACCCTTTACGCTCTGGTGCTGGGCTTCTACCTGATCTTCGCGAAGCTCGGAAGCTTCATGGCGCTGGCCGGGCTCGGCGGCTAGAGAGAACTTACTTTCCCGATCATCCGGGCCGTGGGGGGACAAGACTTCCACGGCCCTTTTTCTTTTGTTATAACCTTTCCCATGCCCCGTCGGGTATTCACCGCCACGGTGGTGGGAATCGAGGCCTTTCCCGTGGAGGTGGAGGTGGATCTCGCCTTCGGCCTTCCGGGGACCACCATCGTGGGGCTTCCGGACAGTGCCGTTCGGGAAAGCCGGGAACGCATCCGGGCGGCCCTGCGCAATTCCGGTTACGATTATCCGGACCGCAAGATCACCATTAACCTGGCTCCGGCGGATGTGCGCAAGGAGGGGGCGGGGTTCGATCTGCCCATGGCCGTGGGATTGCTCGCCGCCACCGGAAGCCTGCCGGAGACCGCGGTGGAAGGACGAATCTTCCTGGGGGAACTGGCCCTTGACGGTCGTCTCAAGCCGGTTCGGGGCGTGCTTCCCGTGGCCCTTCTCGCCCGCCGGAAGGGGTTCTCCGAGCTGGTGGTGCCCCGGGAAAACGGTCCGGAGGCGGCCCTGGTGCCGGGGGTGCGGGTGCTGGCCTTTGCTCATCTCAGCGAACTGGTGGAGTTTTTTCACGGCCGCTTCGAGCCGGAACCGGTGACCCCCCCCTCCTTCTCCTCGGGATCCCTCGCGGAGGTGGATCTCGCGGACATTATCGGGCAGGAGGCGGCCCGGCGGGCGCTTGAGGTGGCCGCAGCCGGAGGTCACAACCTCCTGATGATCGGTCCTCCCGGAGCGGGAAAGACCATGCTTGCCCGGCGACTTCCCACCATCCTTCCGGAAATGAGTTTCGAGGAGGCCCTGGAGACCACCCGTATTTACAGCGTGGCCGGACTGCTTTCCCCGGAACGGCCTTTCATCACCGTCCGCCCCTTTCGCAGCCCGCACCACACCATTTCCGAGGTGGGTCTAATAGGAGGGGGAACCCAGCCCCGGCCCGGGGAAATTTCCCTGGCCCACAACGGGGTGCTCTTTCTGGACGAGCTCCCGGAATTCAATCGCCGGGCTCTCGAGGCCCTGCGCGAACCCCTCGAGGAAGGCCGGGTCACCATCACCCGCGCCACGGGGAGCCTCACCTTTCCGGCCCGGTTCATGCTGGTCTGCGCCATGAATCCCTGCCGGTGCGGATACTACGGAGACACCCGCCGGGCCTGCCGGTGTAGTCCCCAGGAAATCCGGCGCTATCGTTCTCGTCTCTCCGGTCCTCTTCTCGATCGGCTGGACATTCACCTGGAGGTTCCGGCGGTGGACTGGCGGGAACTTTCCGCGGACAGACGGGGAGAACCCTCCGAGGTGGTGCGGGAGCGGGTGCTTCAGGCCCGTCTCAGACAGGAAAGACGCTATGGAATCCCGGGAAAGCTCAACGCCCACCTTTCCGCCCGGGAGGTGCAGGAGTGGTGCCGGCCGGATGAGGCCGGACGCAGGCTCCTCGAGAAGGCCTGTGAAAGACTGGGGCTTTCGGCCCGGGCCTATCACCGCGTCCTCAAGCTGGCCCGAACCATTGCCGACCTCGAGGGCTCGGAGGTCATAAAAGCCTCGCACCTTTCGGAGGCCATCCAGTATCGAACCCTGGATCGTCCGCTCTACGGGTATTAGAATAGGGACTGGAGATGACCTTTACGGAAAGGATCAAGGCCAAGAGCGAGCCCTTTTTTCTCCCGATGGTTCGGGGGCTGGCCAGACTGCGCGTGCATCCCAATGTGGTCTCGGTGTGCGGATTTCTGGGGGTGGCCATGGCCGGGATGGCCATCGGGATGGGCAGAACCTTCCTGGGAGGAGTGTTGCTGGCCCTTTTCGGTCCGCTGGATGCGGTGGACGGTTTGCTCGCCCGCCGAACCAATCGGGCCTCCACCTTCGGGGCCTTTCTGGATTCCACTCTGGATCGCTACGCCGAAATCGCCCTCTTCCTGGGACTGACCTTTCACTTTCTGCGTCTGGGGTCCGTGGCCGGGGTGTTGCTTTCCCTTTTGACCCTGGGAGGGTCGCTTATGGTCAGTTACACCCGCGCCCGGGCCGAAGGCCTGGGGCTCTCCTGCAAGGTGGGGCTCTTCACCAGGTTCGAGCGACTTCTGGCTCTCACCCTGGGACTCCTTACCGGGTGGGTGTTGCCGGTGCTTGCCGCCCTGGCTTTGCTCACCCACCTCACCGCCTTTCAGCGCATCCTGCATGTCTACCGCGAAAGCCGCAAATAGGGGCACCCTTTTCGTGGTGGCCACCCCTATCGGGAACCTGCGGGACATATCCCTGCGGGCCCTCGAGGTCCTGCGGGAGGCCGATCTTCTCCTGTGCGAGGACACCCGCACCGCCCGCAAACTCCTTTCGCGGTACCGCATCAGAGGGAAGAAGCTTCTGAGTCTTTATCGGGAAAACGAGAGGAAACGCCTGCGGGAGGTCCTGGCCGCCCTGGGCAGAGGGGGGCGGGTGGTCCTGCTTTCCGAGGCCGGCACCCCGGGAATCTCCGATCCGGGGGCCCTGGTGGTGGCGAAGGTCAGGGAGGCGGGGTATCCGGTGGTGCCGGTGCCCGGTCCCTCGGCCCTCACGGCTCTTCTTTCGGTTTCGGGGTTCGACGCGGGAAAGGGTTTCGTCTTTCTCGGATTTCCCCCGGCACGAAGGGGGGAAAGGCTTAAATGGCTCGAGAGCGTGAAAGGTCTTCCTTTTCTTCTGGTCTTTTTCGTGCCACCTCATCGTCTGTGCACCTTTCTGGAGGACGCTCTTGCCGTACTGGGAAACCGGCGAGCCGTGCTGGGACGCGAACTGACCAAGGTGTTCGAGGAGATTCTGGCGCTGCACCTTGAGGAGCTCGTCCGGCTCTTTCGGAAACGGGAGGCCCGGGGGGAGTTCGTGCTCGTAGTTGAGGGAGCACTTTCGGGGACCGGAAGGGGTTCCGTGGAGGAAGCGGTGGAGGAGGTGCGGGCTCTGCGCCGGAAGGGGCGTTCCCTCCGGGAAGCCGTTAAGGAGGTGGCCTTCCGGCGCAATCTTTCGGCCAAAGAACTCTATCGCCGGGTGGTTGACGCGGAGGGCCGGGATGCACCTTCGGAAGGTAATTCGCCGGAGCCCGGTGCTTAAGGCCCCGGCCTTCGGGTGCCTCCGGGGGATACCCTCGGTGAACCTCACCCGGGGGTGTTTGCACGCCTGCGTTTACTGCTACGCCCGGGCCTTTCCGGAAACGCCGCGGGGTGAGGTGTGGCTCTACGGCAATCTCGCCGAAAGGCTGAGAACCGAGCTCCGGCGGCTTTCGGCCCGGGGGCGGCTCCCTCGCGCCGTGACCTTCTCCACGGCCTCGGACCTCTTCCAGCCCCACCCGGAAGTAAGGCGTCTTGCGGTGGAAATTCTCAAGCTCGTGCTTTCCGCCGGTCTCCGGGTCTCCTTCCTCACCAAAGGTTACATACCGGAGGAGACCTGGCCCCTCTTTGCAGATTTTTCCTCACAGATAAGACCGCGGGTGGGGCTGGTCTCGATCTCGCGAGACTACCACCGGCTTTTTGAACCCCGCACGGCCCCGCCCTCGGTTCGCCTCTCCCAGATCGAGCGACTTTCCGCCATGGGACTTGAGCCTTCCGTAAGAATTGACCCCGTGATCCCGGGCCTTACCGACCGGGAGGAGGCCCTTGAGGCCCTGTTTCGAAGGCTTTCTCTCGGGGGAGTGAAGGAGGTTTCGGTAAGTTATCTCGTTCTGCGCCCGGGGGTTATCCGGCAAATGGCCCGGGAACTCCCCGCCGGGATTTTCAGAGCCATCCTGAAGTGCTACGAAGGACAGCCCTGGCAGAAGGTCATCACCTCCGCCACCACCAAACTGGCCAAAAGGGAGATCCGCGAGAGGGGCTATGCTCTCTTTCGGGAGGTGGGTCGGGCTTACGGTCTCAGGGTAAGGATCTGCGGGTGCAAAAATCCGGATCTCCCCTTCGAGGACTGTGTACCCTGGGAAAGGGGGACTCCCGACGAAAATCTCTGGGATCTTCCTCTTTTTTCCCGAAAGATTTATAGTGTGAAGTATGCAGATAAATTTTCAGGATCCGGAATTTCGGAAACTGCTTGAGGAACTGGTCTCCCAGGCCGTGGCCCGTTTCGTGGCCGAAAACGAGCTGAAGGCCCGGGAGATCTCCCTGGTGAAAAGGCTCATCCGGGTGGAGGAGGAGCTCAAAGCCCTGCGGGAGATCATGTTCGAATATATGAAGATGACGGATAAGCGCTTCGAATTGATGGAAGAGGCCAATCGGAAACGCTTTGAAGCCATTGAGAAACGCCTCTCTTTTCTTCAGTGGTTTATGGGTTTCGGGTTTACCTTTATTGCCTCCCTTATCGGAATAGCCACCTACCTTCTGGCCTGTTGATCCGTGAGGATCGCCCTGGTGCGTCCTAAAGTGGGGTTCGGTCTGGGCGGGGCGGAGAACTACACCGCCTGGGTGGCGCGGGAGCTCGTGCGTGCCGGCCACGAGGTGGCGGTGGTGGCGGACCGGTGTGAGGTTCCCGGAGTGCGACACCTGCGGGCGAGGATTTTAGGCCGGGGAAGTCTGGCCAAGACTCTTTCCTTTTTCTTCGCCGCCCGACGGGTGCTTGCCCGGGAGCGCTTCGATGTGGTTTACGCCACGGGACGGTTTTCCCCGGCGGACTGGGTGAGGATTTCGGATCCGCTTCACATCGTCTGGCTCAGGCTGGGCTACGAGAGACCGCCTGTCCTGTGGCCTCTCAGGCCCCGGCACCGGCTGATCCTCTGGCTTGAGCGGGAAAGCCTTCGGCAGGCCCGCCGCGTGATCGCCAACTCAAGGCTCGTAGCCCGGCAGGTGGGCGAATATTATCCCGGGGTCGCGGAAAAGGTGGAGGTAATTTACAACGGGGTGGACCTCGAGCGTTTCAACCCCTCGGTGCGCCGTTTTCGGGCCGGGGTGAGGAGGGAACTCGGCCTCAGCGAGGAGGACCGGGTGCTTCTTTTCGCGGGGTCCGACTGGCGGAGGAAGGGGTTGCCACTTCTTCTTTCGGCCCTTGAAAAACTCCCGGAAACGGTCAAACTTGTAGTGGCCGGAGGGAAGAGGTTGGGGAAGCGTGAGCGCGTGTACTACCTGGGGCCGGTGAGAGAGATAGAGAAACTTTACGGAGCCGCGGATCTCTTCGTGCTTCCCACCCGGTACGATCCCTTTGCCAATGTGGTGCTTGAGGCCCTGGCCTGCGGCCTTCCGGTCATAACCACCCCCGAAAACGGCGCGGCGGAGCTCATCAGGGAAGGGATTACGGGATACATCTGTCCCCAAGATACTTTTTTCTTGCCCCAAACTTTTTTGTTTGCTGCTCTACCTGAAAAATGTTTTTGTTCAGTAGAAAACTTGTCTTGGGAAAGACACCTTAGATACTTACTCCTATGAAAATTCTTTATGCCTTTTCAGAAGAACTTCCTATTCCTAAAGCCAGAGGTTTGCAATCGTGTGCAACAGTTTATGCTTTAGGAAAAAAAGGTACGGTATGGTTAGTAGCTCCCTTCCAAAAAGATCCCTTTTATTTTTATCAGATACCTAAATCTCCAGGGATAAAATTAGTAAATCTTTCTCGGAGGATAAGTTTTTTTAAGTCCACTATTCTATGGGCCTTAAAGCTCCGCTTATTGATTGCTAAAATTAGACCTCATGTTATTTTTCTTCGACATTTTAAGTTGGCTTATTATCTTTCGAAGTGGAAAGTCAAGCCTTTAGTTTTTGAGGTGCATGAAATTTTGCGAGATAAACATCCTGATTGGAAGAATTTACATGAACAAGAAGATATTCTTTATAGAAAAGTTGCTGGTTTGGTTTTTATTTCTCAAGGTTTGAGAAAGAGAGCCCTAGAAGTTTATAACTTTAAAAAACCTTGGGTGGTTGTTCCTTCAGGAACTTTTCTTTGTCACCAATGTGCGAACAAAAAGTTAGAAGGAGAAACTAAAGACATTTATTATGTAGGTACCGCTCATTACTCCTGGAAGGGCATAGCTACTCTTTTTGAAGCCTTAACTAAAACAAATCTTCATTTACATCTTATAGGTCCATTCTCACAAGATAATATTCCTTCAGTTTTAAAAAATCGCGTGAAAATCTATGGCTGGCAATCTCTAAGAAAGATCTATCATCTTCTTTATTTTGCCCAAATAGGTATATTGCCCAATACCAGGCAGATACCAGTAAGTTGCCTTTATACTAGTCCCATGAAACTATTAGATTATATGGCTACCAAGACTGCTATTGTAGCCGCAGATCTTCCGAGTGTGCGAGAACTGGTCTCTGAAGAAGAAGCTCTTTTTTTTGAGCCTGATAATCCATCTTCGTTAGCTAAAGCTTTAAAAGAATTAGCCCAAAATCCTTCTTTAAGAGAATGGTTAGCTTCAAATGCTTATCGAAAAGCTCAATATTTCACCTGGGACCAACGAGCTAATCATCTCTATCAATTTTTTGAGGAACTCTTATGAGGTTAGTATCCTTAATCGAAGATCGGAAATTTCGTCTCCCCAGAAAATGGTCTAATCAGGAGCTTCAGAAATTTGCTCCCTTATTTCGGGGTAAGGTAATTAATGTAAGTGCCTGGAAAGATCAAGACAAAGAAGGCCGCCGCTATAAAGATTATTTCGAAAATGCCTCTGAATATTGTATTTCAAATTATTATAGCGAGTTTCGGGGGTTTCAAGGCAATCTTGAGAAAGAAATTTTTCTAGATCTCACAATTCCTATTCCTAAAGAATTAGAAAATCAATTCGATGTAGTTTTTAACCATACTACTTTAGAACATATTTTCGATGTTTTTACTGCTTTTCAAAACCTTTGTCGTCTTACTAAAGATATTCTCATAATTGTAGTTCCTTTTTTGCAAGAGCAACATGAAGATTTTGGAGACTATTGGAGATTTACTCCTCTTACCCTTAAAAAGTTGATGCAGCAAAACAATTTAGAAATGATTTATATAAATTACAACGATACAGGCAACACAAGCATTTATTTATTTGCCATAGGATCTAAAAACCCCGAAAAATGGGAAAAAATTCGCCAAGATCCAAACAATAAACTTGCTTTTATTAATAACCATAAATTAGGACAAAAAACAATTAAAAATTCACTTATTTTTCAATTAATTAAATGCTTAAAATCACCCAAGAATTTATGGAAAAGAAAAACTTAATTCTAGGTTTCGTCATTATTGTACTCTACTCCCTTGCCCTCAACCTCCCCTATCTCTGGGAAAGGGAGTTTCAGGGGGAGGCCGCCCGCAGGGTGGTGGCCGCCCTCGAGATGATGGAGCGGGGCGAATATGTCATCCCCTATATCGAGGGCCGGCCCTATCTCCTGAAACCTCCCTTTTACAACTGGGTGCTCATCGGCTTTTTCAAGACCTTCGGGAGCCACTCGGAGTTCGTGGCCCGGCTTAGTTCCGTGACCGCGGCCACCCTCACGGCCTTCTTCCTGGCCCTGATCTTCCGGGCCGTGGCCCGTCCGCCGGGACTCCTCTGGGTCCTCCCCGGCCTGGTCTTTCTTTCCACGCCCGAGGTCCTGGACAAGGCCTGCCGGGCCGAAATAGACATGACCTACACTTTTCTAGTCACGGTATCCGTCTTTTCGTGGTTTTACTTTCACGAAGTACGACAACGCCCTTATGTAGCCTGGGTGCTGGGGCTGGGATTTACCGCCCTTGCCACCCTGACCAAGACCTTTCAGGCCGTGGCGTTTTTTTATACCCCGGTAATCCCCTATCTTTTGGTCAAAAAGCGCTTTAGAGAGCTTTTTTCCTTGGCCCATTTTGTAGGACTCGTCATATACGCGAGTATCTTTGCCTTATGGTTAGTGCCGGCCTCCCAAAGGGTGGGGGTCAAAACCATTCTTCAGGCCTGGTTTGGAGAATACCTCGCCAAAAAAAATCCTCTTGACTCCTCGGGGTTTTGGGGGCATTTCCTCAAATTTCCTCTGGAGTACATTCAAGGATATCTTCCCTGGATTGTTTTTTTGCCGGGGTGGTCGAACAGAAAAGTCAGAGAAGTTTCTACTTCGAGTATTAAGTTTTTAGCTTTATTTTCGTTTTTTTTAGTGGCTTTTTCTTTTCCTTTCTACTGGTTTTCCCCGGGAAGCCGATTGCGTTATATTCTTCCCACTGCCGGGGGATTTTCCTTTTTAGTTAGTATCCCCATCTGTGTGTTTTGGCAGGAAAATCACTCTCCCGGATTTATTCGCCTGCCGATTAATGTTCTGATAGCATTAACTACACTAACCATACCAATATTTGCCTATTTGAGCTGCAGGAAATTGCATCTTAATGAAAATTTTCAGGCAATATTTGTCCTGAGTCTTTTTTTTATTGTGGGAATATTGTTTTTTACGGCCAAAGAATTTAGATCTTGGCTTGTTAAACTTTTTGTTTATATGTTAATGGCAAAGCTTAGTTTTGCGGCGGTCTACTTTACGTATCAGGATCGCTATCGCGATCATTATCGGCGCGCCTCCCGTATTCTTCTGTCCCATCTTCAAGCGAATGAGACTTTATGTGATTACGGTGTAAACACTCCTCACATTACTTATTACCTTCGCTATGCTTTTAAGTCCAGAATCCGCCTAAAGCTCGTTGGTCGAGAAGAACTTTCACAATGTAACACGGTTCTCACCCGAGGAGGAATAAACCTTTCGGGATTCAATCCTCTTTTGCATTTCAGGGCTCGCCATACTCCTTTGGTCTTGTGGAAAAGAAAATGAATGATTTTATAAATTTATATTCTGTTAGAAAGGTTTATTCTGTGGTTGAATTATGGGGAAGATCCCATCGAATTATAAATATACTGGAACAGCTACTGGTAATACGGAAAGACTTTCAGAGATCGCTTATTAAAGAGGGTAAATCTACCAGGGCGGAAAAACTCAAGACCGATGACGGCGCGCTGTGGTTTTTGAAGTGGTATAAAGTTAAAGGAATTTTTAATTTTATTTTTTATCGTGTGGGTATGGCCCCCCCTTTTAGGGCTGTTTACAATGCTCGTTTGATTAGAGAAAAAGGCTTTCCGGTACTTGTACCGGAAGGGATCTGGCTTTTTCGGAGCCCCCTCTCCGAAGGGTTCTGGGGAGGGCTAATTTTTTCTTATGTAGAAGATTTTGAAAAACTTCCTTTCTTGTGGGAAAAGGCTCGCAGAGATCCAAAATTTTTAGATGTCATTCTTTCCGATCTTATCATGCTTTTAGAAAGACTTCACGCGAGAGGAATTTACATCCGGGATACCAAGGCCAACAACTTTCTTTTACGCCCGGGTAAAGATCCCCTTCTTTTTGATCTCGATGCGGTAAAATTTTTTCCGGGGTGCGTTCCCGATAGGTTTCGGCGCAAAAATTTTAGAGTATTAATAAAAACTCTAAAACGAAAAAATATACCGGAAGAGTGGCTTCAATCGTGGTTCGAAAGATAACACCGGAACAAACGCCGTTAAAATTCGAAGGACCTCCTGCCGGAGAAAGACCTCTTTATCTCTACCTGGATAAAGAACGGCGTTTTATTATCGTTTCGGATAATATACTTACTCTTTTCCGGCATCCGGAAGTAGATACACCCCTTGAGATCTCCCCGGAGGGTATCTCGTTTCTCCTTCAGAGCGGGGTAATTCCCACTCCCCGGACCATTTTTAAAAACTTGTTCGTACTTAATATTGGGGACTTTGCGGAAGTAAAAGCCGGAAAGAAAGGTCTTGAGATCTTCTTCGGGCACGAATTTCTCTATCCCGCTTCCCGCAGAAATCCGGAAGTTATTCCGGACGAGAAACGATTACTTGAGCTTCTGGCGCAGGCGGTTCTAACGAGGCTTCAACCGGGAGCTCCGGTTTATCTCTTCCAGAGTTTGGGAAAAGATAGCAATACTATCGCTCTGGCTTTAGCTGAAGCCGGATTCAAAGAAGTTACCTGCCTTACGCTTTCTACGGGAGACCGTAAAGACGAAAGTGAAATAGCAGCTAAAATTGCCCGGAAACTCGGTTTTCCTCATCGCAAACTCCCTGTACCAGAGAAGATTTCTAAACGACATAAGGACGAAATAATTTTCTATTTCGAAAATATTCCTCTCCCATGTGTGGACGGTGTTTCCCTAGCCTATCCCCTCTATGCCACCCAGCTCGATTTTCGAGGAACAAATATTATTGATGGAAGTGGGAATGATATTTATATGGGCCATGTTCCCAGAAAAATAGAATATCAGCGTCAAAAAATTTATCCACATTTTCTTTTTCTGCGTTTGTTCGCCGAAAAACTCCCTACCGGAAATGCCTTTCAAAAGCTGGCCCGAACCAGGACGGAAATGGTAGGAGCTCTGGGCTTTTCTTACCGGGATGCACGGCGGATTTATCCCCTAGCCGAACCGGTTTTCCCGTTCTGGCAAGCGGAGGATCGGAAGCGCAGGGGCTGGGACTACTTCGATCTCAAAGCCGATGTATGGGGCCCCAATTTTGAGTTCGATCTCGTCATGCGCAAGGTCCGCAATTTTGCCGCGGTTTATAAAGCTCATCTCATTATGCCCTGGACCGATGCCGAAGTAGCCGCTTATGTAGCCAGCTTTCCAGAAAAGTATCTATATGATCGTAAAAATTTCAAAAACAAATTATTTCTTCGGCAAATTTTGAAAAAATATCTCGGAATTGACAGCGATGCTCTGGGAAAGTATTCCTATGGATTTAATGCCTACCTATTTCTTCAGAAAATGTCTCCCGAAGCCGAGGAAGAAATTTTGAAATGTTCTCTTTGGAATCCTAAAGGAGTAAAAAAAGTTTTAGACCGGCTCTCCATTCTAGCCCGCCAGGGGAACCGAATGGCCCGCAAGTTATGGGTAAGGCTTTATCTCCTTTCGGCCTGGTACAATTACAACCGTTACATCAAGCGCTGAGGAGGTTTCGGACAATTTCCACCGTGCGTTGTTTCAGAACTTCTGCGGAAAAGGCTTCTTCCAGTCGTTGGCGAGCTGCCGCCCCCAGCTTAGCTTTGTCTTCTTCGGTCAGGGAAAAGACCTCGAACATAGCCTGAGCCAGTCTCTCGGGGTCGCCGGGTGGAAGAAGCCGGCCGAATTCAAGGGGGGTATCAAAGAGATCTGGAAGACCTTCAGCCTCGGTGGCTATGATCGGAAGCCCCGCGGCCATGGCCTCCATTACCGCCATTGGCATCCCCTCCCGAAAGGTGGGATAAACGAACACATCCAGCGTGCGGAGAAGGTAAGGGACTTCCTTCATGGGTACTCGTCCTAAAAACCGTACTCTTTCCACAAGATGCAGATTGTGGGCAAGCTCTCGAATCTCCGCCTCAAGGGGACCATCTCCGGCGAGAATTAATGAGGCCTTTCCTCCTTGATCGAGAAAGAGGCGAAAGGCTCTCAAGAGCCCGGCATGATCTTTTTCCTTCCGGAACCGGGCCACCATACCGAACAAAAACTCCCTCTCTGGGAATCCAAATCGCCTGCGAGCCTCTTTCTTGGAGACCGAAAGATCAAATTCGGAAACCTCTAACCCGGAATAGAGAATGTCCACCTTTTCAGGGGAAACAAATCCGAGAGAAAGGACTTCTTCTTTTAGGTGGCGGCTGTTTACCAGTATCAGATCTACGAAAGGTTGTGCCAGGCGGAAAAAAAGACGCCTTCCCGGAGAGCGAAAGACATTTCCAATAACTAGATAAAAAATGATACGAAGTCGGGGTCGGTAAATCTTAAGGGGGATCAGATAACGCAGAAGTCGAATCCTCTGGGTAAGAATCACCCGAATATCCTCCTCTTGTATCATCCGCATGAGCCGATAAAAGGCCTTCGTGGAAAAACTTCGGAAAACCCTATCTCTAGAGAATTTTAAAGAACGAAAAAAATTAGCGTGTCCTTTAAGCTCTAGGTAACAGCCCGAAGGATCGCCAGAGAGAAAAATTACCCGAGGCTCGAAACCGGCCTCTTTGAGGGCCTGGAGCTGGAGGTGATGTCTTCGATTACCCTTGGCCGGGCTATCCAGAAGAAGTGCTACTCGCCCGCGCGGCATATCCCCACACCAACCCGCTCCCGATCCAGAAAGGGGTAAAGCGGGTGAGTTCTTCTAATCCTTCAAAGCAGCTCATTACTAAAAAAGCAATCAAGAAGGCAAAAAGCGCTGTACCCAAGTGATGTTTAATTTGTACCAATTTTAGAGCTTTACGGAGAGTCCAGAAATAAAAAATAACTAATGGTATTACAGCCTGTATCCCTGCCTGAAGCCACAAATTTAAGAAAAGATTGTGGGCATGTTCTAAATTTAGAGCTTTGCGATTCAATTCTCGTAGAACTCTTTTTTGAACCCTGCGGGCTAATCCTGTTCCTCGAAATGGATGGCTTAGGGCTTCTTTAAAGTATAAAGGCCAAATGTAAAATCTTTGTCCTAACGAACCTGCTTGAGGCCAGTTTTCATATCGTGAGCTAAGCAAGAGAAAAATTTTATCGCTACGAATAAAAATACTTCGTCCATAATAAGAAAATGAGATAACAACTATTAAAGTCGTTATTAAAATGGTTAAATATAGAATGTAATTCGAGAATTTACGAGAAGGGTGATATAAAGCTACTAAAAAGGAGCCCAGAATTATTCCTAATATAGCTGCTCTTCGTCCAAACCATAAAATAAAAGCAAAATCCATAAAAGATACTATCAAAGATAAGTACCTCTTAAAACCTTTAAAGTTAATTCCGAGGCTTACAAAATAGAAAAAACACAAAACAAATACAGTAGATGTAGAAACAAGGCCTTTTAGTAAATTGGGGCCAATAAAATTTATGCCTATTGTAAACAAACACTTCCACTTTAAAGAGCATATTTTTAAGGATTTTACTAAACAAAATAGACATACAAACAGATTGATGATTAGTGGAATTATCCAAATTGCATCTAGAATTATAAAAGAAGAAAAACGACTAATTAATCCATAAATTAAGAAAAAGAGAGATATGTGAAAAAAATAATTCAATAAAAACGCATCTAGAGAGGCTTCTGGATATGGGCTGTATGCTACGGCAATAAGTAGGGCTAACAGAAAAATTGTTTGCAAAAACACTAATTTTTTATCAGAATAAAGTATAGATTTAATCTCGGAATAGAATAATAAAAAAGAAAGAAGTAAGGCTATATGTCCACCATAAAGAAGGCCTCTGGTATGTTTAAAAAAAAGAGAAATCCATAAAGAAGAGTATCCTAAAACGAAGAAAAATAGGGCAAAAAATTTCCTAAACTCAAACCTGAGCAGCATGTATTACTTCCTGGACTACAAAAACGCCTCTTTCCTGGGCCTGGTTAAAGCGGTGTAGGTTACGGTAAATAAGAAAGGCCAGGGCCGCCAAGACCAAAAAGGCCAACGAAAACCACGGTCGGAAGTTCGGAAAGACCAGGTATGTCGCCGGGGAAAGAACGGCTAGAATCAGAAAACTCAGAAATAACCGTCTCTCCTTGGCCGGGCGATTCCCCAACACAAACCGGATGGTGAGGAGTTCGCGCAGGACCTCGAAGGTGCGTTTCAGGCCGTAATGACTGCGCCCGAAACGGCGGGGGCGGTCCACGATCCGCACCTCGGCCACCTCGTGGTTCTTCACCCCGAAGACCGCCGGGATGAACCGGTGAAAACCGTGGGGAATCTGCACCCTCTTCACCACCTCCGCCCGGTAAACCTTGAGGCTGCACCCGTTGTCGTGCACCCGCACCCCGGTGATGAGCCCGATGATCCGGTTGGCAATCCAGGAGGGAATACGCCGGGTAAAAAGGGGTTCCTTTCGCTTCATGCGCCAGCCGGAGACCACGGCGTAGCCCCCTTCACGGAGCCTGCGGATCATCTCCGGAAGATAGGCCGGATCGTTCTGGCCGTCGCCGTCCATGCTGGCCACGATTTCACCCCGGGCATGAAAAAAACCCGCCGTAAGGGCCGCGGCCTCGCCCCGGTTGCGATCCATCTCAAGGATCCGCACCCGGGGATCCCCCATTTTTAGCCTCCGCAGGACCTCCCCCGTCCCGTCGGTGCTTCCGTCGTTCACGAAGATGATCTCGAACTCCTCCCCCAGGGGCTCAAGCGCCGCCACTATCTCCCGATAAAGGGGCTCTATGTTCTTTTCCTCGTTGTGAACGGGAATCACCACGGAGATCATTTGAGCATGTGTTTTTTCACCTTGCGGACGCTGTAAACATCCTCCTTTTCGAAATCCAGCACCAGACGCCACTTCTGAAGGGTGGAAGCCCCGATGACCACCTCCTCAGTGGCCACCTCGTCGGGAAGAACCAGGAATTCGTCGGACAGACGATCCCCGTTGAGGTAAAAATCCAGCCGGACGGCCTCCCGGGCTTCGATTATTCTTCCCGCCTCCGCGGTTTCAAACCGATAAGGTCTGGGAAGGACCTCCACCAGGCCAAGGCGTTCCGCAAGCCCCCGTCTTATGAAGGACATGCTGGCTCCGGAGTCAAACAGGACCTCCACCTCGGCCTCACCCTTCGAACCCTCGAGTCGTACCCTCTTTACTATTACGCCCATATTTTCAATTATACTCCGAAAAACTCCCTTACGGCTGCGATTACCTCCCGGATCTCGGCCTCGGTCATCTCCGGGAACATGGGAAGGGCAAGCCCCTCCCCGCAGAGCCTTTCGGCCACCGGAAAGGTCCCCCGGGGAAGTTCGGGGAATCCGGCCGCACGCCAGGCCGGCTGAAGGTGAAGCGGTACCGGATAATAAATCCCGGTGCCGATTCCCCGTTCCTTCAGGTAGGCCTGGAGTTCATTCCGACGGGGAGTGAAGATTACGAAGCGGTGGTATACGCTCACCCGATCCGCCCCGTCCCCCGGCGGGAGACGCAGATCCGGAAGCCCCGAAAGCTCCCGCCGGTAGATCTCCGCGATCTCTCGCCGGCGGGCGTTTTTCTCCGAAAGGCGCCGGAGTCTTGCCCGCAGGACCACCGCCTGAAGCTCGTCGAGACGACTGTTAAACCCGTAAAATTCGTGTTCGTTCTTGCGGACCTGACCGTGCACCCGAAGGTAACGCAGACGATGGGCCACCTCCTCGTCGTCCGTTAGCACGAATCCGGCATCCCCCAGGGCGTTCAGGTTCTTTACCGGCCCGCAGCTGAAACATCCCACCTTCCCGAAGGTGCCCACCTTGCGACCGCGGTATTCCGCCCCGTGGGCATGAGAGGCGTCCTCGATGAGGACGAGACCGTGACGACGACAGATCTCCGAAAGTTCCCCGATGTGGGCCGGGTGGCCGTACATGTGAACCACGATGAGGGCCTTGGTTCGGGGACCTATGGCTCGCTCCACCGCCGCCGGATCCGGCCCGAAAAACTCCTCCTCGGCCTCCACCAGCACCGGACGGGCCCCGGCCCAGACCACGGCCTCCACATCGGCCACGAAACCGTTGGCCTGGATAAGGACCTCATCTCCGGGGCCAATTCCGCAGGCGATGAGCGCTAGCCACAGGGCCGCCGTGCCGGAACCCACTCCGAAGGCAAAGCGGGCCCCGAAAAACCTCGCCACCTCCTCCTCGAAGGCCCGAAGATTCTCCCCGTTTAGGAGCCGCATGCTCTCCGTGACCTTCCGCCAGCCGGCCTCAACCTCCTCCCGAATCTCCGGCCAGTCCCGCCTCAAGTCCAGCAAAGGTACGGACATCTCCTCAAACTCCTTTTCCCAGACGGGATTTTTCAGGGGTGAAGGGGAAACGCACCGGCTCCCCCCGTTCGGCGGACTCGTAAAGGGCCTGGATCAATTCCAGGGAAGCCAGGGCCTCCCGTCCCAGACAGAGACGAGGATCCGGGGGTTCTCCCGAAAAATAGCGCAGGGCCGCCCGGAGACATTCCCGGTGGGCGAAGCCCAGGGGATCCTCGGGATTGCGGCGATGGGCCTCCACCTCCTCGCCGGGAGGGCCTCCGTTCTCGAAGGCGAGATGCGTGAGCTCGTTCATGGCAAATCCCCCGAGCCGGGCCGAGCCCTTTTCCCCCAGAAGGACCAGTTCCGCTCCCAGATCCCGGGGACGGGCACAGGTGGTGGCCTCGATGGTCCCCAGGGCCCCATTCTTAAACCGTATGGTCCCCACCAGAAGATCCTCGGCCTCCAGGCGATTGAGACGGGTGGCCATTTCGGCGTAAACGCTTTCCACCTCCCCGCCGAGCCAGCGCAGCATGTCCACATGATGGGCTCCCTGCTGGGCGAGAGCCCCGCCGTCAAGGGCCCAGGTCCCCCTCCAGGCCGCGCTGTCGTAATAGTCCTGCCGGCGACACCAGTAAAATCGGGCCGAAAAGAGAACCGGTTTTCCGAATAGCCCGGAAAGCAAAGCCTCACGCACCAGCTTTACCGGAAGATTGAAGCGATTCTGGTAGACCGTAACCAGTTTCAACCCCAGGGCCTCGGCGGTGTCCACCATTTCCCGGGCCTCGTCGAGAAGAAGGGCGATGGGTTTTTCAAGAAGCACATGCTTGCGGTACTCCCGCATCACCGGAAGGGCCACCCGGGCGTGAAGCCCCGAGGGAACCGCTATGTCCACCACCTCAATTTCGGGATGACGCTCGAGCATCTCCCGCCAGTCCGTATACCAGGCCGAGCGGAGATCCTCCGCAAAGTCCCGGGCCTTGTCCGGATTGAGGTCCGAGACCGCCACCACCCTCACCCCCGGCATCTCCCGGAATAGACGCCGGTGCCTGCTGGCGGCCTTGCCGCAGCCTATAAGGGCCAGTCTTACCTCTTTCATGGATACAACCTGAAGGGCCATTTTAACCGCCACTTCCCCGGAACGGCAAGGAGATAATTCTTGTTCGTGTCCCGGGAAAGGAGGGGATCCGCAAGACCGTACACCCTGAAGCCCTTTTCCCGAAGTGCGGTTCCGAGGAGAGTCTCTTTTCTGTAAAGTGATTCCCGGAAAAATACCATCCGACACCGGGAGGGCCAGTCCTCAGGGGTTTGAAAGACGGGAATCGGCCCCGGCCACTCAAGATAGAAAAACAGATTGGCCGAAACCTTTCCCAGGGCACAGGGAGTCTCACCGCGGGCACGGGCGAGACGAGCCAGTTCTCGCCCGAACGCCTTTTCGGAGGGAGGGGTGAGGGTCGGAGTCAGCACGGAGAGCCCCACCACCGCCATGGCCAGATAGGAAAAAATCAGCCCCCAGGGAGGGGTGGAACGCAACACGCAGAGGACGAGGGAGACCGTGGTTATCATTCCCGCAAGAGTTACGGCCAGTTTGAGGCGAAGGGATAAAGGGGGGAGAGACAACCATCCCCAGATGAACGGGGCCAGGCACAGGGCGACTCCTGCGAAAAAGGTCAGCGCCCCGTACAGGTAGAAGAGCCCCAGACTGTACCTTCCCGGGGTCCGGATGACCCGGGAGAGATAAGTGGAGGTGAGCAGCACGCAGAAGGGAAGAATGGGAAGGATGTAGTAAGAACGTCGGGCGCGGGCCAGGGTAAAGAGAAGGAAGACCGCCGCTATGGAGAGAAGGACCAGTCGTTCCCTTTCGGAAAGATTTCGCCACTGACCCATACCCCACGCGAGTGCCATCAGAAAGAAAGGCGTCCAGGGGAGAAGCAATTCCGGCACATAAAGAAAGTACACATAGAAGGGTTCGCGGTTGTCGTAGGGGGAGACCGCCTGGAGCAGGTTTTCGCGCACGAAGAGGTGGAAGGGGAGCTCGCTTCCCACGGCCCGGGAAAGGGCGTAGTAGTGGCCCAGATACACCGCCAGGGCCGTCCCTGCCGCCAGCAGGTTTTTAGCGTTCAGGTGGCGTGGATTCCGGTGGCGGGCCAGGTCCACCGCGGCCGTGAGCACCGGCACCGCGAGCCCCGGAAGTCCTTTGGAGAGGGCGGCAAAGACCGCTGAAAACCAGAAGCCCAGGTATCCGACGAGGGAGGTCCGTTCCCGATAACGAAAGTAAAAGGCCAGGGCGGCGGTGATCCCGGCCAGCTGGTAGATCTCGCTCTGGGCCACCCGGGCATAGGCCACAAAACCCCACGAGGTGGCCAGCATCCCGGTGGCTACCAGAGCCCAGTATCGTTCCAGAAAGACTCCGGCCAGGGCGTAAAAGGCGAGAAGGGTGGCCAAAGCGCACAGGACCACGGGCAGGCGCACGGTGAACTCGTTGAGCCCTCCGAAAAGGGAGGCCGAAAAGCGGATCAACCAGTAAGGGATGAGGGGTTTGGTGATGTGGGGTACGCCGTTTATGGTGGGCACCCACCAGTCCCCCCGGAGCATCATCTCCCGTACACCCTCGGCCCAGCGTCCTTCCACCCCCCAGAGAGGCCGGTCTCCCAGGTTCAAAAAGAGAAAAACCAGCACCCCCGCTCCAAAAAGGATAAGGATCTTTCCTTCCCGTTTCATTACTGCGGAAATATACCATGAATTTTGAGCCACCAGGAAAGTCCGGCTTTGAGAAGGAGCAGCCCGAGTATCCAGCTTACCCAGAAGGGTTTTCCCGGAAAAGGTCTTTTTCTCATCCTCAAAGCCGTTACCACTAGAACAAAGGGAGCGAACAGGGGCAAAATGTAAAGGGGAAGCCGGGACCTGGCCAGCCAGAAGACCGCAAGCGGAAGAAGATACCAGCCGGCCACCAGCCGAAACCTCCGGGAATGTTTCCACATCTCCGGCAGGACATCCCGATCCTTCACCAGGAAATAGAATCCCGGAAGGGCTCCCAGGGTAAGGAGAGGGAGATACAAGTAAAGGGGGGCGTACCAGGCGCTGTTGCGGTGGTAGTAGTTAAAGAAGAGTCTTCCCGTGACCTGTTCCCGGAGGAAAAGTTTCCAGAACCAGGGGAACTTAAATTGAATGTAAAGATACCAGGGGAAGGCTACCGTCGAAAAAAGGATTATGCCGAAAAGTAATCCCCGCCAGTTCCGTCTGGAGATCCATCCGTAGTAGACAAAGGGGGTCATCACCGGAAGGACCGCGGTGCCCTTGGTCATGAAGGCCAGGGCCCAGAAAATCCAGACCAGGATGGATCTCCTGAAGAAGGCCCATGCGGCCAGAACCTCCCACATTATCAGCAGGGTATCCGGAGTCACGATATTGGCGGCCACGAAGGGAGTGAGGGTGCAGGCATAGAGGAGACCGGCTATTTCTCCGGCTTCACCAAAAAGGATTTTTCCGCAGGCGCCTACTGCCCAGGAGGTCACGGCGTAGGACACGGCATTGGGGACTCTGATCCCCCAAGGATGATTTCCGAATAGGGCTTCTCCGGCCGCCAGGAACCAGTAAAAGAGTGGAGGTTTGGTCAGGTGAGGATGCCCCTGCCAGTAGGGAACTATGAATTCCCTACGGATCAACATTTCGTGGGCAATCTGTGGATACCGATGTTCGTCCCGTCCCATAAGGGGCCGCGTTCCCTGAAACCAGAGACCCATGAAGAGAGCCAGCACAAAGAGCAACTTCAGAGAAGGTTTCATGTCTTACGAAATTAATCCGGTGCTTTTGAAGAGGAATTAAGGTCAAATTAAAATACCTTCAGGTGCTATTCATGAACCGTTAAGGAAACGATCCTAGTATTGAAGTTCGAATGCGAAAGATCCTGGTGATCGAGGACGACGCGAACCTGCGGGCCTTTCTTTCCCGGGGACTCAGGGAGGCGGGTTTTTCCGTGGAGGAGGCCCCGGATGCCCTGTCCGCGGAATTCCTTCTAGGGGAGACCGAGGTGGATCTGGTAATTCTGGACCTTATGCTTCCGGATATAGACGGATTTGATCTCCTACGGAGAATTCGACGGCGTTATCCCCGTCTTCCAGTTCTCATTTTAAGCGCCCGTAGCACCGTGGAGGATCGGGTTCGGGGCCTTGAGCTCGGAAGTGACGATTATCTCACCAAGCCCTTTTCCTTTGCCGAATTGTTGGCCCGGGTGAAAGCCCTCCTGCGACGAACCGCTCCAGGCCCCGAGCCGGAGGAGATCCTTCGAGCCGGTTCGCTGGAGATGGATCTCAAACGCCGGGAGGTAAGGGTGGATGGGCGTGCGGTGGAACTTTCTCCCAAAGAGTTTGCTCTTCTGGAGTATCTCCTCCGAAATCGAGGAAGGGTGCTTACCAAGATTCAGATCCTGGAACGCATATGGGGATACCAATTTTCTCCGGAGTCTAACATCGTAGAGGTATATATCTGTCGGCTCCGGGACAAATTGGGACTGAAACAGGGACGACGCCCTCTTATTCGCACCATCCGCCAGGTGGGCTATATTCTCACCGATGAGACCTGAACTCCCTTTAAAATCTCTGTCCTTTAGAATGACGGTCCTCTATACCATTCTCTTCTTTGTGAGCACTATTTTCCTTTTTGGTGTGGTCCATGTTCTACTCCGGGAACGATTGCTTCAGTATCAGGATCTGGATCTTCGGGAAGACCTCTCCGAGATCTTCACCATTTATCAGCGAAAGGGTGTGGCGGGATTGAGGACCCTGGTGGCTGCCGAGATCAGGGAGGAGGGGCCGGAAAATTATTTTTTCCGTCTGATGGATCCCGCAGGCCGCCTGATCCTTCAGGAGGGGTCCTCCAGATTCTCGCGGCTGCCCTGGCCGGAGGGATACCCCTCGGAACCGCGTTTTTTCCTCTTCAGGTTGCCCGATGGCCTCCGGGTAAGAGGGGTCCTTTTTAGGGTGGGGCCCTATCGGGCCGAAATGGCCGTGCCTCTTCGTTTCAATCGTCATCTTCTCCGGGAAGTCCACCGTGCCTTCCTCTGGGCCGGAGGTCTGGCGTTATTTCTTAGTATTCCTCTGGGATTCTGGCTTTCCCGTCGTTCCCTCCGTCAGATCACCGAAATGGAAAAGGTGACCCGGGAGATCATGGAAAACCGGGATTTTTCCCGAAGGATTCCTCTTTCCGGACGGAAAGACGAGGCCGATCGCCTGGCCCAGACCCTTAACCGCATGCTCGAGACCCTGGAGATTTACCTTCGAGAATTGCGCCAGATTTTCGACAACCTGGCCCACGATTTCAAGAACCTTCTGGCTCATCTGCGTCTCCTGGCCGAAAGGGCCCTGGAGAGGACCGGTCCGGAAAGGGAGGAGCTTATCGTGAGTATTCTTTACGAAAGCGATAGATTCCTGCATCTGTTGAATACCCTCCTCGACATCTCCGAGGCCGAGACCGGTCTTCTCAAGCTCAATCGGGAACGCTTCCCGGTGGCGGAGCTTCTGGAGGAAATTCGACAAATCTTTGAACTCCTGGCCGGTGAAAAGGGGTTGCGCTTCGAGATTCATTATCCTCCACGGGAGTTATACCTTGCCGGGGATCGGGCCCGTCTGCTGCGGGCCCTCTTTAACCTGGTGGACAACGCCTTCAAGTACACACCCCCCGGCGGGCGGGTGATCCTTAAAACGGAAAAGGAAGAAGAGTGGATCAAGATTACGGTTGAGGATACCGGGCCCGGTCTCAGCCCGGAGGAACGGTCCCGGATCTTTGAGAGATTCTACACCGGAAAACGAGGGGCCAGAGGACGGGGTCTGGGCCTGGCCCTGGTTAAGGCCTATATCGAAGCCCACGGAGGAGAAGTGAAAGCAATAAGCAAACCCGGACACGGAACCGCATTTGAGATCCGTCTGCCCGGTGGAGAGAAATGAAACTTTCACGACCGATCTGGTATATGGTTTTTCTTCTTGCGGTGATAAGCGCCTGTACGAAATATAATCCCCATCCCTTGGAGCAAAAATCGCTGGGGGAAGACCTGCTTCCGCTGGATTCGGAAACGCTTAAGTTGAAAATTTCTGCCCTTCACCATCCGCTACTTCCTTCGCTTCCCTTCGATCTGAGAGACGGACTCTCTCCGGACGAGGCGGCCCTGCTTGCCGTGGTAACCAATCCCGAACTCCGGGTGATAAGGGATGAGAAAGGAATAGCCTCCGCCCAGGTGCTCAAGGCCGGACTTCTTCCCAATCCCCGGCTCGGGCTGGAGTACGAGGTTCCCACCGGAGGGGAGACCACCGGAACGGTAAACGCTTACACTCTTCACCTTGACTGGGAGATAACCGCCCTCCTTTCCAGAAGTGCCCGGGTTTCTTCGGCCCGTGCGAAGGAAAAGGCGGTGGATCTTGCCCTGGCCTGGAAGGAATGGCAGGTAGCCGAGGCCGCCAAGCTCCACACCCTGCGTCTTCTCTGGACGGAAAGGAAGATAATTCTCCTGCAGAAAACCGAGAAAGAATTGCAGAAAGAACTGGATCTTATCGAACGAGCCGTCTCCTTGGGGGAAAAGACAGCCGTGGATCTCGCCGCTGCCAGGGCCACCTACCAGAAGGTAAAGCTTGATCTTGAAAACATGAGAGAGAAAGAGGTCCGGGAAAGGCTGGCGCTAAATCGTATTTTCGGTTTTCCTCCGAACACTTACCTGAAGATTCAAAAGGATGTCCGGCTCCTCTCCTGGCCCCCACCCATTAAAAGAGAGAAGCTTCTTTCCGGACTTGCAGAAAGGAGGCTCGATCTGCTGGCCCTGAAGATGAGCTATCAGGCCCAGGAGGAAAGTCTTCGGGCGGCAGTGCTTTCCCAATTTCCCCGGATAACTGTAGGCCTTATCCGGGCCAGGGATACGGACAATGTATTGACCACCGGATTCGGTGTTTCCATAGAACTTCCCTTTTTTCATCGAGGCCGGGCCCGCATCGCTCTTGAAAAGGCCACCCGCCAGAAAATCTACGATGAATACCGGGCGAGATTCCTTTCCGCCCGGTCCGATGTGTTCGAAATACTTGAAAGGCTCTCCTTTGTGCGCAGAAAGATTGCCGCTTCCCGGCAGAGCATCACGGCTCTCGAAAGACTGCTGAGTACCTACAAAAAAGCTCTTGCTCAGGGTAATGCAGATCTCCTCGGCTATTATCGGCTGAGATACAGAATTTTAACCGAACGCCTTATCCTTCTTGATCTCAGGCAGACGGAGAGTGACCTGGGGGTAGCCCTGGAGATCGCCTCCGGGGTCTATCTTCCTATGGAGGTGATCAGCCATGCCCGATAACCTCCTTAGAACGATCTTTCGGGCCCTGCTATTCTTTCTGATAATAGGCGCTGTAGAAGCGGCCGCAGAGCCTCCCCTCTTTATCAGGATTTCTTTCCCGGAAAGAAGAAATTTTCGCCGAACGGTTCCCTTTGTGGGTAGAGTACTTCCCCGAAAGAGGGTAAGAATAACGGCCCCTATGGAAGGCCGGATCATCTCGATAGGAGCTCCGGACGAAAGTCCGGTGCGGGCCGGAATGATCCTTTTCGTTCTGGGCGGCCCGGAGGTGGAAAAGAGGCTTGCCAACCTAAAGTCACAGGTGGCCGTTCTTGAAAAGGAAATCTCTCTAGCCGAGGAGGCCGTGAGATTAAAGAGGGAAGGAGTCAGGGCCAAGATCATCCCTTACGGAGAGCTCCTTAACGCCGAAGAGCATCTTTTACAACTCGAAAACGAACTTGGGGCTCGTAGAAGTGAACTGCATTTCCTGAAAATCCGCGTGCGGATCAGGGCCCCGATTTCGGGCGTCTTTACAAGGCGTAGGGTATCTGTAGGTCAGAGAGTGAAAAAGGGAGCGGTTCTGGCGGAAATTCTGGATCCCAAGACCCTGTGGATCAGGGCCATGGTCTTTCCTCCGGAAGGAATCGGCCTCTGCGACAAACCGGCCATTATAAGGCTTGGAGGCCGGACCATCTCCGCCAGGGTGACAAAAGTAGCCCCCGAGCGGACTCCGGCGGGAGGGAGGGTGGTCTTTCTCGAGGGAAAGGATATTGCCGGTTTTCTGGGACCGGGTGAGGCGGTGAGTGGTGAAATAATTATCGAGGAACATCGTAAAGCCCTGGCCGTTCCCGAAGAGGCCCTCGTTTATGACGAATCGGGGAAGGCCTATGTCTTCGTCAAAAGCGAAAAGGGGTTTGAAAAGCGAATGGTCAAGACCGGGCTTTCCGGGGATGGTTTTGTAGAGGTCGTCTCTGGCCTCAGAGAAGGGGAAAAGGTGGTGGTCGAAGGAGCATACGAATTGTTCTATCGTAATTTTAGTCGGATTTATAGAGTTCCCGATTAGGAAGGTGCGTGAGGTTGCCTCTTAAAGAAACCAGGAAAATATCCCTGCGATTCTTTGTTCTTCTGGGGGTGTTGGGAGCCATTCTCGGGCTTGAGTTCCATGAACATGTTTGCACTCTTTCAGCTACAGATTGGAACACTCTCAATCTTTCTAAAATAAGGATTAAGGATCCGCGTGATTTTTCATTTGCCGTATTTGGAGATAACCAGTTCAGCATCTATGGCTTTGAAAGGCTCTTAAGGGACATTGACCGGGACCCTGAAATCTCCTTTGTCATTGCCTTGGGAGATATGGTCCATTCAGGAAGCAAGATATCGTATTTCCTTTTTTTGGATCTTATTCAAAAAAACCTCCACAAACCCCTGGTTACGGTCATCGGCAATCACGAACTAAAAGGAGGCGGTTATCTGCTTTATACTCGGATCTTCGGCCGGCCTTATTACTCTTTTCGTATCGGAAGGACCTGTTTCTTGATCCTGGATGATGCCGCAAGAAAAGTGACCATTAGAGAAAGGACATGGCTTGAAGGAGAACTCAGGAAGAGCCAGGACCGCTGCGACCACCGTTTGGTTTTTCTCCATATCCCTCTTTATGATCCCCGGCCTTCCGAACACCATTGTCTTCCCAAAAAAGAGGCCGCATTTCTTTCGGAGGTTTTCAGGATCTACGGCGTTTCTCATGTATTTGCTGGACATATTCACGGCTATTTTCAGGGAAAGTGGAACGGCACCCCTTATACCATAACCGGTGGGGCGGGAGCGGCACTTTACGGCGAGGATCCGAAACACTTTTTCTATCATTATCTCAAAGTGAAGGTCATAAACGGCGTGCTTGATGTAAAGGTAAAACGCATCCCCGTTCCGAGTCCAAAATGGTTCGATCATACCCTTTACTTGTTCTACACTCATTTCTTGGATCCTCATTGGTTGAAACCAGTCCTTTTGCTTACTGTCACGGGTCTCTTTCTTTCTCTATCATTGAAAAAAATTTCGCAAGGTATTCCGTAAATGAGAGGAGCTCTGCGCTGGCTCATTGCCAATCCGCGCCTCATGCTTCTTTTGGTCGTATCTATCGTGTTTACCGGGTTGTATGCCCTCTGGCACCTCCCCGTGGATCTTTTCCCCAATCTCGATCTTCCGGTAGCAAACATTATCGCCCATTATCCCGGAGCCGCGCCTGAGGACATAGAGCTGCTCATTACCCGTCCCATTGAGGACGAATTGCGGGGCCTGCCCGGGGTCAAACGGATATCCTCGGTCTCAATCCAGGGAATCTCCAGGGTTACCGTGGTCTTCGGCCCCGGTACTTCGATCAGGGAAGCCCGTGAACTGATTCAGGCAAGGCTTGCCCGAATCGCCGGTCTCCTGCCGCCGGGAGTCATTCCCCGGATGGAAAACATCGGTACCACCCTTCAGGAGGTGGTCGGATATGTGGTTTATGGCTCAAGGGATCTGGTGAAACTGCGAAATTTGATCCGGTTAACCCTTTACAATCGACTCATGAGCATTCCCGGGGTTTCCTCGGTGGAGGTTCTGGGGGGAGACAGGCGGGCCTTCATTGTGCGGATAAGGCCGGAGACTCTTATGGCTATGGGTATGGGCATTTCCGATCTCAAGAGGGCTCTGGCCCGGAGCAATACCTCTCAGGTGGCCGGAATCGTTACCCGGGGTGGGCGGGAGTATGTAATCCGGGGCGATGCCCGTCTGGAGGCCCTTGAAGACCTGAAAGACTTTTACATAAGAAATTCCCGCGGAGAAAACGTTCCTCTTTCCTCCGTAGCCGAGGTCCTCCAGGGCGTGGTTCCCAGACATTACGAGGTCCGGGGGGATGGTCATCCGGCGGTGGCCTTTTATGTATGCAAACAACCCGGTGCCAGTTCCATTGAAGTTGCCCGGGCCGTAGAAACTGCGGTGAAAGAGTTTAAAGCCTTTCTTCCCCCGGGGACAAGGATCAAAAAGTTTTACGATCAGTCCGAGATCCTGGAAGAGGCTCGAAAGACCATCCTGGATGATCTCTTGCTCGGGGCGTTCCTGGCCGTGGGTGTTCTTTATCTTTTTATGGGGACGATGGGGCCTACCCTCGTGGTGTCAGCAACCATTCCTCTTACCCTGCTGGCCACCTTGATCTCGATGAAAATCCTGGGTCTTTCCCTTAATATCGTAACTCTTTCGGCACTAGCCCTTGCCGTAGGAATGATCGTGGACGATGCTATCGTGGTTGCAGAGAACATTTTCCGGCATCTGGAGATGGGAGAACCGCCCGCGAAGGCCGCTTTGACCGGCACTACAGAGATTGCCCCCCCCGATGCCGCCGGGACCTTCACCACCGTAGCGGCCTTCCTTCCCCTAGGTCTGGTGACCGGCATCCTCGGGCTATTCCTGAGACCCTTCGGTCTGGTGGTAAGTCTGGCCCTTCTCATTTCTCTCCTTCTTTCCCTATCCTTTGTACCCGTGCTTCTGGGGAATATGTCTCTACCGCAGAAATCCATCCATCCTCCGGCTGCTCATCTCCTTTCATCCTTGAGGTCATTCCTTTTAAAAATCCTCTCCCGGAGCCTCAATCATCCCCGGAAGACTATCGCCGGAAGTGCGGTGATCCCTGTGGTGATCGGGATTTTGATTTTCGGCTCTTTCCACCTGAAGTTCCTTCCCCCGGTAGACGAAGGAGCCCTTTTGATAGAATACACCCTGCCTCCGGGGACCTCCCTTAGAGAGAGCAATCGAATCGGAGAAGAGCTTGTTCACCTGGCCATGACTGAGCCGGATGTAGCCTGTGTATATCGTCGTACCGGTTCTCCGGAGGTGGGACATCAAATTGAAGGGGTCAACAGAGGAGAAATGATCATCAAGCTCAAGCCCCGGGGCGAGCGCACCCGGAAGGCCGGGGAAATTATGGCCGATCTCAAGAAGGTCTATTCTCGTTTTCCCGGCATGGTCCTCGTTTATCATCAGCCCACTCAGGAAAAAATGGATGAGAGCCTTTCCGGACTTCCGGCCCTTTTCGGGGTAACGATCTACGGGAGAGATCTGAATATCCTGGCCTCGCTGGCCGGAAGAGTAGAGAAGATTATGGAAAATGAGCCGGGTATTTCAAATGTAGTGAATCCTCTGAAAGTAAAAAGACCTCAGATAACCGTAAAGTTAAGATATTCCGATCTAGCTCGTTTTGGAGTAAGTCCGGAGGAGGTGTTTTCCACCCTGAGGGCGGCCTTCTGGGGGCTTGAAGCCACACGCATAATAAAACCGCAGGGAGAGATTCGCGTTCTCCTTCAATTTGATCGGTCTCGGATCTCAAATCCCAGAGAGCTTTCTTCCCTTCCTATCCGAACATCAAGGGGGCAATGGGTTCCCCTACGAAAGGTGGCCGACATACGGGTGGAATACCTGCCTGGAGAAATTACCAGGCTCAACGGAGAACGGGAGGTTACTCTGCTGGCGGAAGTGGAAGGGAACCTGTTCACGATAGCCTCAAGACTTAAGAGACATCTTCAGGCCCTATCACTTCCCGGGGGATACAGGGTGGAAATAACCGGACAGTACAGAGTTCTTAAGAGGAGTCTCCGGGAGATGGCGTTCATCCTTGCGGGGGCGCTTATTCTCGTATTTCTCATATTACTCGTGGAATTCAATTCCTGGAAACCTCCTTTAGTGATCCTGATCACGGCTCCATTTTCTCTGACTGGAGCACTAGTGGCCCTCTGGATGACCCGTCAGGATCTGGACCTTTCCGTGGCTATGGGAATGCTCACCCTTATAGGGATATGCGTCAATAATGCCATTGTTCTCCTTGACTTTGTCGAACAGAAGACAAAAGAAGGGACAGACCTAAGGGTCGCCTTTCTTGAGGCGATCCGAATCAGGCTTCGCCCCATTCTGCTTACCAGCCTGACCACCATCTTTGCCCTTATGCCTGCTGCTATAGGCCTTGGAGCCGGGGCGGAGTACTTTCAGGGATTTGCTATAGCCGTTATGGGTGGACTCGTGGCGGCCACCTTTGTTTCCTTTATACTGGTACCATGTCTGAGTCTGTGGGCTCTTTCCTGAAACGAGGAATACCGTGGGTGATTATAGGGGGGCTTTACCTCCTCCCCCTCTTTCTGCCCCTGACCTCCGTCCAGGAGGCCCGCAGGGCCGAGATCGTTCAGGAGGCCGTCAAATTCGGTCACTGGCTCCTTCCGTACCTGAACGGTGAACCTTATGTAACCAAGCCCCCACTTCACACCTGGGTGGCCGGCTTTATTTCCTGGCTCTGCGGAACAGGCGAAGCGGTGCTTCGCCTTCCTTCCCTCCTTTTTGCCGGAGCCCTTCTCTTCGTGACCTTTCTTCTGGCCAGGCGGGTGGGGGGAGGTCTGTGTGCTTTTCTGGCGGTTCTTTTTCTCGCCGGGGCCCCGCGGTTCTACTTTTTTGCCCACCGGGTGGACATAGAGATGCTTATGGCTCTCTGGTTCGGACTCTATGTGTACGGGGCCTTCCTCTTCCTGGAATCCGGTAAAAAACGATTTATCCTGATGGCCTTTGCCTCTCTGGGAGCCGGCTTTCTCACCAAAGGGCCCTTTATCCTCCTGGCCCTTCCCCCGATCCTGCTTTACGGATGGATCACCGGAAACCGGCACACGCTTTACCTTTTGCATCCCCTCGGGTGGATGCTGGCCCTGACTCCGGCCATCCTCTGGTATCTCTATGTCTACCACGGCCTGGGTGGTGGTGGTTTTACGGAATTTCTCCGGGAGGACCTTCTGGGAAGACTGGCCACGGGAAAAAGAGACCCCTTTTACCACTACGCCGGGGCCCTTCTGGCCGGTTTCCTTCCGGAAAGTATCCTCGTTCTGCGACTACCCTCCTTCGTGAGACTTCACCTCCGGGATCATCCCAAACTCTTTACCTTTCTGGCTTGGTTCGTGCCCTTAAGTCTTCTCAGTTTCACGGCGGCCAAATTCAGCAAGTATCTCCTTTCCATCTATCCCTTTTTCGCCCTGTCCCTGGCCCTTTCCGCCTCCGAATGGTTCCGATCCCGGGAGTCCCTTCTGCGTTCCCTGACTCCCATCTTAACCCTGATTCTCCTCACCGGGGCCATCATGGTGGAGTGGAGGGGGAACGCTCTGCGATTCGAATCTATAAAGAGGGTTCGCCCCTATCTGGGGTTCCACCCCCTCTATCTTTACCGTCATCCCGACTACCTTCTGATTTTCTACCACGGAGGACCCATACCGGTGGTTAAGACCCCACCTTTTCCCCGGGGGATTCTTTTCGTGGAAACTCAGAAGGGATCCTCGTTATTTGAGGGAAGGGGAGACCTCAGGCTCCTTGCCGAGATCTCCCCCTTTTACCGTCGTCACAGGGTGTTGCGCATTTATGTTTCCGAGGGGGCGGTATCCTCGGAAGAATCCTCGGCTTCCGGAAAGTAAATCTTCTTGTAGTAAATAAGCCGGCGACACAGGGGGCATTCGTAATAACGGTCGTCGCGCTGGAGTTCGTTGAAGAGCTGCGGCGGGATGTGCATGTGACAGCCCTCACAGGTGCCGTTTTCCACCGCCACGATGGCCAAGCCCCCGCGCCTCTGCCGGATAAACTCGTATCGGTTCAACAGATTCTGAGGCACCGCCTCGGCCAGGGCCTCCCTTTCCCGCAAATACCCGGTCTTCTCTTCTTCCAGCCTGCGGCACTGGGCCTCGTAATGGGCCCTTTCGTCCGCCACCTTCTTTTCCAGCTCTTCGATCTCCCGGCGAAGGGTTTCCTCCTCTTTCTTGAGAGTCTCCTGTTCCTCCATTAACCTGAGAAGATTTTCCTCCCGCTGCTTGTTGGCCTTCTTGATCTCCTCTATCTCCCGTAGAAGAGCCTGGTATTCCCGGCTGCCCCGAATCTGCATGAGGCGCGTCTGGGTCTTGCGCAGACGCTGGTACTCCTCCTCGAGCTCTTCCTCCTCGGTCTTCCTTTTGAGATCGATTTCTTCCAGCCGGCGTGAAATTTCTTCAAACTGCTGTCTTTTCCGGGAAAGGGTTTCTTCGGCCTGGCGCAGGGTCTCCGGCAACTCGTTTTTGCGCCTTTCTATTTCGATGATTTTCAGGTCTATTTCCTGAAGTTTGATAAGGGTGGCGATCTCCTCTCGCACTTCATCCTCCTCCTTGGATGTGATGTGGTTTAAAGGGACTACTCTCCTCGAAGAAACTTACGGTAAGGCCCGGAAAATGCTCCGCCACTTGCCGGGCCAGTCGTCGCCAGAAGAAGTTCTCCATGGCGAAGTGGTCACTCACCAGAAGGGACACACCCGTCACCTCGGCCTCCCGGGCGGCGTGATGTTTGACCTCCCCGGTTATAAATACTTCCGCTCCCTTTGACAAGACCTCCGGCCAGAGATCCCATCCCGAGCCCGCGCACAGGGCCACCCGGGACACCTCGCGTTCCTCGCCCACCACAGCCACGGGAGCCCGAATAAGCGAGCCCAGACGCCGGGCCATTTCGGAAAGGGGCACGGGGGGATCGCACCTTCCCACCCTCCCCAGGCCGGCCCGCGGTTCTTCCGGGGAACACGGACGAAGAGGAGCCTCGCAGGAGATCCCCAGGGCCTCGGCCAGGGTCTCGGTCACCCCTCCGGGAGCGGCGTCCAGGTTGGTGTGATAAGAGATTACGGTCTTTCCGGCCCGGATCAGCTCAAGGACCATCCCCTCCCAGGGATCCTCGGCCAGAAGCCTCTTTAAAGGACGAAAAAAGACGGGATGGTGGGTGAGCAGACAATCCACCTGCCTCTCCAGCATCCAGGAGGCCACCTTAGGGGTGAGCTCGAGGGACAGACCAAGGTGTTTTATCGGAGCACCGAGGGCTCCGAATTGCAGCCCAACCCGATCCCACTCCTCCGCCCAGGAGACCGGAGCCCAGCTTTCGATGTACTCACATATGTCTTCGGCCGTGATCGCCATTTCGAGTAAAAACGAAAATAAGTGGGCCTGGGAGGATTCGAACCTCCGACCTCCCGGTTATGAGCCGGTGGCTCTAACCAGCTGAGCTACAGGCCCACGCTTTAGCTTTAATGTAGCCCTCACCCTATTTTTGTCAAGAAATCACGAGGTTAGATAGTACTTAAGGTGCTTGCTCCGATGGGGGTGGCGTAGCTTCCGCAGGGCCTTGGATTCGATCTGTCGGATCCGCTCCCTCGTGACCCCGAAGGCCTTGCCCACCTCCTCCAGGGTGTGTTCGTACTTCTCACCTATTCCGAAACGCAACCGCAACACCTTTTCTTCCCTGGGGGAGAGACAGGAGAGAAGTTTGCGCACCTCCTCCACCATGGAAAGATCCTCCGTGGCCTGGTGCGGTCCCAGAATCATCTCGTCCTCTATGAAGTCCCCCAGGAGTGAATCCTCGTCGTCGCCCACCGGTGTCTCGAGCGACACCGGATCCTTGGTGATCTTGAGAATGGTCTTGACCTTTTCCACCGGAAGTCCCATTTCCCGGGCCAGTACCTCGGGAGTGGGTTCCTCGCCCTTCTCCTGGTAGTAACGAAGGGAGGTGCGCACCAGTTTGTTGATGAGCTCGATCATGTGGACCGGAATGCGAATGGTGCGGGCCTGATCGGCGATGGCCCGGGTGATGGCCTGCCGGATCCACCAGGTGGCGTAGGTGCTGAACTTGTATCCCCTGCGGTAATCGAACTTTTCCACCGCCTTCATGAGACCGATGTTGCCCTCCTGGATGAGGTCCAGGAAAGGAAGCCCTCTTCCCACATACTTCTTGGCCACGGATACCACCAGGCGGAGGTTGGCCCGCACCAGGGACTCCTTGGCCTCCCGGGCCCGGGAAAGGCCTCTTTCCATATCCGAGAGAACCTCTCGAAAGGTGGGAAGACTTACTCCGAAGCGCAGTGGAATCTCCCGTTGAAGGGCTTTAAAACGCTCATAGCGTTCCCGAAACTCCAGAAATCTCTTTGGAGAGAGCCCCACCCTGGCTGCTGCTTCCTCCAATCGGACATAATCTCCGTTGCTGCGAATGAAGTGCTGGATCAGGACCGAGAGCCGGTATCCGGATTCCTCCACTCCCTTAAGATCCCTTTCCGCCCGCCGGAGCTCGCAACCCTTTTCCAAAGGTTCGCGGCAGAGTGCTTCGATAAATCTGCGAGCCAGTCTCCTTTCAAAAAGATGTCTCTCCAAATGCGTCCGTAATCTGGAAAGAGTTCTGTAGTGAGAAAGTCGAGCTCCTCTGCCCGAGGGGAGGTCATCCCATTGTCGGAGGAGTGAATCGGCGAGATTTCTTATTTCCTGTGCCCATTCACCAATACCCTTGTCGTCCTCTCCCGGTGTTTCCTCCGAGAATTCGTCGGCATCCCGAAGGACCTCGCGCACTCTTATCCGGCCCTCAAGCAACTTTGCAAAGGTTTCACCTACCCTTTGGACTCCTGTCCGAAAACGCAGGGCCGCTCGTACCGCCTGCTGTTCCCCTTCTTCCATTTCGCGAGCCAGTCGCACCTCCTCCTCTCGAGAAAGAAGAGGAATGTCCCCCATGTCCCTAAGGTAGTACTTGACCGGATCAAAGCCGCTCTCTTCCTCAATTTCTGGAAGACCGGAATCAAAACCATAGGTCTCCTCAATCTCCCGAAGACAGCTTACTCCTTCCTCAAAAACCTGAAGTTCGTTGTGAGAACGACTCATAAGCCCCCTCCCCGCGGCAGTTTAAGGATTTTTTACAGATTTCGGCGTAGGCCCTGAGGAGCCTCGCCAGGGTTTCTCTTTTCCCCATGCTTTCGGCCTGCCGGATTTCTTCGATAAGTCGATCCATTTTGCGAAAACGCCGTAAAGTTACGGTGCGTTCTATCTCGGAGAGGACTTCCTCCTCCGGCTTTTCCGGCGGGGGTGAAAAGAGGAGCTCGCCGTAAAGGTCCTGTAGCTCCGGATCGTCCAGGGTGAGGTTTTCCGGAGACCGCCCTTCCTCAACGGCCTCCATGATGCGGGCATAAAGGCGTTTTTCGGTGTCTTTGCTTAAAAATTCCTCCACGCCGAGACGCTTGAGTCGTGCCGCGCAGGAAGGGAGGTGCAGTAGGACCTGAAGGATGAGTCTTCCGAAGGGGTCATCTGATGAGACGGGTCTTTCCGGGGAAGAGGTCCGGGGGCGTGCGGATAGAAGGAGATCCTCCGGGACGCGCAACCTTTCCGCCGCCAGGCGCAGATATTCGTGGCGGGCCACCGGATCAGGAATACCGGAAAGGATCTCCCGAAGTTCCCGGGCCGTGGCGCTCTTGCCCTGGGGATCGTCTCCGTAGAGCCTGCGCAGGTGGTCCACCAGGAAGGAAAGGGGTTCGAGAGCACTGGCGAGAAGCTCCTCCAGGGCCTCGATCCCGGCCCGGCGTACCAGACTGTCTGGATCCTCTCCCTCGGGAAGAAAGACCACCCTGGGAAAAACCCCCTCCCGGAAGAACACCGCCAGGGCCCGGGCCGCTGCCTTGCGTCCGGCCTCGTCGCCGTCGAAAACCAGATACCAGTTCCGGCAGAGCCTCCTTAAGAGCCGTACATGTTCCTGGGTGAGGGCCGTGCCGCAGGTGGCCATCACATTCCGGACCCCTCGGTCCCACAGCGAGAGGAGGTCGAAGTATCCCTCGACTACCAGGCCGGTCCCTTTTTCCCGCACATGGACGCGGGCCTCGTAAAGCCCGTAGAGAACCCGGCTCTTCCGGTAGATCGGAGTCTCCGGGGAGTTGAGGTACTTGGGATCCCCCTCCCCGAGAATCCTCCCGGCCAGGGCTACCGTCTTGCCTGCGGCGTTGCGAATGGGAAAGATGAGCCGCTTCCGAAAACGGTCGTAGTAGGAACCGTCCTCCCGGCGCACCACCACTCCCGCTTCCTCGGCCCGGGCCAGGTCCACCCCGGAAAGCCGCAGGTGGGAGGCCAGCGCCCCGCCTTCCTCCGGCGCAAACCCCAGCCTAAAGGTCTTCACCGTTTCCGGAGAAAGTCCCCTCTCCCGCAGGTGCTCCCGGGCCTCTTCGGCTTCGGAGGAGGTGTTCAGGAGGTGCCCGTAGAAGCGAGCCGCCTTTTCGTTGATCTCGTAGAGAAGGCGATGCCTTTCCTCGGAGGAAGACTCACCGGTCCCCTCCGGAAGGGGAAGGTTGTAGCGACGGGCCAGCTCCCGGACCGCCTCGGCGAAGGTAAGTCCCTCCGCCCTCATGAAAAAACCGATCACATCCCCGCCGGCACCGCAGCCGAAACAACGGAAGATCTGCTTTTCCTCGTTTACCGCAAAGGAGGGCTTGGTTTCGGAATGAAAGGGGCAGAGCCCCATGTAGTTGCGCCCCACCTTTTTGAGGGCCACATAATCGGAGACGAGATCCACGATGTTTACGGTGTCGCGAATACGGGCTGCGGCCTCCCTTAGGTTCACGACCCCCTCCGGCGGTGGACCCCTGAGGTCCCGGAAGAGAGCCTGACCACCGTTACCCCTTCGCCCCCCTCAAAGGGGGCACCGGGCCGGATTGCCTCTACCGCCTCGTGTCCCCTGAGGTAGGCCCTTACCGCCCGCATGAGCCTACCGGTGCCGAGACCGTGAACGATGCGCACCTCCTTTTTTCCGGAAAGAAGGGCCCGGTTGAGAAAGGTTTCGAGCTGAGACAGGGCTTCGTCCACCGTAAGCCCGCGAAGATGCAGCTCGTCCGCGGAAGGAGCTTCGGAGGAAACCGAAACTTGGAAACGCGGGCCCTCGCGAACATCCGAAAGGACTTTAATACCTTTTTTGGAAAGCGCAAGTCTGAAGTGCCCCACCCGCACCTCCACCTCCTCTCCCAGGTCCCGAAGGACCACTCCCTCCCGCCCCAGATCCCTTAGGAGGACCTTTTGTCCCGGGGTAAGTTCCCCTATATCTGTGGCTTCCGAGAGGGATTCGAGGATCTCTCGCACCTCCTCTTGCCACCGTCCCTCCACTCGACGACGCCCCAGCCGGCGATATTCCTGCATCATCTCCACGAGCCGCCCCTCAAGCTCCCGGATCCGGTCCTCCACTTTTTTTCGTAGTGCCTCTTTTTCTCGGCGGAATTCCTCCTCGAGCTCCCGCCGGCGGTGCTCAAGAGCCTCCCTCTCCCGCCTGAGGCTCTCTTTTTCGGCGGAAAGGGCCTTCTCCTTTAGGCGAAGCTCCTGCTCAAGAGACCGGAGCTTTTCCAGATAGGCCTCCCCGGTATCCTCTCCGGAAAGAAGGCTTTCCGCCCGTTTTATTATTGGCTGAGGCAGCACCTCCCGGGCCAAGACCAGCCCCCGAGAGGATCCGAGCACTCCATAGATAAGACGATAAGTGGGGCATCCCTCCTCTTCCTTAAAGGCCATGGAGGCTGGGACCGCCTTTTCGCTAACCACGGCGTACCGTTTTACCTCCGGAAGGTGGGTGGTGGCAGCCACGAAGGCTCCGGAATCCTCCAGGGCTTCCAGTATTGCCACCGCCAGGGCCGCCCCCTCCCGGGGGTCGGTGGCCCTTCCGGGTTCGTCGAGAAGCACAAGACTTTCCGGATCGGCCTCAAAGAGGATCTCCCGTACGGCCCGAACATGCGCCGAAAAGGAACTTTCATGGGCCTGAAGGGTCTGGTCGTCGCCCAGGTCTACCAGAATCTTCCGGAAAACCGGAATGATCGAACCCTCGGCCGCCGGAATAGGGAGCCCGGCCTGGGCTAGGAGCACGCACATTCCCATGGTTTTCAGGGCCACGGTCTTTCCCCCGAAGTTCGGACCGCTAATCACCAATATCGGTTTTTCCGGGGAAAGCCTGAAATCGTTGGGCACGGCCTCCTCTCTCCGAAGGAGAAAAAAGGGATGTATCGCTCGCAGGATTTTCAGAGCGCCCGAGGGGCGGAGCTCCGGGAAGTTCCCTCGGTATTCCCGGGCGAGTTTCAGCGCGGAAAGTCCTAAGTCCACCTCGGCCAAAGCCTCCTCCAGCTCCCGAAGAGGAGTCCGGAATTCTCCTATTAGTCTAGAGAGCCGTTCCAGAACTTTTCGACGAGCTTGTTCCTCTTCGAGACGGGCTATTTCTAGCTCATTGGAGATGGGCACGGCCTCGGCAGGCTCGATGAAGACCGTAGCTCCCGATTGTGAAACATCGTGGAGAATTCCCGGAACCCGGTGGCGATGTTCAGAACGCACTGGCAGTACCAGGCGTCCCTTGCGCTGGAAGATGTGGTCCTCCTGAAGGTAGCCCTTTCGGGAGTATCGTCTCAAGGTCTCCTCCAGAACCCGATGCAGTCGCTCGAAGAAATGACGGTAGCGCCGGCGAACTTCGGCGAGTTCCGGGGAGGCTCTATCAGAAAGGTCTTTTCCGCCAGGCTCAAGCGAAAGGGAGAGTTCTGCCCGAAGGGCCTCCAGGGTGGAAATATCGGGAAAGAAGGAAAGTTCCTTAAGGGAGCGAGCCGTCTCAAGATGCCGGAGGATGACCTGGAGTTCTTCGGGATGAAGAATCCCTCCCCGTGCAGCCCGTTCCACCAGAGGCTCGAGGAGGGGAAGTTCTGGAAGAGAGGTGAGACCAGAGCGAGCGGAAAAATCTGCAAGCTCTCGCAGGCGGTTCTGTCTTTCCAGGGCCTCCTCAAAGGAAAAAGCCGGAGAGAAGGAAGCTAGACGCTTCTCTCCGGCTTCGGTACGGAGGTACGGTTTGAAGTGTTCAAGGAATCCGGGCCACTCGAGTTTTTCCAGTGTGCCCGGCATTCAATCAATCGTATTGACGCATTTTTTTGAGTTTCTTGAGGAGCCGCTTGCGCGCCGCCATGAGTTTTTTGCGCCGCCGCACCCCCGGTTTCTCGTAGAATTCCCGCTTCTTGACCTCCGAAAGGATCTTGTCCCTTTCCACCTGTTTCTTGAAACGCTTGAGAGCCTGTTCAAAGGGTTCGTCTTCGCGCACGATTACTCCGGGCAAAACACATCCCTCCTTTCCTCCGGGTTTCCGGCATATTAACATCCCCCGGGGGGCTGTCAACTTTGGACCAGCGCGGAGAGCCTTCGCCTTAGATCCTCGGGGAAACGGGTGAGACGCCCCTTCCGGTTTACCGGGGCGTGTACGGTGTAGCCCCGGGCCAGGATTTCCGCACCCCGCCGGATCTCGTATTCGAACCGAACCCGGTGAGGGGCCACCTCGGTAACCCGGGTCTCTATCTCCAGGAGATCGTCGTAACGGGCCGGGGCCTTGTAACGCACATGGACCTCCACCACGGGAAGGATCAGCCCCTCCTTTTCCTCGATCTCCCGATAGGTGAGTCCCCGGGCCCGGAGAAGCTCCGTGCGGCCGATCTCAAAAAGACGCAGGTAGTTTCCGTAATACATGACCCCGCCGCAGTCCGTATCCCCGTATATCACCCGGTAGGTGACCACCATGTCCCTCTTTATTACTTTCTCGCCCCTGCTCCCGCAACCCCCTTGAAAATTAGGATCCGATTCTGTTTTTCGGGAGACAACTTGAAACATTTAAAATTTCCATTAAAGTGGCTTCTTACCGGACGGATAAGGAGGGCTTCGGTGGGCGAAAGAGAAAAGACCCCAAAGAGCCGCAAGAAGAAAGTCCCCCAGTGGGCCAGGTTCTTCCCCGACTTCGTCATCGAAAGGGATCCGGAGAGGTGTATCAAGTGCCGGATCTGCGTAAAGGAGTGTTCTTACGGGGCCCACATCTGGAACGCCAAAAAGAAGGAGCTTTCCGAAGACCCCACCAAGTGCGTGGGGTGTCATCGCTGCGAGGCCATGTGCCCCACCAGGGCCCTGGTGATCCGGCGCAATCCCTCGGATTTCCGGGAACACGCGGTCTGGACCCCCTGGTTCATCAAAAATGTTTACAAGCAGGCCGATCAGGGCGGGGTGCTCCTCACCTCCACCGGATGCACCATCCCCTTCCGGAGCTACTTCGATCATCTGGTGCTTGACGCCTGCCAGGTCACCAACCCGCCCATTGATCCCCTGCGGGAGCCCATGGAGCTCAGAACCTATCTGGGGCCGCGGCCGGACGCCCTGGAGGTGGAGCCCGGGCCGGAGGGGAAATTCCGGCTCAAGACCAGAATGCCCCGCCAGATCAAGCTGGAAGTCCCCATCATGTTTGCGGCCATGAGCTACGGGGCCATAAGTCTCCATGTGCACCAGGGGCTGGCCCGGGCCGCCCGCGAACTGGGGACCCTCTACAACACCGGTGAGGGTGGGCTTCACGCTTCCCTTTACGAATACGGGTCAAACACCATCGTGCAGTGCGCCTCCGGGCGCTTCGGGCTGCATGTGGACTACCTCAACGCCGGGGTGGCCATCGAGATCAAGATCGGTCAGGGGGCCAAACCCGGCATAGGCGGGCATCTTCCCGGGGAAAAGGTCACGGAGGAGATCTCGAAGACCCGGATGATCCCGGTGGGCTCGGACGCCATCTCCCCGGCCCCGCACCACGACATTTACTCCATCGAGGACCTGCGCGGTCTCATCTACGCCCTGAAGGAGGCCACGGAGTACAGGAAGCTGGTCTTCGTAAAGATCGCGGCGGTGCACAATGTGGCGGCCATTGCCTCGGGGATCGTACGGGCCGGGGCCGACGCCGTGGTCATAGACGGTCTCAAGGGGGGCACCGGTGCGGCCCCCACCATGTTCCGGGACTACATCGGGATCCCCATCGAGCTTGCGGTGGCCGCGGTGGACCAGAGGCTCCGCGAGGAGGGCATCCGCAACCGGGCCTCGGTGATCGCTTCAGGGGGTATCCGCTGCAGCGCCGATGTGATCAAGCTCATCGCCCTGGGGGCGGACGCGGTCTACATCGGCACCCCGGCCCTCATCGCCTGCGGCTGCACCATGTGTCAGCACTGTTTCACCGGAAAGTGCCCCTGGGGTATCGCCACCAACGATCCGGAACTCATCAAAAGGCTCCCGCCGGAGGTGGCCTTCGAGAAGATCTACAACCTGGTCCACGGATGGGCCCACGAGATGAAGGAAATGCTCGGGGCCATGGGGCTTAACTCCATAGAGAGCCTGCGGGGCAACCGGGATAAACTCAGGGCCGTGGGACTCACCGAAACCGAGATGAAAATCCTCGGGGTAAAACACGCGGGGGAATAAGATGAAGGACATTTCGGGTTGCGGACTTTCCGGGGTCATACATCGCAAGGGGGAACTCATTCCCGGTGAGGTCATCATCCGGTCCATCTGCTGCCAGGAGGAACGGGGAAACGGTCTGGGGGCCGGGTTCGCGGCTTACGGCATCTATCCGGATCTCGCCGACTACTACGCCCTCCATGTCATGGCCGATCACCGCAAGGCCCTGGAAGATGTGGAGGAGCTTCTGGCCCATCGGACCTACATGGCCCACGAGGAACCCATCCCCACCAGGCGCACCCCCGGGATCGAGAATCCCCCTCTATTTAAGAGGTACTTCGTGAAACCCAAGTACGAGGGCGAGGTCCGCGAGGTGTGTGAGGGCACGGAGGACGAGGACGATTACATGGTCTCGCTGGTCATGGAGATCAACACCAGAATCGATGGGGCCTATGTGATTTCCTCCGGGAAGAACATGGGGGCTTTCAAGGGGGTGGGGTTCCCGCATCAGATCGCGGACTTCTTTCGCATCGAGGAATACAAGGCCTACATCTGGACCGCGCACAACCGTTTCCCCACCAACACTCCGGGCTGGTGGGGGGGAGCGCATCCCTTTACCATTCTGGACTGGTCCATCGTGCACAACGGTGAGATCTCCAGTTACGGTACCAACCGGCGGTATCTGGAGATGTTCGGCTACCACTGCACCCTTCTCACCGACACCGAGGTGGTGGCCTATCTTCTGGATCTCCTCATTCGTCGCCATCGACTTCCCATCGAGGTGGCCTGTATGGCGCTGGCTCCGCCCTTCTGGGAGGAGATTGACCGGATGCCCGAGGAGGAGAGGGAACTGGCCCGGGCCGTGCGCGTGGTTTACGGGGCGGCCATGCTGAACGGTCCCTTCGCCATACTTTTCGCCTACAACGGGGGGCTGGTGGGGCTCAACGATCGGGTGAAACTACGGCCTCTCGTGGCGGCGGAAAAGGGCGATATGGTTTACATGGCCAGCGAGGAGGCGGCCATACGGGCCATCTGCCCTGATCCGGATCGGGTGTGGGCTCCCAAGGCCGGGGAACCGGTGATCGTGGAACTGGAGCCGGGAAGCGTACCCCATCAGAGAAGCTATCTTCGGGGACCGGGAGAGCGGGCCGCGGCCGCGGTCTGCCGGTATCCCCAGGAGTGACACCGGGAGGTTTCCGATGCCCACGGAAATAGACGCCAGGGATCTGCACTATCGGGATCTCAATCGGCTGCTTCGGGCCAGGATTGAGGAGGGCGAACGGGAATTCATCCTCCGCAATGTGAACGGCCAGCGTTACATCGCCGCCGGGGTCTCGGCGGACATCCGGATTGACCTTTACGGTACCCCGGGGCTGGATCTGGGGGCCTTCATGCGGGGGCCGGAGATCGTCGTTCACGGCAATGCCCAGGACGGCGCCGGGAACACCATGGACGAGGGCAAGATCGTCATCCACGGCATGGCCGGGGATGTGGTGGGCTACGCCATGCGCGGGGGAAAGATCCATGTGTACTCCGATGTGGGCTACCGGGTAGGCATCCACATGAAGGCCTACATGGATAAGGTTCCGGTGATCGTGATCGGGGGCAAGGCCGGGGATTTCCTGGGCGAATACATGGCCGGGGGGATCATCATCCTTCTGGGCATGTTCTCCCGTTATCCCGAGCGCCCCATCGCCGGAATCTACCTGGGCACCGGCATGCACGGTGGCACCATTTACATCCGGGGAAGGGTCTCCGAGCATCAGCTCGGCCTGGGGCTCAAACCCCACGAAATCACCGATCAGGACGAGGCCCTGTTGCGCAAACACCTCGCCGAATACTGTGCGGACTTCAACCTGGATCTCGAGGAGATCATGAAGGAACCTTTCACCAAGGTCGAACCCTACACCCATCGCCCCTACGGAAAACTCTACGCCTATTGACGAGAAGATGAGCGCGGGTTCCCGTTACGCCGAAGCCGGGGTGGACATAGACAAGGCCAACCGCCTGGTGGAGGAGATCCGGCGGCTGGTGAAGAGCACCCCCAGGCGTGGGGTGCTGGCGGACATAGGCGGGTTTTCCGGGCTCTTCGCCCTGGACCTCAATCATTTCCGGGAGCCGGTCCTCTGCGCCACCACCGACGGGGTGGGCACGAAGATAAAGCTGGCGGTAGCCGCCGGGAGGCACCGGGGCATAGGCCTCGATCTAGTGGCCATGTGCGTGAACGATCTCATCGTTTGCGGAGCCAGACCCCTCTTTTTCCTGGACTATCTGGCCTTCGGAAGGCTCGACGAAACCGTTTACCTCGAGCTCCTTTCGGGTATCGCCGAGGGATGTCGCCAGGCCGAATGCGCCCTTCTCGGCGGGGAGACCGCGGAGATGCCCGGCATGTATCCCCCGGGGGAATATGACTGTGCGGGGTTCGCCGTGGGGGTGGTGGACCGGGATCAGGTTATCGACGGCTCCGAGGTCTCGGTGGGAGATGTGATCCTGGGCCTGGCCTCGAACGGGCTTCATTCCAACGGGTTTTCCCTGGTGCGAAAGATCGTGCTCGAGGAACTCAAACTGGATCTCTCCACCGAGATCCCCGAGATCGGGGGACCGCTGGCCGAGGAACTCCTTAAACCCACCCGTATCTATGTGCGCACGGTGCTGAACCTCCTCCACCGGGGCACCAGGGTCAAGGCCATGGCCCACATCACCGGAGGGGGCTTTTACGACAATCTCTCCAGGGTTCTACCCCGGGGGGTGCAGGCGGTTATCGAAAAGTCGGCCTGGGAGATGCCCCCGATCTTCCGATTCCTCATGGAAAGAGGGGAGATTTCCGAGGAGGAAATGTATCGGGTCTTCAACTGCGGGATCGGTTTCGTGCTGGTGATTCCGGAGGAGGCGGTGGAGGAGGTGGAGGCGGTGTGTCGGGGGCTCGGCGAGACGGTGTACCGCATCGGGGTCGTCGAGACGGCTTCCGGGGGATCCCCGCGGGTGATCCTGGTGTGAGGGAGCCGGTCCTGGTCTCGGCCTGTCTTCTGGGTTTAGCCACCCGCTACGACGGGAAGATCCTTTTCGAGCCGGCCGTAAGCTCCTTAAAGGAACGGTACCTTCTCGTTCCGGCCTGTCCCGAACAGCTGGGAGGGCTTCCCACGCCGCGTCCGGCGGCCGAAATCCTCGAAGGGGACGGTTTTGCCGTCCTTTCCGGCAGGGCCCGGGTGGTAAACCGGCGCGGTGAGGAGGTCACCGGGGCCTTCGTGGAGGGAGCCAGAGAGGTTTTAAAGATCTGCCGGTTCCTCGGGATAAAACGGGCCTTTCTCAAGGCCCGGAGCCCTTCCTGCGGTCTTACCCCCGCGGTGGGAGTCACCGCCGCCCTTTTGCTTTCGGCGGGCCTTGAGGTTTACGAACTGGGTTAAGGGGAGTAGAAAAAGGTGAGGGGGTGATAAGAATGGCCGCCGCCCCTGCCGCACCGCAGGCCGAATCCGGAAAGAAGGGGCTCGCGTTTTCCCTCACCTCGACCCGCTATACCTACCGGGACCTTCTGGAGGGCAACATCCCCTCCGGGCTCTACGAGATCGTAAACGGGGAGGTCGTGCCCATGGCTCCGGCGGGTTTCATGCACGGAGACTGGGAATTCGAGGTGGCCGTAAAACTAAAACAGATCCTGGGTAAAAAAGGCTGGCTTGCGGTGGGGGAGGTGGGGATCGTGATTTCGAAGGAACCGCTCACCCTGCGGGCGGCGGACATCGTGTTCGTCTCCCGGGAGAGGTGCCCGGAACGGCCGCGGGGGTTCCTTGAGGTGGCTCCGGATCTCGTGGTGGAGATCGAAGGCCCGGGCTCGGGGGACCTGCATCCCAAGATCAGGGATTACCTCTCCCTGGGGGTATCGCGGGTCCTGGTGATAAATCCGGAGGAAAGGACCCTGGCCCTCTACACCTCCGAGGGTCGGGTGTCCTTCCACACTCCGGAGGAAGAGCTGGAGATCCTTCCCGGGGTGAAACTCTCCCTCAGGGACCTTACTTAGCCCCGGCCAGAAACCTCTCCACCCCGAGTTTCTTCCAGAGGCGATCCACCCGTTCCCTGACCTCCGGAGTCATTTCGATGACCTCCGGCCAGTCGCGGCCGAAGCCCTCCTCCGGCCACTTGCGGGTAGCGTCGATGGCCATCTTCGAGCCGTAGAAGGGGTAGGGCGAGGCATGATCCAGGGCGTCCACCGGCCCCTGCACGAAGAACACATCCCGGGCCGGGTCCACATTGTTGCCGAGCCGCCAGAGACACTCCGAAAGATCCTGCACATTTACCTCTTTGTCGAAGATTACGATGATCTTGGTGAACATCATCTGACCGAGGCCCCAGAGGGCGCAGGCCACCTTGCGGGCGTGCCCGGGGTAGCGCTTGTCTATGGAAACGAAGGCCAGGTTGTGGAAGACCCCCTCGATGGGAAGATTTATGTCCACGATCTCGGGAAGGGTCTTCCTGATGAGGGGGAGAAACAGCCTTTCGGTGGCCTTGGCCATGTAGCAGTCCTCCTGCGGGGGGCGCCCCACGATGGTGGCGGGATAGATGGCGTCCCGCCGCATGGTCATGCAGGTCACATGAAAGACCGGGTAGTAGTCCGGAAGGGAGTAGTAGCCGGTGTGATCCCCGAAGGGGCCCTCAAGCCGCCTCTCCCCGGGCTCCACATAGCCTTCGAGCACGATCTGGCTTTCGGCCGGGACCTCAAGGGGCACGGTGAGGCACTTGACCAGCTCAACCGGTTTGCCTCGCAGGAATCCGGCAAAGACGAACTCGTCCACATCCTCGGGAAGGGGTGCGGTGGCGGCGTAGGTTACCGCCGGGTCCGGCCCTATGGCCACGGCCACCGGGAGGCGCTTTCCCAGGCGTTCGGCCACCCGAAAGTGCTGGGCCCCGCCCTTGTGCGTGTGCCAGTGCATGCCGGTGGTCTTCCGGTCAAAGACCTGCATGCGATACATCCCGGCATTCCTTATCCCGGTCTCCGGGTGCCTGGTGATCACCACCGGAAGGGTTATGAAGGGCCCGCCGTCCTTGGGCCAGCACTTGAGCACCGGAAGCCGCGTGAGATCCACCTCCTCGCCCCGGAGGACGACCTCCTGGCAGGGGGCCCTTTTCACCGTTCTGGGAAACATATTGGCCAGGCGCTTGAGCCTGGGCACCAGTTTCAATTTCTTGAAGAGCGAGTCCGGGGCCTCCACCTGAAGGAAATCGGCGATCTCAGCCGCCAGATCCTCAAGGCTTTCCACCCCCAGAGCTAGGCACATCCGCCGCATGCTCCCGAAGGCGTTGGTGAGGACCGGGAGATCGTGCCCCTTCACCCTTTCGAAGAGAAGGGCCGGGCCTCCGAGTTTGACCACCCGGTCGGTGATCTCCGTGATCTCGAGCTCGGCCGAGACCGGCTCCTTTACGCGTAGAAGTTCTCCCTCGGCTTCAAGTCTCTTTATGAATTCCTGAAGATTCCGGTAAGCCATCATGGGTTCTTCTCCAGAATGTCCTTGCGCAGGCCCTCCTTGACCGGAACGGGATACTGGCCGGTGAAACAGGCCAGACAGAAACGCTCACCGTTTCCCCCGGCGGCGGAAATGAGCCCCTCCAGAGACAGATAGTAGAGTTCGTCGAGTTCGAGATACCGGCGGATTTCCTCCACCGAGTGTTTGGCGGCGATGAGCTCCCCGGGGGTGGGGAAGTCTATCCCGTAAAAACAGGGGAACCGGATGGGAGGGCAGCTTATGAGCATGTGGATCTCGTGCGCCCCGGCCTCCCGTATGGCCTTCACCCGGGTGCGGCTGGTGGTCCCCCGCACCAGGGAATCGTCCACCACCGCCACCCGTCTGCCGTGGAGGATCTCGCGCACGGGATTGAGTTTCACCCTTACCGAAAAGTCCCGCATTCCGGCTGAGGGCTGGATAAAGGTGCGTCCCACATAGTGGTTCCGGATGACCCCCATCTCGAAGGGCAGCCCGGTGGCCTGGGCGTAGCCGATGGCGGCGTAGTTTCCGGAGTCGGGAAAGGGCATCACGAAGTCCACGGAGAGGGGTTTTTCCCGGGCCAGGACCTCGCCGAGCCGTTTGCGGAAGGCGTACACATTTTCGCCGAAGATGTAGCTGTCCGGCCGGGCGAAGTAGATGAACTCGAAAATGCAGTGGGCCGTGTGGCGACTTTCCGCCCCCTCGTGGGAGTGAAGACCGTCCTCGTCGATTACCAGGATCTCTCCCGGACGGATGTCCCTCAGGTACTGGGCCTGGATGAGGTCCAGGGCGCAGGTCTCCGAGGCCACCACATAGCCCCCGTTGACCATTCCCAGACACAGGGGCCGGAAACCGTAGGGATCGCGGAAGGCGATAAGTCGGTTCGGGAGGAGAAGGATTACCGAGTAAGCCCCGCGGATAATCCCCATGGCCTCGCGGATGGCCTCCACGATCCCCTTGCGGGCGGCCTTGGCCAGCAGGTGCACGATGACCTCGCTGTCCATGGTGGTCTGAAAGATGGACCCCTGCGCCTCGAGCTCGCACCGGATCTCGTGGGCGTTCACCAGGTTGCCGTTGTGGGCCAGGGCCAGGGTGACCCCTCCGTGGGTCACGCAGAAGGGCTGGGCGTTCTTTACGGTGGTGGAACCGGTGGTGGAATACCGCACATGGCCCACGGCGATGTGCCCGGGGAGGCGGGCCAGGATGTCCTCGTCAAAGACATCCGGTACCAGTCCCAGGGCCCGGTATTCCCGGACCTCCCGTCCGTCGGAGACCGCAATGCCCGCGCTTTCCTGGCCCCGGTGCTGGAGGGCGTAAAGCCCGAAGTAGGTGAGCTTGGCCGCCTCCCTGTGCCCGAAGACTCCGAAGATTCCGCACATCCCATCCGTCTCCTGTTTGATTTTATCGCCGGCTTATTTTACCAGAAAAAGATTCATATATCTCCCCACCCCAAAATCCGTTATCCCCGTGCTTCGTTATCTTGCGAGGAGTTCCAGCTGAAGATTTTTTCAAATTCAATCTGTGCTAATGTTTCTTTTCCTTTGCGATTGGGGAGGGGATTGCAGG